>CAYWOD010000007.1:0-38482 GCA_964459805.1 uncultured Pirellulales bacterium
GCTAAGGCGGTATTTGAACGGACAAAACCACATATTAATATTGGGACTATCGGGCATATCGACCACGGCAAGACGACGTTGACGGCTGCAATCACAATGCGACTGGCGCATAAGGCCGGCGGGGGCAATATCAAGAGGTTCGACGATATCGACAACGCCCCTGAAGAGAAAGAGCGTGGTGTTACAATTAATACCGCGCACGTAGAGTATGAAACGGTCAAACGCCACTACGCCCACGTCGATTGTCCGGGACACGCCGACTACATCAAAAACATGATCACCGGGGCAGCCCAAATGGACGGGGCGATTCTCGTGGTGGCCGCCAGCGACGGCCCTATGCCCCAGACTCGCGAGCACATTCTTCTGGCTCGGCAGGTTAACGTGCCCAAGATTGTAGTGTTCATGAACAAGGTCGATCAGGTCGATGACCCTGAACTCATTGATTTGGTAGAGCTGGAGATTCGAGACCTGCTCAACAAGTATGAGTTCCCCGGTGACGACATCCCAATCATCCAAGGTTCAGCCCTGGCGGCGATGGAAGCCGAGGGCAAGGATGATGATGCCTGCAAGTGCGTCGACGAGCTGATGGTTGCGGTCGATGATTACTTCCCGGTGCCTGAGCGAGACGTGGATAAGCCGTTTCTTATGCCCGTCGAGGACGTTTTCAGCATCAAAGGTCGCGGCACCGTCGGCACGGGCAGGGTTGAGCGCGGAAAAGTCCGCGTCGGCGAGGAAATCGAAATCGTCGGTTTGGCGAAGGAGACACGCAAGACCATTGTCACCGGCGTGGAGATGTTCAACAAAACGCTTGGTGAAGGCCAGGCCGGCGATAACATCGGCTTGCTTTTGCGAGGTGTGGAAAAGAAAGAGTTGGAGCGCGGACAGGTCTGCGCGGCGCCCGGCAGCATTACCCCTCATACTAAGTTTGAGGCTGAGGTCTATGTACTGACCAAGGAAGAAGGTGGCCGCCATACCCCGTTCTTCGCAGGCTACAGACCACAGTTCTACTTCAGAACGACAGATGTTACCGGTTCGGTTCTTGCGCTCAAGAGTCGCGAAGGCAAGAGTGCAGAGATGTGCATACCGGGCGATAACATAGCGATGGAAGTGGAGATCATCGCCCCAATCGCTATGGAGGAAGGCCTTCGCTTTGCTATTCGAGAGGGCGGTCGGACGGTCGGTGCCGGTGTGGTAATCAAGGTTATTGAATAAGAATCTTGGACTGACTGTTGAACGCCACGAGTATCATAAGCAAAGGCGCTCGGAGTAATGAAGTTTATCCAGGTGGGCATCCGCAGGGGAAACAGATGTTTGTCAGGTAGCTGCCACGCTGGGTGGGACGGACTTTATGGCCAAAAAGAAGAGCAAAAGGGAATATGTCTGGCTTGAATGCAGCCAGTGCAGGGAAAGAAACTATCGCACAAGCGTCAGTGTAGCCGAAGGTACGCCGAAGCTGGAGCTCAAGAAGTTTTGCAAAAAGGAACGCGCACACACTGTTCACAAGATACGGCGTAAATAGACCCCGCCCCGCCTTGCGGTGACAGCGAAAGGAAAATATAGGCCAGTAGCTCAATTTGGCAGAGCGTCGGTCTCCAAAACCGAAGGTTGGGGGTTCGATTCCCTCCTGGCCTGCTTATTGCCGAGTTGATTGCCGGCGTGCTTGATGAGACCGGGTTAGTAAAGGGTTTTCAAATATGGCTTTTGACATCTACAAACGAGGCCAGGGCAAATATACGAGGCTCTGTAGCGCTTTTGCAGGTGCACTCATCGTGGGAATGGGCTGTTGGCAGCTCTACATGAAGTTGGAGGCCTGGGATATGCCCTTCAGCCGCAAGACAGCGTTATGGGTCGCAACTATGGTGCCCGCCGGCTTGTTTGTTGTTTTGGCCCTTTTGCTCTTTTGGCTGGTGAATAAAGTTTCGGTTGCTGATTTTATGATTGCCGCTGAAGGTGAGATGAAAAAGGTTAGCTGGTCGAGCAAGCAGGAAATCGTTGCTTCGACGACTATCGTCATCATTGTTGTGGTCCTGATGGCTGGGCTTTTGGGAATCACGGATATCATCTTCAATACGTTCTTTATGTGGCTCTTGCTCGGATAATCGCCAAATGTGAATTGGTAGGCGTATCTCAAACCCAAACGAGGGCCGAGATACTAATTGTGGGATACGGAATAAGGTAATAGTATGCAGTGGTACGTTTTGCGAGTTGCGGCGAACAAAGAGGTCCAGGTCAAGGAATCCCTTAACCAGAAGGTGGAAAAGGAAGGTCTGACCGACATTATTGGGCGAATTGAGGTCCCCGTCGAGCAGATCAAGCGAATCCGCGGCAGCAAGCAGACCATCCACAAGCGAAAACTCTATCCCGGCTACGTTTTTATGGAGATGGAGGCCACGGAGGATGGTCGCGTCCCGGAAAAGGCCTGGTTTATGATCAAGGGAACCACCGGCGTCGGAGATTTTATCGGAACCGAAGGAATGCCTACTCCGATGAGGGATACCGACGTCGCAAAGATGCTCCTCGAGGCCGAAAAGCCGGAAGAAGCGCCCAGCATAAAAGTCGAATTCAGAAAGGACGATCAGATCAAGATTCGCGAAGGCGCCTTCGAGAACTTTGAAGGTGTCGTCGATTCTATCGATAGCGAGCGGGGCATTGTTAAGGTGATTGTAACGATATTCGGCAGAAGTACCCCGCTGGATATAGAGTATTGGCAGATCGAAAAGGTGTAGCTTGTATCCTGCGGCCCGTGATTGATTTGTCCGGCGGGATGCAGCATACGGAATACCGACGAAGGTAAGCAATGGCTAAAAAAGTAGTGCTAAAGATTAAATTGCAGGCCTCGGGTGGGCAGGCGACCCCCGCTCCACCGATAGGGCCTGCTTTGGGGCAGCACGGTCTCAATATCGGGCAGTTCGTTTCTCAGTTCAACGAGCGAACGAAAGACCTAAATGGGACAACCGTGCCGGTTGTCATAAGCGTCTATGCAGATAAAAGCTTCACGTTTGAGGTCAAGAGTCCTCCGGCCGCGGTTCTAATCAAACAGGCCGCCGAAATAGCAAAGGGCAGCGGCGTCCCCAATAAGGAAAAGGTCGGGAAAATCACTACCGAGCAGCTCCGCAAAATCACCCAGGCCAAGTTCAAGGATTTGAACGCCTACGATTTGGATCAGGCCGAGAAGATTATCAAGGGTACCGCCCGAAGCATGGGCGTCGAAATAATTGACTAATTGTAGTTTATAGGTGAAAGACTGTACGCGATACGAGACACCAAATATGAGGTTCAGAAGCAAAAGATACAAACAAGAGGTCGAGCAGTTGACCAAAGAGCCGGTCAGTCTGGCTGGGGCGGTCGAACAAGTAAAATCGTTTAAGTCGGTAAAATTCGACCAGAGCGTGGAGTGTGTCCTGCACTTAGGCATCGACCCCAAGCAGGCCGACCAGTTGATTCGAGGCTCAATTTCCCTGCCCCACGGCGTGGGCAAGCAGAAAAAAGTCATTGCTTTCTGCGAAGATTCTGCTATCGAATCGGCCGTCAACGCCGGCGCGATTGAGGCAGGCTGCGATGAGCTCGTAAAGAAAATCTCCGACGGATGGATGGATTTCGACGTTGCAGTCGCCTCGCCGAAGGTGATGGGCAAGGTTGGCAAGCTCGGGCGCGTCCTCGGGCCCCAGGGGAAAATGCCCTCTCCGAAGAACGGCACGGTGACCGACGATGTACCCACCGCAGTCGCCGAGTTCGCCGCGGGAAAAGTAGAGTTCAGAAATGATGCCGGCGGCAATGTCCATGTAGTAATCGGCAAGCAGAGCTTCGAGACCGATAAGCTCAAAGAGAACATCGAGGCCTTTATCGCACATATAAAGAAGATCAAACCGTCGGCGGCAAAAGGCACGTACATCAAAAAGGTGTGCATATCGGCAACAATGAGCCCCGCCGTGACCATTGAGTATTGAATTAACCATTAACAACAACGCAATACGCGATACGAGACAGGAAAATGAGCAAATACGTAAAACAGTTGCTGCAGGCCGAGTTGGAGAAGAAGATCGCCGACGAGAATATCCAGGACTTTCTCATCGTCAGCACCAGGGGCCTCGGTGGTGTTGATAACAATCTGATGCGCGGCCGGCTTAAGGAAAAAGGCATCAAATTGATGGTCGTGCGCAATTCGCTGTTCAAAAAAGCGCTGCGCAGTCTACAGATGGACGCCGCGGTCGAGCTGTTCAGCGGCCCCTGCACTATAGCCTACGGTGGCGACAGCATCGTTGACGTCGCGAAAGAGCTTACCGAGTGGGCCAAGAAGGTCCCTGTGATAGAGGTCAAAGGTGCTTTTCTTGATGGTGCGGCCCTTGATGTCGAAGCTGCGGAGCAGATTTCAAAGATGCCGACCAGGGCCGAGCTGCTCAGCCAGATTGTCACCTTGATACAGTCGCCGGGCGCAGCTTTGGCCGCAGCCTTGAATGCGCCCGCCGGGATCATTGCAGGCTGCATCGAGACTATCGCAGGAGAAGATGAAAAACAAGCGGCATAAAGCCGCTTGAGGAACTGACCGGCCCAACGGTCCGGGACCGCAAGTTATGGTTTGCTTGTGTGGCTGCCCCTGTAATGGGTTAAACGAGACGACGGAGTTTCGGCTACCACCAGGCGCTAAATGATAGGAGTTAATTGAAGATGGCAGAAGAACAAACTAAAGAAACTAAAGAAACCGAAGACAAGCAGGTCAAGGAAGTCGAAGCCCCCGAGAAGGCTAAAGAAGCCGAAGCCCCCGAGAAGGCCAAAGAAGCCGAAGCCCCCGAGAAGGCCAAAGAAGTCGAAGCCCCTGAGAAGGCTAAAGAAGCAAAAGCCCCCGAGAAGGCTAAGGCAGCTAAGGAATCCAAGAAAAAGGAGGACAAGGAGGCAAAGAAGTGGAGCAGTGACATCAAGAAACTTGGCGATAAGATAGTCGGCCTGACCTTGATGCAGGCAAAAGAGCTGGGTGATTATCTCAAGGAAGAGCACGGTATCGAGCCGGCCGCTGGTGGTGCCGTTGTGGTGGCGGGGCCCGCCGCTGCGGGACCGGCCGAAGAACAAGAAGAGAAAACCAGCTTCGATGTAATTCTAAAAGAATTCGGCGAGAAGAAGATTCAGGTCATCAAAGAGGTAAGAGCTCTAACGGCGCTGGGGTTGAAAGAGGCCAAGGACCTCGTTGACAACGTCCCGAAACCTGTCAAAGAGGGCCTCAGTAAAGAAGATGCAGAAGCCGCGAAGAATAAGCTTGAAGCTGCCGGGGCGGTTGTTGAATTGGCGTAGGGAAGATAGCGCCCGGCGCAAAATAGAAGGAGAACTGACCGGCGTTTCCTGTTCGCTGTTGAAGGGAGTACCAGATGGTCTCACGAACCGTTCGTAATTTTGGCAAAGTCCGAGATGCCGTTGAAATCCCGGACCTGGTTGCGATACAGAGAAAAAGTTACGCGCATTTTCTCCAAAGGGACGTAGTCCCGACCAGAAGAAAGTGCTTCGGGCTTGAGGCCCTGTTTCAGGAGATATTCCCCATCGAAAGCTATGATAAGAATATGAAGCTGGAATATCTTTGCTACGAGCTGGAGAAGCCGCACTATACCCCTACGCGGTGCCGCCAACTGCGTCTGACCTACGGCTACCCGCTCAAAATCCACTGCAGATTGACCACCAAGAAAAGCGAAGATTCGACCGAGCAGGCGATGTACCTGGGCGAAGTGCCCGTTATGATAGGCGGCGGCGAGTTTATTATTAACGGCGCCATTAGGGTCATAGTGAGCCAGTTGCACAGAAGTCCCGGTGTCGATTTCCTTATCGAGAGCAAAGAGGGCGACCGAGTGCTGCACGGCGGCAGAATCATTCCCGAAAGAGGCAGTTGGATTGAGATAGGCGTTACGCGCAAGGACATCCTGGCCGTCAAAATCGACCAGTCCAGCAAGATACCGGCGACCATTTTTCTCCGGGCGATGGACTCTGCCTACAGCACTACGCAGGATATCCTTCGTCTTTTCTATCAGACAAAAAAGGTCCCTCTGAATAAACTCACACCTACTATGTGGGCCGTCGAGCCCATCGTGGATATGGAAACCGGCGAGATCATAGTAAAAGCCGGCGCACAAATCAGTGACCGCGTCTCTCTTATACGGAACGCTAATATCTCTTCAGCTTCCTCTCCTTTGGTGAAACATAGCCAAAAGGAAGCGGAGAAGTGGCTTAAGAGTAAGAAAGGGCGTGTATGGCTCGAAAAGAGCCAAGAGAGCCTCCGAGAGAAGTATTTAGTCAAGGGTGCCAAACGCACTGGTGGATTCGCCTTCAAGTATGTGGTTACCGAAAAAGACGGGCAGCCACTCAAAGATAAAAAGCCTGAGCGCGAGTTGACAGCCCTTGAAGCAAAACTGTCGAAAGAGTATCGAGAGAATTCCAAGAGGAATATGCCACGTTTCAACAAGACGCAGGAACTGACGCATGCTCAGATTGACAAACTGTGGAAGTAGAACCCTAAGCTTGAGGAGCTTTTCCAAGACTGTAAGAAGGCGATAGAATCTAACACAAATTGGATTGCGATCGAAAAGCTGGACGAACACAAAAAAACGCACAGTGAGCAGGGAATTTATTTCTTCAGGAGTCTTAAAACGGGAAGAGTGAATGACGGCTATGTTGGGAAGGCAGGATCAAATAAGGGCGAAGACCCCAATAGTCAAGGTCTGCGTGGGCGGATCGGCAAGCACTTTGGGGTAGGGACCAAGTTCAAAGGGGACACACACAAGAATATCTCTGATTGTGGTGATAATCTTCTGGAGACATGGGCACTCACTGAGTTGGTAAACTATGGTATTCCACGTGAGGGCGGGCCTGGAAAGAAAGGTAGCATTGAGGTCATAGACGAGGTTCGGGACACTATGATTCTGACCACGCTTGCTGAGGATGATTGCCAGAGCCACGAGCAGGCGCTGCTGAGGTTCTATATGAGGCTAAGGCCCGGCAATCCGCCCAACGAAGAGAAGGCAAAATCCTTCTTTGCCGAAAAATTCTTCGATTCTAACCGCTATCGTCTCGGCAAAGTCGGCAGATTCAGACTCAATCGAAAGTTCGGGCAGTCTGTGGATGAGGCTGAGATGACGCTTCGGCCCGAAGACTTCCTAAACACGATGAAATACATAATGGGCTTGCGAAGCAATGAGGGGGAGGTTGACGACATCGACCATCTGGGCAACAGAAGGCTGCGCACTATTGAGGAGCTCGCCTCCGACGAAATCAGAAAAGGCCTGCTCAAGCTGCGCAAGACCGTCCAGGAGCGGATGAGCATGAAAAGGGACCCCGATGAGCTGCCGCGGATCGCGGATCTCGTCAATTCAAAGAGCGTCTCGAGCAGCATCAACTATTTCTTTGGTCGGGGGGAGCTCAGCCAGGTTGTTGACCAGACCAACGCATTGAGCCAGTTGACGCACGAAAGGCGCCTCTCGGCGCTCGGTCCCGGCGGCTTGAACAGAAGGCGAGCGGGCTTTGAGGTTCGTGATGTGCACATCAGTCATTACGGCAGAATCTGCCCCATTGAAACGCCCGAAGGGACAAATATCGGCCTGATCGCCTCCTTGGCTATATTTGCAAAGATCGATAGGTACGGATTTCTGCTCACACCGTATCGCGAAGTCAAGAACGGCAAGGCCACCGATAAGGTCGATTATTTGCGCGCTGATGAAGACACGAAGGCGGTCATTGGCGCCCCAAACACCTTCGATCCGGAGACAAATCAAATCCAAAAAGGTCTTGTCCTTGCGATGAAAAATGGCGAGCTGGCGCATGTGCCCAGTGAGGAAGTAAACTATGTTGATGTTTCCGCCAAGCAAATTGTCGGCGTTTCGGCTTCACTGATTCCTTTCTTGGAGCACGATGACGCAAACCGGGCTTTGATGGGTTCGAACATGCAGCGACAGGCGGTTCCGCTGCTCAAGACCGAGCCGCCTTTGGTCGGGACCGGCATTGAGGCGGTGGTCGGCCGCAACTCAAGCATGGTCGTGCGGGCCCAAGGCAGCGGCGCTGTCACTGAAGTTGACGCAACCAAGATAGTCATTAACCATACCGACGAATATGAGCTCGCGAAATTCATCGGCCTGAATGAGAGAACCTGCCTTAACCAAAAGCCGGCAGTCAAGCTTGGCGACAGGGTTCAGAAAGGCCAGATCATAGCCGACGGGGGAGGCACATCCGACGGCGTGCTGGCACTCGGTAAAAACGTCCTTGTAGGTTTTGTCTCTTTTGACGGTTTCAACTTTGAGGACGCCATCATAGTAAGCGAGAGACTCTGCAAGAACGACAGCTTCACAAGCATTCACATTGATGAATTCACGGCCGAAGTACGCGAAACCCGCCTCGGCA
Source organism: uncultured Pirellulales bacterium (assembly GCA_964459805.1). Classification (GTDB taxonomy): domain Bacteria; phylum Planctomycetota; class Phycisphaerae; order Sedimentisphaerales; family Anaerobacaceae; genus DAOVRL01. Next base: position 8,368 of record CAYWOD010000007.1, read on the forward strand.
AGGAAGAGTTCACCTGTGATATTCCCAACGTCAGCGAAAGGGCCCTGCGAAACCTCGACGAGAACGGTGTCGTTCGTGAGGGAACCAGGATCTGCACCGGTGATATTCTCGTAGGGAAAGTCGTGCCCAAGAGCAAGACCGAGCTGACGCCGGAGGAAAAGCTCCTCCACGCGATATTCGGCCGAGCAGGCGAAGACGTCAAAAATGATTCTCTCGAGCTGCCCAGCGGATATGAGGGAGTCGTGATTAAGACCGAGCGCTTCACCAGGCGCGGCGCCGGCTCCGACGAACAGAAAAAAGCTCTCGCGGCCCAGATCAAAGAACATCGGAAGCAGATGAGGGAAAAGGAATGCCTGATCTTCAGGCAGATGATCGAGGCCATCCACAAAAAGTTAGATGTCAATATAGTTGATCCCTCTACACGTCAGAAAGTCGGCGCCAGCGCCGATGATGAAGTTATCTATGAGCAGATAGAGAACTTCAACATCAAGTGGGTCAAGCCGGCCGCCACCCGCGACGATGTCCAGAAGATCGTGGAGAGGTTTTGGGTCAAGATAGCTGAAGCTCAGGAGGAAAAGGCCCGCCGAATCGAGGTTTTGAAGCACGGCGACGAACTGCCCAGCGGTGTCCTGCAGATGGTGAAGGTTTACGTCGCAATCAAAAGGACATTGTCAATCGGCGACAAGATGGCCGGACGCCACGGCAACAAGGGCGTTATCGCAAAGATTATGCCTGAAGAGGATATGCCCTTCCTCGAAGACGGCACATCTCTTGACATTTTGCTCAACCCTCTCGGCGTACCGAGCCGAATGAACGTCGGCCAGATCCTCGAAACGCATCTCGGCTGGGTGGCGAAAGTGCTGGGATTCAAAGCTATTACCCCTGTGTTCGACGGGGCCACCGAAAATGACATCCAGGCATTAACCGCTGAGGCAAACGACCGTGTCGTTAAAAGAACAACCCAGGTCGAAGAACAGGGACAGGTGCCGCCTGCCGACGAGTTCTTCGTGACCATCCCGAAGACGTTGAAGACTCAATTGTATGACGGCAGAACAGGAGAGCCGTTCGACCAGAAGGCGACCATCGGATATATCTATATGATGAAACTGCACCACCTCGTGGACGACAAGATTCACGCCAGGGCAACCGGTCCCTACAGCCTGATTACCCAGCAGCCGCTGGGCGGCAAGGCCAGAACCGGAGGACAAAGATTCGGTGAAATGGAAGTCTGGGCTCTCGAAGGCTACGGGGCCGCTTATACCCTCCAGGAAATGCTCACCGTCAAAAGCGATGACGTCGAGGGCCGAACGAAAATCTATGAGTCTATGGTAAAAGGGCAAAACAGCCTCGAAGCGGGCACCCCACTATCATTTGACGTATTGTGCAATGAGATAAGAGGTTTGGGCTTGAATATACAGCTTGAGAAGAAACGATTGGGAAGCACCGCTCTGTAGGACTATTGATTATTGAGTTATCAATTGTCAATTGTAAGGGGCCTTAAATGTTAGGAAATATTTACGATCGCATTAACGATTATGGCTCGGTCAGAATCTCTTTGGCCGGTCCCAATGATATTCGCAGTTGGTCCTTCGGCGAGGTGCGAAAGCCCGAGACGATTAACTACCGCACTTATCGCCCCGAAAAGGATGGGCTGTTCTGCGAGCGAATATTCGGGCCTGAAAAGGACTGGGAATGTTCCTGTGGAAAGTACAAAGGCACGAAGTTCAAGGGGATAATCTGCGACCGCTGCGGAGTCAAGGTCACACATAGCCGCGTTCGACGCAAGAGGATGGGACATATCAATCTCGCGGCGCCCGTGGCGCATATTTGGTTCTTTAAGGCCATACCCAATCGCCTTGGAACTCTCCTGGCTATGAAAAGCTCGGACCTCGAGAAAATAGTTTACTTCCAGGATTATGTCGTCACCGATGCGGGCCAGAGCCCTCTGAAACCGGGCCAACTGCTCAGCGAAGAAGAATTCCGCGAGGCAACCAACAAATACGGCAGTGCATTTAAGGCCCTTATGGGCGCCGAGGCCGTCAAGGCGCTGCTGGTGAATCTTGACCTCGACGCTATCGGGGTACAGCTCCGGGAGGCCATGTCAAAGACCAACAGCAAGCAGAAAATCAAAGACCTCACCAAACGCCTCAAAGCCGTCAATGAAGTCAGAAACAGCACCAATAAACCTGAGTGGATGGTGCTCGATGTTGTCCCCGTCATCCCCCCTGACCTGCGTCCTCTGGTTCTGCTCGAAAGGGACAATTTCGCCACCAGCGACCTCAATGACCTCTACAGGCGAATCATCAATCGTAACAACCGCCTCAAAAAGCTTATCGACCTTAACGCCCCGGACGTCATTATCCGTAACGAAAAGCGTATGCTTCAGCAGGCGGTGGATTCGCTGCTCGACAACGGGCGCTGCCGAAGACCGGTGCTGGGAAGTAACAATCGGCCTCTGAAATCACTCACCGATATGATCAAGGGCAAGCAGGGCCGATTCCGCGAGAACCTGCTCGGAAAACGCGTTGATTACTCGGCTCGGTCGGTAATAGTCGTGGGGCCCAACCTGAAACTCTATCAGTGCGGCCTGCCGAAGAAAATAGCCCTCGAGCTCTATCAGCCTTTTATTATCCGCAAACTCAAACAGCACGGACTTGCCGACACGATCAAAAGCGCCAAGAGAATGATCGAACGGCGTGACGAGCAGGTCTGGGACATCCTCGAAGAAGTGATTCATCAGCATCCCGTCTTGCTCAACCGCGCTCCCACGCTCCATCGAATGGGCGTCCAGGCCTTCGAGCCGGTACTTGTCGAAGGCAACGCGATTATGCTTCATCCTTTGGCCTGCAAAGGATTCAACGCCGACTTCGACGGCGACCAGATGGCCGTGCATCTGCCGCTGAGCGTCGAAGCGCAAGCCGAAACACACGTCCTGATGATGACCACCTCCAATATCTTCTCACCGGCAAACGGCTTGCCAATGGTCGGACCCTCTCAGGATATGGTGATGGGCAACTATTATTTGACTCATTTCGATCAACGCGAGTGGGAGGAAGGCCCTCACGACCAAAGGATTCCGGCTTTCAGAGATCCTTTCGAGGCAATGATGGCACACGAAACGGGCAGAATCAAGCTGCACACAAAGATCAGGGTGCGCATTCCAAGGGGCCTCTCGACCCCGCAGCCTGCACCAGGCGATAAAAAGTCAAATGCCGATGCCGGTTCGGTACGGGCCGCAAAGCCTCAGAAGTCTGAATACGAAACTATCGAGACCACGGTGGGCAGATGCATCTTTAATGATATGCTTCCTGAGGGAATGCCTTTCTACAATGAGACGATGTCTCAGAGAAAGTTAAGCCAGGTAATCAGCGACTGTTTCAAGTTCGCAGGGTCTGCCAAGACCGTCGAGCTGCTCGACAAAATAAAGGATTTGGGCTTCAGGTACGCCACACTCGCCGGCCTGAGCTTTGGCCTTATAGACCTGAAAATACCCCCAAGAAAGCAGGAAATCATCGAGGAAACCGAAAAGAAGGTCGGCAAAATCTATAAGAACTACAACGACGGCGTCCTCACCGAGGGCGAACGCTACAATCAGGTTATTGACGCCTGGACAAACGCCCGCGTGGCTGTTACCAACGAAATGATGCGGGGCCTCAAGGAAGATACTACCGAAGACGGCACACCCTACCTGAACCCCATTTACCTTATGAGCGATTCCGGTGCAAGAGGAAGTGTCGATCAGATTCAGCAGCTTGCCGGAATGCGGGCGCTAATGGCCAAACCCAGCGGCGAGATTATCGAAACGCCAATCAAATCAAACTTCCGCGAGGGATTGACGGTCCTTGAGTACTTCAGCTCGACGCATGGCGCCCGCAAGGGACTGGCTGATACCGCCCTGAAGACCGCAAACTCCGGCTATCTCACGCGCAAGCTTATCGATGTGGCCCAAAACGTAATTGTCATCGAGCGCGACTGCCAGACGCTCCAGGGAATCACCAAGAGCGTAGTCAGCAGGGGCGAGCAGGTTGATGTGCCCCTTTCGCAACTGATTATAGGCAGGACCGCCAGAGACAATATTCGTAATCCAATCACCGACGAAATGATCGTTCGAGAAAACGAGGTCATTACTCCCGAAGCGGCGGCGAAGGTCGAAGCCCTTGGCCTCGATGCCATTAGAGTAAGAAGTCCGCTGACCTGCGACAGTCCGTTTGGTATTTGTGCGAAGTGCTACGGCTGGGATATGAGTAGAGGCCGGTTAGTCGAGGAAGGCTCTGCTGTCGGCATTGTCGCGGCACAGTCAATCGGCGAGCCGGGCACCCAGTTGACCTTGCGAACATTCCACACCGGCGGCGTTGCCGAAAGAGCTATCCTTGAGTCAGAGCAGTTTAGCACACATTCAGGCACCGTCCAGTATCGCGATCTCAATCCCGTTAAAGACCGTGCCGACTTTGTGGATAAAAGAAAGAAGCCTTTCGTAATTGATAAGATCAAAAGAAAGGATAAGGACGAGACACCTGAAAGGCCTGTCAGGGCGGGTTGGATAGCTCTGAAAAGGAATGGCGAGATCGCGGTTCTCGATGACAAAAGGCGCGAGCTTGAGAAGTACAAGGTGCCATACGGTGCTCACATATTAAAAAACGATGGTGACAAGATTGAATCGGGCAAGCGCTTATTCTGGTGGGACCCGCACCGCAGGCCAATCTTAGCGGAAGTACCGGGTCAAATTGCGTTTGTAGATATCGTTGAAGGCGAGACGATTGAAATTGAAGAAGAGCGTAAAGGCCAGGCCGGCAAACCCGTCGTCATCGAGCATAAGGGCGATAAGCATCCGCAAATTATCATAGAAGATTCAGAGGGCAAAATACTCGACGTGCACTATCTGCCTGCGGGAGCAAGAATCGAGGTCATCGAGGGCCAGAAGGTTCAGGCGGGCCAGTTGCTCGCTCATCAGCCCAGGGCCACCGGGGGTACACAGGATATCACCGGAGGTCTGCCGAGGGTCACTGAGGTCTTTGAGGCGAGAAAGCCGAAAGATCCGGCGGCGATGGCTGAGATCAGCGGGAGGGTTGAGCTGCGAAGTGATAAGCGCAAGGGCAAAATGACGATTATCATTCGCAACGAAGAAAGCGAGATGGAGAAGGAGCACCACGTTCCGCGAGACAGGCATCTCAATGTCCATACCGGCGATATTGCCGAGGCCGGTGACGCGCTGACCGACGGGCCGCTCGTGCCGCACGATATCCTGCGGATCAAGGGCGAGGAAATGCTCCAGAGATACTTGATTGCGGAAATCCAAAATGTCTATCGCTCACAGAATGTCAATATCAATGACAAACACATTGAAATCATTTGCTCCCAGATGATGCGCAAGATCGAAATCGAGTTCGTCGGAGACAGCTCGTTCCTGCCGGGCGAGGTTGTTGATAAGTTCGTTTTCAGAAAAGAAAATGACACACTGACCAATAGCCTTAGAATTTCGAGCGTCGGCGATGTGACCGACATCGAAGAAGACCAGGTTATAGACAAGAAAGAGCTTGCCACTATCAACGAAAAGGTCGAGATGATCGGCGGCGCGCCCGCAAAGGGCAAGAAGGCCAAGCCCGCAACAGCACAGACGCTGCTCTTGGGAATTACCAAGGCCTCGTTGTGGTCGGAGAGCTTCATCGCTGCGGCGAGTTTCCAGGAGACAACCAAGGTCTTGACTCAGGCGTCTTTGGCTGGTAAGGTAGATAAGCTCCACGGTCTGAAGGAAAACGTTATCCTCGGCCATCTTATACCGGCCGGAACCGCCTTCAAGCCGCATCTGGATATAAAGGTCAAGCACCTTGTAGAGGCGCCGCTGCCGAAGGAATTCGTCGAATTCGCCGAAGTCCGCGAGGCCAAAGAAGCCGAGGCAAAGGCCGAAGCCGCCGTCAAGGAAGCTTTGGGTATCAGCTAAAACATCTATTATTGTGCTGTAAGAGATACGAACTATGCCAACTATAAACCAGTTAGTCCGACGTCCAAGAGCAAAATCGAAGGGTCGAAAACGAGTCTCCGATATCAGTGGTTCGCCCCAAAAGCGGGGTGTCTGCCTCATTGTGAGGACTCAAACGCCGAAAAAACCGAACTCCGCTCTGCGGAAAATCGCTCGTGTCAGGCTCACAAACGGCAAGGAAGTCACCGCCTACATTCCCGGCATCGATCACAACCTTCAGGAGCACAGCACCGTTATTATTCGCGGCGGCCGGGTTCGCGACCTGCCTGGTGTTCGATATCATATAGTCCGCGGCGTGCTCGACTGTGCCGGTGTGGCTAATCGAAAACAGGGCAGAAGTAAGTACGGCGCAAAGAAGTAAGGCGTAATCCAAGCCGCAAAAGACCAGGAACGAGAATATGGCAAAAAAGTTTACGAGTTCAAGTCAACAGTTGAAGCCTGATCCGAAGTACGATAGCAAGCTGGCCTCGAAGTTCATTAATTGTCTGATGTGGGACGGCAAAAAAAGCACCGCCCAGCGCGTCTTTTACGATGCTATGGAGATCATAGGTAAGAAAATCAGCGATACTCAGGCCCTCGACGTGTTCGAAAAGGCCATAAACAACGCCAAACCCATGATCGAGGTTCGCAGCAAGCGTATTGGCGGAGCCAGTTATCAGGTACCGATGCAGGTAAGCCCGAAGCGCCAGCAGTCGCTCGCTTTCAGGTGGATACTTCAGTCGGCCAGGACGAAAAAGGGGAAACCTATGTGCGAACGCCTCGCTTCCGAATTGATAGATGCTTATAATGAGCACGGCGGTGCAATGACAACCAGGGAAAACGTCCACAGAATGGCTGAGGCGAACAAGGCGTTTGCCCACTTCGCCTGGTAACAGTTACTGTCTATAACTGCCACGGTTCCTTTGCAAAGATGACTGTGGCAGTTTTTTTATCAGCTTCGTGAATCGCTGTGTGGTTCGCGATATGCCCGTATAAGTTAAGAGACGCGAGTAATGGCGAGCAATCTGAGAAAACTGCGTAATATTGGGATTATGGCGCACATTGACGCCGGCAAAACAACGGTTACCGAGCGCATACTCTACTATACCGGCAAAACGTACAAAATGGGGGAGGTCCACGACGGCACCGCTGTTATGGATTTTATGGAGGAAGAGCAAAAAAGGGGCATTACCATCACTTGTGCCTGCACAAAATGCCCTTGGAAGGCCTTTGAAATCAATCTTATCGATACCCCGGGCCATATTGATTTCACCGCCGAGGTCGAAAGGTCTTTGCGGGTCCTCGATGGCGCCGTTGCCGTATTTGACGGCAGCGAGGGAGTCCAGGCGCAGAGCGAAACCGTCTGGAGGCAAGGTCAGAAATACGGCCTGCCTTGTATTTGCTTTATCAACAAGATGGACAAGATTGGCGCCGATTTCGAGATGTCTGTTGAGAGTATTCGCGACAAGCTGCTGGCCAATCCGGCGCCACTGCAACTGCCTATCGGAGCCGGCGATTGCTTCGCGGGCGTGATCGACCTGATCAGAATGCAGGCGGTCTTCTACAAAACCGAAGAAATGGGGGCCGCTTTTGAAGAAACGCAGATCCCTTCCGATCTGCTGCAAGACGCTGAGCAGCGAAGAAACGAGATGATCGAGCTGGCAGCCGAATATGACGAGGAGCTGATGGATACCTACGTCCACGACAAGCCGGTTGAGGCTGGAATGATTGACCGCGCAATCAGGAAGGGAACTCTGGCCAACAAGCTCCAGCCGGTATTTGTCGGCTCGGCCTTGAAGTATATCGGTGTACAGAGGCTTCTTGATGGTGTCCTGGCATACCTGCCCTCGCCGTTGGATAAACCTGTCCTGACAGGACATAAGCCGTCCGATAAGAATAAGAAGATACCCGTCAAGTGTGATCCAAATGGCAGCATGGTCGCGCTCGCCTTCAAGATTACGAGCGACGCACACGGCGATTTGAACTTTCTGAGGATCTATCAGGGCAAGTTGAAATCCGGTCGCAGGGTCTTGAATGTAAATCGCAACAAACGCGAAAATGTTACCAGAATCTTTGAAATGCACGCAAACGCGCGAGAAATCAAGGATTCAGCCTCAGCCGGTGATATCGTGGCGGTTGTAGGCCTAAAGCAAACCCTTACCGGCGATACGATTTGCGACCCCCAAAAGCCGGTTTCACTGCCGAATATTACCTTTCCGCAGACGGTCATTACCATGTCGATTGAACCCAGAACCGCCGCAGAAAAGGCGAAACTTACAGATGCACTTGCCGCTTTGAAGCGCGAAGACCCGACTTTTGAATGTAAAGTTGACTGCGAAACGGGCCAGACGGTCATCAGTGGAATGGGGGAGCTCCACTTGGAAGTTCTCCAGCATAAGCTCGTAAAGGAAAAAGGGGTCAACATCAGGGTCGGCAAGCCGCGCGTCGCATACAAAGAAGCCATCACTGAAACAGCCCGGGCAGAAGGCAAATTCATTCGTCAAACAGGCGGTCACGGCCAGTATGGGCATGTAGTTTTGGCTGTTGAGCCGCTCTTGACCGAAGACGGCCACTGGAGCCGCGATATCGAATTTCAGTCCAAGGCCCCGGGCGATGCCGTGCCAAAAGAATACATCCCCGATGTCCAAAGAGGAGCAAAAGATGCCCTGAGCTGTGGTGTGCTGGCGGGTTATCCTCTTGTGGGAGTTAGAGTTACGTTAATCGACGGGTCGTTCCATTCTGTGGATTCTTCCGCTCTGGCTTTTGAGCAGGCAGCGGCTATCGCCGTTGAAAAGGCCCTCAAGGATGCAGAACCGGTACTGCTTGAGCCGGTAATGAAACTTCAGGCAATCGTCCCCCAGGCCAATTTCGGGGCTGTCCAAGGCAGTTTGCTTGCAAAAAGAGGCATGATCACCGCCTGTCGGGTACACGGAAATATGCAGGTCATCGATGCCAAGGTGCCTCTGGTGGAGATGTTTGGGTATTCGAGCGAGATTAGGAGTGCGACAGCGGGCAGAGGAACCTTCACGATGGAGCCTCTGACCTACGAAAAGATCCCCGACCAGATTGCAAAACAAATAATACTTTGAGAAGGACAACTTTTTTGCATTTTTTCAAAATTTTTATCTCATTTTGTTGACAGCGGCCTGTTCCTATGATAACATTCGGGGTTTTCAGCCGTAGCGAGCATCGTCACGGACGACTTTGCGAAAAACCAGTTGGGCTGTGGCATATCTGTAATATGATGGTCACGGATGGTTAGTGAGCAGTCTGTTAGACTTTGGGGTGCACCAGAAGCCGACAAGAGGCTTTGGAAGGGCCAAAAAGGTCCGAACCCGAACCCCTATAAGGAAGGCGAATTCGAAAAAGCCTTTCCTGCCGAAATCGACAATACTGAATTGGCTGATTGCAGAATTACTGCAGGCTAAGGGTGCTTTTTTGTTTTGTTCTTGAGTTATAAGTTGATATACTCCAGGCTCTTATATGCTTGAGACTGTCAACTTCCGATAAAATGTTCTGCGTGATCTGCTGCTTTTTGCCGGGGACAAGCCTGGCTTGGCGAAACTCAGCGGTGCAGAGGAAAAGTTGTGGCTACTGAAACTGAAAGAATTAGAATCAGAATGGAGGCCTATGACCACAGGGCTCTTGATGCTTCTGCTCGCGAAATAGTAGAGCACGCCCGGAAGACCAATGCCCGCGTCAGTGGTCCGGTGCCGCTGCCCACGCGAATCGAGAGGTACACGGTGTTGCGAAGTCCCCACATCGACAAGAAATCGCGTGAGCAGTTCGAGCTTCGGACTCACAAACGTCTCATTGATATTCATGAGGCAAACGCGCGAACGGTTGAGGTGTTGAACCGTTTGGTTGTCCCCGCAGGAGTCTTTGTCAGGATTAAGGCCTAATTCGATGTCTCGTTAAGCACGGATCGTATCTCTGGGATCCGATGCGAAATGTGAGGTGCCTGAAGTAGTAGTGTTATGGCGATGTTATTGGGAAAAAAAGTAGGAATGACGCAGGTTTACGCCGAATCGGGCGAGTTGCTGCCCGTTACCGTGATACAGGCCGGGCCTTGCGTTGTAATGCAGGTCAAAACCACAGAAACTGACGGATACAATGCCGTTCAATTGGGTTTTGATGATGTAAAGCCCTCGCGCAGGAAAAAGCCCCAAATCGGCACTGCTCAGAAAGCCAATACGATGCCGAAGAGGCTCGTTAGGGAGATGCGGCTGCCGGATGACGCCGAACCCGAGTACAAGCCGGGCGATTCTATTACCGTGGAGGTCTTTGTCGAGAACCAATTCGTGGACGTTGTAGGTACCAGCAAGGGTAAAGGGTTTGCCGGTGTGATGAAGCGTCACGGTTTTGGGGGGTTCCCAGCCTCGCACGGCACGGAACGGAAACACAGGGCCCCTGGCTCAATATCGAGCTTTGCCAGCAATGCCGGCCACGGCGGTGGACCCAAGAGGGGCAAAAAGATGCCCGGGCACATGGGCAACTGCCGGGTCACAACGAAGAACCACGAGCTGGTTGCGATAGATGAAGACAAGAACCTGTTGATTGTTAAAGGTTCCGTACCGGGCCCGGCCGGGGGCTACTGTATCGTGCAAACTGCAAAAAGGGCCTGAGTATATGGAAAACGGAAATAAGAGATGATAGATTTGGCCGTGTACAATCCCGATGGCCAGGAAGTTGAGAGCTTGAAGGTCGATGAGTCGGCTTTGGGTGGCTCGGTCAGATACCCGCTGCTCAAGCAGGCCATAGTTATGTATCACGCCAACAAGCGAGTCGGGACAGCCGCCACAAAAAGCAGAAGCATGGTGGCCGGGTCGGGCAGAAAGCTCTTCAGACAGAAAGGCACCGGAAATGCCCGAATCGGCAACGTTAGAACCGGCAAACGCGTCGGCGGTGGCGTTACCTTTGCCAAAGGGCTTAGAGATTTCGGCAAACGGATGCCAAAAAAGCAAAGAAGATTAGCCAGAGACTCGGCAATATTGGCAAAGCTCCTGAGCAACAACATCGTCGTGGTTGACGGGCTGAGCTTTGAAAGGCCCAGGACAAAGGATTTCTTGAGCGTTCTAAGTAACTTGAAAATCGAACGCAGTTGCCTCGTAACCACCGGTGACTATGATGAAAACATTTACAAATCAGCTAAGAATGTCCCGAAAGTGGCCGTTATGCCGGTGGAGCAGTTGAACGCCGGCGATATCTGCAGTCACAGCAAAGTGCTGTTCACCAAAGAGGCGTTCTTGTCGGTTTTGAACAAAGACCAGGCAAGTGAGAACTAAGAAGGTATCACTGTGGACGATTATGGCATAATAATTCGGCCTTTGGTTACTGAGCAGGGAATGCACTTTGCCAATGTAAAAGGAGCATACTCGTTTGAGGTAAACAGCAAAGCTAACAAAGCACAGATAAGAAACGCTGTTGAGAGAATTTATAACGTTAAAGTTCAGAAAGTAAGAACCGCCAACCGCAGAGGCAAGTATCGCCGCAGAGGCAGAAACTTTGGTATGACATCGAGCTGGAAGAAGGCCGTTGTATATCTCAAGCCTGACTTCCATATAGATTTGTTCTAAAACGCCGCAGGCGAATAACGGGGTGCGAGTTATGGGTATCCGAGTTTATAAACCAACAAGTGCAGGGCGTAGAAACAGCTCGGTCAACGACTATGCCGAGTTGACCACTGACAAGCCCGAGAAGTCGCTCTGCAAGCGAATCAAGAAGAATGGCGGGAGAAACCATCACGGCGTTACTACCACTCGGTTCAGGGGCGGCGGAGCACGCAAAATATACCGCATCATCGATTTCAAGCGCAATAAGGACGGCGTCCCCGCAACAGTGGCGACCGTTGAATACGATCCCAACAGGAATTGTTTCATCTCTCTGCTGCACTATGCCGACGGCGAGAAGAGGTATATTTTGGCGCCGCTGGGCACAAAGACCGGCGACCGCCTCGAAAGCGGCCTATCCTGTGAGCCCAAGATCGGCAATTCAATGCCGCTGGCTGCGATTCCCGCCGGCCTCGAGATTCACAACGTCGAGATGACGGCAGGCCAGGGCGGAAAACTCGTCAGAGGGGCCGGAAACGCTGCGAGAATCCTCGCCAAAGAGGGGAATTGGGTCACGATTATCTTGCCGAGCGGCGAAATGCGCACGATCCGCAAGGAGTGCCGCGCAACCATCGGCCGGCTCAGCAACCCCGACCACCAGAACGTGCGTATCGGCAAAGCGGGGCGAAAACGCCACATGGGACGCAGGCCACACGTCAGGGGAAAGGCAATGAACCCCGTAGCACACCCGATGGGTGGCGGCGAAGGCAGGGCGAACGGTGGACGACATCCATGCTCGCCGACCGGTGTCCTCGCAAAAGGTGGAAAAACCAGAAATCCACGAAATCCAAGCAATAAGAGAATTATTCGACGACGCAAGAGCAAAAGGGCTAAAAGGTTAGGCTTCTAAAAGCGCGATTCAACAGAAAAATCGAGATGTGAAAAATGGGACGATCTCTTAAAAAAGGACCTTACGTCGATGAAAAGCTGTTCATCAAGGTCAACAAGCAGGCTGATTCAGGCTCGCGCGAGCCAATAAAGACCTGGGCAAGAAGATGTACGATAGTCCCGGAGTTCGTGGGCTTTACGTTTCTGGTCCACAACGGCAAGATATTTCACAAAGTCTTCGTTACCGAGGATATGGTGGGCCACAAATTAGGCGAATTCTCGCCCACCAGGACGTTCAAAGGACATTCGAGCAAGAGAATAAAGTAGCAAAGCGTGTATGACAAATCGTGGATCGAATAGCGAATCACGAATCATGAGATACGAAATATGTTAAGTGCTGAGAAATTCAAAGACCTCTGCCAACTGCGGCAGCTTGACGTGCAGCAGTTGGCCGGCCACCTTGCCAGGGCGGGTCTCAACGAAAGAGAAGCCGCCGTAGCCATTATGAACTGGCAAAGGGGCCTTTTCAAGCCAAAGCCGCGAGCAGAGGATGTTCGCCGCCTGGCGGCCGCTTTGGGTATCGAGGAAAATGACCTCGCCGACTGGCGTTCGTCCTATCGCTTTGCTCCGATTTCTGCCCGAAAGGCCCGCCTGGTTACGCAGTTGATAGTCGGCCGAAGTGTTCAAGACGCTATGGATATCCTGAAATTCACAAGAAAACGCGCCGCCACCATGATCGATAAGGTCCTCAAGACCGCCGTCGCCGACGCCGACGAGCAGCGGGCGGATGTTGATAATCTTTATGTGAGCCAGGCCAGGGTTGATGACGCAGGAGTCCGCATCGGTACAAAAAGATGGATACCGAAAGACAGAGGAAGGGCGCATCCCATCCGCAAAAAGGCCTGCCACATACATATAACAGTTACGCAAATATAGCAAAAAAACAAAAATAGCAGCGCATTACGAGATACGAGATTATGGGGCAGAAGGTATCGCCAATTGGTTTTAGAACGGGAATAACGCTTGGGTGGCAGAGCACCTGGTATGCGCCCAAAGCTAATTACGGTGATTTTCTCGTCGAGGACCAGAAAATCCGTCGATTTATTGATCAGAAGTTCAACCGCACTATGCCTAAAGGCGCAGTAGCAAAGGTCGAAGTGATCCGAACACGCAATGAAGTCAAAGTAACGCTGCACAGTGCTCGCCCGGGTGTCGTCATCGGACCCAGGGGAGGCGAAGTTGACCGCCTGCGGGAAGAGCTTGAGGATATGACCGGCCGAAAGGTAGGCGTCAATGTTATCGAGATAAAAGAGCCCGACCTCAATGCCACCTTGGTTGCCGAAGCGATAGCCGAGCAGCTCAGCAAGCGGGCGTCGTTTAGACGCACGATGAAGCAATTCTGCGAAGCCGCGATGAACGCCGGGGCCAAGGGAGTCAAGATTATATGCTCGGGACGGCTTGCAGGCTCTGAAATGGCGAGAAAGGAAACCCAAAAGCTCGGCAGTATTCCACTGCATACGCTTGATGCCAACGTCGATTACGCCATCGCAGTTTCGAGAACCACCTATGGAGCAATCGGCGTTAAAGTCTGGATCTACAAGGGCAAGTTCGGCGAGGAAATTGAGCCGCAGGCCCGACGGCGTCGCCGTCCGCCCAGGCGCGGCGGACCGCCGCCGACCGGTGGCGGCAGGGGTAGAGCTGTGCCCGCAAGGCAAAAGCAAAGCAATCGCGCCGCCAAACGTGCATCGGCTGGCGAGCCGACACAACCCGAAGTTGCACCTGCGCCGGAGCCCGAACCCGACACCGGCCAGGCAAACGCTGCTGAGGAAAGTCCAAAGTAGCCTTTTTTGCGAAAGAAAGTGCCATGATACGTTTAGTTTTGTAGGGATCTGACAAATGGCGATGATGCCGAAAAGAGTTAAGCACCGCAAAAGCCAGCGAGGCACAATGAAGGGCAACGCCTCGAGGTGTAATTATGTGGCGTTTGGCGAGTACGGCCTGCAGGCACTCGAAGGCAGTTGGATATCCGCCAAGAACATCGAGGCCGGCCGCGTCGCAGCTACTCATTTTCTTCATCGCGAAGGCAAGGTCTATATCAGGATCTTTCCACATAAGCCGGTAAGTTCAAAACCGTTGGAAACCCGAATGGGCAAAGGCAAAGGCGAACCCGACTTCTGGGTCGCAAGAGTCAGGGCCGGACAGGTCTGCTTCGAAATCGGCGGAGTAGTTGAAGATGTCGCAAAGCAGGCCCTCATCAGGGTCGCTCACAAAATGCCGATTAGATGCAGGTTTGTTAAGCGAAGACATTCGTTGTAGCAAGGAGTCTTGACGCCTTTGTGGCGTAAAAAGGAAAAGTTGAAATGAAAGCACAGCACTACCGCGAAATGAGCCCGGACGAGCTCCAGAGCAAGCTGGAAGAGTTCCAGAGGCATCTGTTTGATCTGCGCTCGCAGGCGGTTACGGAGAAGCTCCAGGATTCCAAAGCTGTGATTAATGTCAGACGCGACATTGCAAGGATAAAAACCATAATACACCAAAGTCAGTGACGATTTGCCAAGCGCAATTGATGATTGGAAATCGAGTATGCAGGACCGAAAACTTAAAACTTTAACCGGAGTGGTGATCAGCAACAGCGGCGATAAATCCGTTAAGGTTGCCATTGACTACAAAGTCAAGCATCCAAAGTACGGCAAATACGTCAAACGGACAACAAAAATCGGCGTGCACGACGAGCAGAATCAAAGCGCTCTTGGCGACCTTGTTGAAATTGCCCAGTGCAGGCCGCGCAGTAAGACAAAGAGCTGGCGCCTTTTGAGGGTCGTCGCAAAGGCCGTTGAAGCGTGAATCGATATTTGCGATACGAGTTACGAGCAACGAGATACGAAGTATGATTCAGCAAGAAACAATGTTGGATATAGCCGATAACTCCGGCGTTAAGTCGGCGTTGTGCATTAAGGTCCTCGGAAGGGGCGGGTCCCGCGGCAGGAGCACCAGGCCGGTCGCAGGCGTAGGGGACGTTGTCTGCGTTGCTATAAAAAAGTCACTGCCGACTTGTCAATTGGATGACAAGAAAGTGCACAAGTGTGTTATCATCCGCACAAAAAGCCCTGTGAAAAGGTCCGACGGTAGCTACGTGAGGTTCGACAGCAACGCCGCCGTCATGATTGACAACGACGGCAACCCGATAGGAACCAGAATCTTTGGCGCCGTAGCTCGCGAGCTTCGTGAAAAAAACTATATGAAAATAATCTCACTGGCCGGCGAAGTGGTCTAAGTGCCGCTGCCAAGCCGGATACGAGGTGCAGGAAATGGCCGTACACGTGAAAAAAAATGACACTGTTGAGGTTATTGCCGGTGACCATAAAGGCGCCACTGGCAGGGTCCTGCGTGTTATACCCCAAAAGAACCTGGTTGTTGTCCAGGGTCTCAACATAGCCAAAAAGCACGTCAGGCCCTCGCGCAAGAACCCCCAGGGAGGTCGGGTAAATATTGAGCAGCCCATCCACATAAGCAACGTCCTGCCCGTACATACAAAAAGCTCAAGAGGCGGCAGGGTCGGTTACAAAGTTGGTAAGGATGGCAGAAAGAAACGCGTTTTCGCCGACGGTACCGAGATTTAAGATACGCAATAGAGCGTTTTACGATAGTTGATTTTTGGAAAGACCATAAAAGGTAATCATAGAATAGCTGTACGACAGGGTGTTTGATGGCGCGTTTAAGAGATTTGTATAAGTCCAAGATAGTTCCGGAGCTGACCAAGGAGTTTCGCTACACTAATTTTATGGCCGTGCCCAGAATGGAAAAGGTAATCATTTCCATGGGCATAGGCAGGGCAACGCAGGACAAAAAGTTTCTGGATTTGGCCAGGAAGGACCTTACGATGATTGCCGGGCAGATGCCCGTCGCCTGCAAGGCCAAAAAGAGCGTCTCCAATTTCAAGGTCCGTGAGGGCAATGAAACGGGTCTGAAAGTTACTGTCAGAGGTGTCAGAATGTATGAATTTATGGACAGACTCATCAATCTTGCGATCCCGCGGGTAAGAGATTTCCGAGGTCTTAGCCCGAAGAGCTTTGACGGCAGGGGCAACTACTCTATGGGCCTGAGCGAGCAGAGCGTTTTTCCAGAGATCAACCCGGCCAAAATTGAGTTTCAGCAGGGCATGAACATAACATTTGTGACGACGGCAAATACCGACGAAGAGGCAAAGAAATTGCTTCAGCTCTTCGGGATGCCGTTCAGGAACACCGCAGCGCAACAGGGCCAAGCATAAAGCGCAAAAAAAGAATACGGGAATTTGGAGCGTTTGGATGTCAACCAAAGCACTCGAAAACAAAGCAGAGAAGAAACAGAAGTTTCGCGTCAGGCAATATACGCGTTGCCGGCTTTGTGGGAGGTCCAAAGCTGTTTATCGTAAGTTCAAGATTTGCCGGATTTGCTTTAGAACCTTGGCCAATGAGGGAAAGATACCCGGTGTAAGGAAAGCCAGCTGGTAAAAAATGCTATGTGCAGATTGTGAAGTGTAGTTCCAAGAAGCGATTTATGAAACACGAAATACGAGATACGAGACTATGAGCTTAAGTGATCCTATAGCCGATATGCTCACGAGAATCCGCAATGCGGCCCGAATAAACAGGCAGCACGTCAATATCAAGGCCTCGAACATCTGCGCCGGGATAGCGGATGTGCTCAAGAAGGAAGGCTATATCCTGGACTTCGACCGGATAGATGACGGCAATCAGGGAATAATCAGGGTAGCACTGAAGTATGACCGTGAAGGGAACTCCATCATCAGCGAAATAGCACGAACAAGTAAGCCCGGCCGCAGAATCTATTCCTCCGTCGCCGATTTGCCCCGCGTCTTAGGCGGTATGGGCATCGCGATTGTTTCAACAAGTAAAGGTGTAATGAGTGATAAGGACTGTCGCCAGGCAAACGTGAGCGGCGAAATACTTTGTACGGTTAGCTAAATGAGTCGTATTGGAAAGAAAACCATTGCTGTTCCCAAGGCCGTTACTGTCGAGCAGAAAGGCCCTTCTCTCAAGGTCTCCGGTCCGCTCGGCAGCCTCCAGATGGACTGTCATCCGCGAATTAAGGTCAAAATTGACAAGGCCGACGGCAAAATACTCGTCGAAAATGAAAATCCGCAGGACCGCCAGGCCAAGCAGTTGCATGGCACAATGCGGGCGCTGATCGCAAATATGGTAACCGGCGTCAGCGAAGGTTTTGACAAGAAGATGGAATTGTACGGCACCGGGTACAATGTCAAAGAGCAGAGTGGAAAACTCGTCTTCCAGGCGGGCTTCTGCCATCCGGTGGAGTTGTCAATACCAAAAGGCATAAAGGTAAACATTGAGGTCGGTGCGACCAGAGGCAACGACGTCCCGGCGAGGTTCACTGTCGCCGGCATCGACAAGTGTCTCCTCGGACAGTTCGCCGCCGACATTCGAGGAATTAGACCACCCGAACCGTATAAAGGGAAAGGCATCCGCTATGCCGATGAGCACGTGCGGCGCAAGGTCGGCAAAGCGTTCACTTCCGGAGCGGTGTAGTTGGGATATTGTTTCTATGCGAATTGACAAGATAAGAAAAGCGGCAATTAGACGCAGGTATCACGTGCGAAAAAAAGTCTTTGGAACGCGCGAGCGGCCGAGACTGTCCGTGTTTCGCTCGAACAGGCATATTTACGCCCAGATCATAGATGATACCGCAGGAGCAACACTCGTTTCCGCAAGCACAAGAGTAAAGTCCTTGCGGGACCGGTTGCCCAATTCCGGTGACAAAAACGCCGCTCAGATCGTCGGTGAGGCCGTCGCAAAGCAAGCTCTGGGTGTCGGCATTAAGTGTGTTTGCTTTGATAGAAATCGCTATAAGTTTCACGGCAGGGTTAAGGCCCTCGCAGAATCGGCAAGAAAAACCGGACTGGTTTTCTAACGTAACAGGCGATTGTTTGGAGAAGAAAATTGGCAGCAGAACCCGTTAAACTATCCGACCAGGAAGAAAAGCCGTTGGAGGATACGGTCGTAAAGGTATTTCGCTGTTCAAAAGTGGTAAAAGGCGGTCGCAGGTTCAGCTTTGCCGCGCTGGTTGTTATTGGCGACCGTGCGGGCACTGTCGGTGTCGGTTATGGCAAAGCTAATGAGGTCCCGCTGGCGGTTGAGAAAGGAGTTAAAGACGCCAAGAAGTCACTGCACAAGATCGCTTTGGCCGAACGGACTATCCCGCACCGCGTGGATGGCAAGTACAGGGCTACGAAAATTGCACTGGTCCCGGCCAGCCCGGGCACCGGTGTTATCGCAGGCTCCAGCGCACGCGCCGTGCTCGAATACGCTGGTGTTCAGGACGTTCTTACAAAAGTCTATGGGAGCACCTCAGCCAAGAATGTTGTCAAGGCCACGCTTGACGGACTGTTGAGATTACGCACCAAGGATATGGTCGAATCTCTCAGGGGCGTGGAAATAAATGCTTAACAATTGTCAAAAAGGCAGTTGGGTGACTTAAATGTTGAATCACGAAATAACTTCTATAGCGGGCAAAAATAGAGTTCGCAAACGCATCGGAAGAGGCACCGGAAGCGGCCGCGGAAAAACTTGTGGCCGTGGGCACAAAGGCGCCGGAAGCAGGGCCGGATTTTCCACCCTTACGCTGTACGAAGGAGGCCAGATGCCTCTGTTTCGCCGGTTGCCAAAACGAGGCTTTAGCAACTATCAGTTCGCAAAACGCTGTGAAATCGTAAACGTCGCACAACTGGAAAGATTCGACAATGGTGCCGATGTGGGTGTTGAGCAGTTGTCAAACGCAGGCTTGATCGATAGCCTCAAGAGTAAAGTCAAAATCCTTGGCAACGGAGATCTGACCAAAAAGCTCCAGGTTGCCGCTCATAAATTCAGTAAAACCGCGGAGCATAAAATATTGGCCTCCGGAGGAACGGCGAAAGTGATTTGATGTTTGTGTGTGATGCGTTTAAGGCCCAGAAAACTGTGAACTGTGAAGTACAGGATGTAGAATAATGCTTGGAACAGTACTTAACATATTCAGAATCCGGGACCTGCGTAACAAGGTTCTCTTTACCCTTGCCCTGCTGATAATTTACAGGGTCGGTTTCCATATACCGGTTCCCGGCTTCGACCAGGCTGCAATAGCCGGCATCGCCGAATCGAGAGGCGCCGCTGATACGCCCCTCAGTAGAGCCGCTGAGTACATGCAGATGTTCACTGGCGGAACACTGGAAAAAAGCAGCCTCTTTGGCCTTGGAATTATGCCCTATATTACATCCTCGATTATACTTATGCTGCTGGGTGAGATAATCCCCTCCTTGAAGAAACTGCGACAGGAAGGCCAGACCGGACATAAAAAGATACAGGAGTACACCCGTTACTTAACCGTGCTGATATGTGTTATCCAATCCCTGATGTTTATGAAGTTGTTGGGAGGCAAAGGACTGATCTATACTTCTGATTGGTACGGTCGGACCCTGTTATTCGGCATTGTCAGTATGACGGCCGGCACTGTCTTCCTGATGTGGCTCGGCGAGCAGATAGATGAGTACGGCATCGGTAACGGCATCAGCTTGATAATTATGGCCGGCATCATCTCCAGAATGCCCTGGGCAATACGCGAGCTCTGGAAGGATATAGACTTCAGCGTGGGCGCCTCGGCCTCCGGCGCAGTAGGTTTGGATAAGGTGTTGTTCCTTGTCGCCGCCTTCGTGTTTGTCGTTGCCGGTGCAATATTGATTACCCAGGGCCAGCGGCGGATACCCATCCAGCAGGCAAAACAAATGCGGGGACGGCGAATCTACGGAGGCCAGAGACATTACTTGCCACTGCGAGTAAATCACGGCGGAGTGATGCCCATAATCTTTGCCTCGGCCTTTATGATGTTCCCGCCTGTGATAATTGGTCAGTTGGCAAACAGGTTCACCGGCTCGGCAGTTCTTCGGACTTTGCAGGGGGCCTTCAACTTCCGTGGCTATACGTACAATGTCTTGTATGTCTTGTTGATATTCCTGTTCGCTTATTTCTGGGTCACCGTCCAGTTCCAGCCCAAGGAAATGGCCAAGAATCTCCGGGACGCAGGGAGTTTCATACCGGGCCTTCGACCGGGACGAAGAACTGCTGATTATTTGGAAGCGGTGATGACCAGAATCACTTTTTATGGGGCCTCGTTCCTGGCCATTATCGCCGTTGTACCGTCTCTGGTCGCTACGTTCTTGCATATCGATTGGCGAGTTGCAAACTTCTTGGGCGGCACAGGGTTGTTGATAGTTGTCAGTGTTTCGCTGGATCTGGTTCAGAAGATAGAGGCAAACCTCCTGATGCGCAGCTACGATGGTTTCAGCGGAGCCGGCAGGATAAAAGGAGCCTACGGATGAGAATAGTCCTGTTGGGTGCTCCCGGTGCGGGCAAAGGAACCCAGTGCAAAAATATCGTTGCCGAGTATGGGCTGCTGCATTTGTCCAGCGGCGACATTCTGCGACGCCATAGGGCCGACGGAACCGAACTGGGGAGAAAGGCCCAGAGCTACATGGATTCCGGGGCGCTTGTGCCGGATGAAATCATAATTGAGATGATGACCGAAGCGGTAAACCAGGCCCCCTCGGCCGGGTTCATCCTCGATGGCTTCCCCAGAACTGTTAATCAGGCCATCGAGCTTGATCAAGCATTGACCGGCAACGGCTGTGCTATTGACGCCGTTTTGAACCTGAAAATCGATGATAGTATCGTGGCGGGGCGAATGACCGGCAGAAGAAGCTGCCCGAAATGTGGGGCTGTGTACCACCTCGAGAACTTGAGGCCAAAGGTCGAGGGCCTCTGCGATCACGATGGCGCCCAACTCGTGCGGCGCCCGGACGATAGCCCCGAAGTAGTGGCGAATCGACTCGAAACGTACCACCGGCAGACAGAACCGCTGGTGGAGTATTATAGAAGCAATGGCGCCGTTCTTGACATCGAGGCTGATAAAGACCCTGACGAGGTAAAAGCTTCTGTTTTCCGGAAACTCCAGACACTCGTCAGAATGTGAAGCGTGAACTGAGGTCCAGAATAGAGATATAAAGATAAATGGCTATTACGCTTCGCAGTGCAAGAGAAATTGAGTTAATCCGTGGTGCAGGTGCCGTTGTTGCTGATGTTCTTTCAAAATTGCAAGAGATTGCTGAGCCGGGAGTAACCACCGCTCAGTTGGACGCCGTAGCTTTGGAAATGACCGCCGATGCCGGAGCAGAGGCTTTGTTCAAGGGTGTGCGCAGTCCGCAGGCTCGCGTTCCGTTTCCTGGTGCAATTTGCGCCTCGATTAACGAACAGGTTGTTCACGGCATCCCGTCGGATAGCACACGGCTTAAGGACGGCGATATCCTGAGCATTGATTTTGGCGTTAGACTCAATGGCTATTGTGGTGATGCCGCCATTACGACTGCCATAGGCCAGGTCCGGCACGCACAGCACAGGCTCATGGACGCGACAAAGCACGTTCTTGATATTGCCATAGAGAGTTGTGCGCCCGCGGTAAAATGGAGCCATGTGGCCGCTCAAATGCAGCGATACGCTGAATCGGCCGGCTTTTCGGTCGTGAAGGACTTTGTCGGTCACGGTATTGGCAGAGAAATGCACGAAGAGCCGAGAGTGCCAAACTTCGTCAGCGACGAATTGCTGGCCAATGACTTTGTCCTGGCCGAGGGAATGGTTTTGGCGGTTGAGCCGATGATTAACGCCGGAACCAGTGCAGTGCGAACGCTGAAAAATGGATGGACGGTAGTTACCAAAGATGGGAACTACTCGGCTCATTTTGAACATACAATTGTTGTAGTGGATAATGGTTGTGAGATACTGACTCTAAAAAGGCGGTGAATGCCCGTGGCCGAGCATATCACTCGCCGCGAATTGCTGAGCACAAGAAATGGCAAAGAAGGACACAATAAGATTGCAAGCCAAAGTGACCGAAGCTTTGCCGAATGCAATGTTCAAGGTGGAATTGGAGAACGGCCACAAGATCCTGGCGCACGTCTCCGGCAAAATGCGAATGCACTTCATTCGAATCTTGCCGGGCGATACGGTCGTCGTTGAAATGTCGCCCTATGACCTCAACAGGGGCCGAATAGTGCTTCGCCATTAGTAGCGGCGAACTGAAGTTATGAAAGCAGATATCGAAAATGAAAGTTAGAAGTTCTGTAAAACGTATATGTGAAAATTGCAAAATCGTCCGTCGTAAGGGCGTTGTACGCGTGGTTTGTTCAAACCCCAGACATAAGCAGCGCCAAGGCTAACGGATGAGTCACTTGCAGAATGGTCGATTGGAACAGGAGCTAAAATGCCGCGTATAGTTGGTGTCGATATTCCAAATGATAAATCGATATGGATCTCGTTGACCTACATTGTTGGTGTTGGCAAGCATACCTCGCAACAGATACTGAAGGAGGCCAGGATCGAAAAAAGCACAAAGGCCGGCGAACTCAGCGAAGACCAGCTCAGCCAGATAACGCAGATAATCGACCGGAATTACATAGTCGGAGGCCAGCTCCGCCGGCAGGTTGCTCAGAATATCGCTCGTCTTCGCGATATACAGTGCTACAGGGGCGTTCGCCACAGAAGGGGCTTGCCAGTTAGAGGTCAGTGCACACAAAGCAATGCACGCACGCGAAAGGGCCCGAGAAAAACGGTCGCCGGCAAGAAGGGTATTAAGGAAAAACGCTAAGATTTCTATCACGCCGGTTGAAAACGGCTTTGACGACCTGTAAAAGGACGGATCAACCGACTAGACAGTACTGGAAGAATAATGGCGAAAAGTTCAAAACGAAAAGTCAGAAGAAATGTTGTCCGGGCCGTTGTGCACATAAAGGCAACGTTCAACAATACGTTGATTACCATTACGGATACCGATGGTGATACTATTTGTTCGAGTTCCGCCGGCTGTGTCGGCTTCAAGGGCTCTCGCAAAAGTACGCCCTTTGCCGCCCAACAGGCCGCACAACGTGCCGCCAACGCCGCCATGCGTAACGGCGTGCGCGAGGTCGAGATCAGAGTCAAGGGGCCCGGCTCAGGCCGGGAGTCCGCTATCTCGGCCCTGCAGGCAGCCGGTTTGCGAATCGCTTCGATAGAAGACGTTACGCCGCTGCCGCACAACGGATGCAGGCCGCCCAAGCGAAGAAGAGTATGAAACGCCGATACACCAAGCGCTTTTTTTGGAGATAAACAGAAAAGATGGGACGTTACCTGGGTTCATCTTGTAAACAATGCCGTCGTGAAGGTATGAAGCTGATGCTAAAAGGCATCAGATGCGAAACGGCGAAGTGCCCGGTCGAAAAGAAACAGCGTAACTTGGCGCCGGGCATGCACGGCTGGCGCAGAGGAAGAAACAGTGAATACGCTGTTCGGCTGCGCGAAAAGCAAAAAGTCAAAAGATATTACGGTCTGCTCGAAAGACAGTTTATGAGGTATTTCCATAGTGCCGAGCGCATCAAAGGAAATACCGGGGAGACCCTGCTGCAACTGTTGGAAAGACGTTTGGACAATGTCGTTTACAAGTTGAATTTCGCTCCATCACGCAAGGCCGCAAGGCAGTTGATTGCGCACGGGCATATCTATGTAAACGGGCGTAAAGTAGATGTCAGTGATTATACCACCCGAATCGGTGACAAGATTACGGTCAAAGGGTCCGAAAAAAGTGTCAAAAGAATAAAAGAGCAGTTGGAAACCAATCCCAATTATACTACTCAAAGCTGGCTGCAACTGGTTCGTGAGAAACCCGAAGCCACCATTGTCGCACTGCCGAGCCGAACCGACGTGCAGATTCCTGTTGAGGAGCAATTGGTTGTGGAGTTCTGTTCGAGATAGCTCGCTTAAAAAAATAAAATGCAAGAGACAACGATAATACGTAAAGTCGAAAGAGTTCTCCGGCTTCTTTCAAGTTGGCGACCCGGACCCGGCAATGACGTTAGGGGGGCTCGTTTCGACATTTCACTTTTGATATTGAAATCTTAGACCGGAGGCCTATATGCGAGTTACATGGCGTGGTTTGGAGTTGCCGACTCGTGTTGAACAAGACACGAGTGTATCGAGTGATAGATACGGCAAGTTTTTCATCGAACCCTTCGAGCGCGGTTTCGGCACCACTATTGGAAATAGCCTCAGACGCGTCCTGCTTTCTTCTCTGGAAGGCAGCGCAGTGACGTCAATCAAAATAACCGGCGTCAACCATGAATTCAGTTCGGTAAAGGGAGTGATGGAAGATGTCACCGACATTGTTCTGAATGTTAAGAATCTGGTCATTCGCCTTCAGAGCACCGGGCCAAAGATAATGAGCGTTTCGGCAAAAAAGGCCGGCGTCGTCACCGCAGCCCAGATCGTTGCCGACCCAGCTATTGAGGTGATAAACAAAGATATGGTGTTGGTTACTCTGACCGAAAACGTGAATTTCGAGATGGAAATGGTCGTCGAGAACGGCCGCGGGTACGTCCCGGCTGCCGAGCGAATCGCCGACGCAGACCGCTTCGACCAGGAAATTGGAAGAATCATGCTCGATGCCGTCTATTCACCGGTTACAAGGGTCCGATACAGGACCGAAGATACCCGCGTGGGCCAGCGCACAAACTACGACAGGCTCATTCTGGAAATCTGGACAGACAAAACCATCAGTCCTGAGATGGCCTTGGTCGAGGCCGCCAAAATCCTCCGAAAGCACGTCAATCCGTTCGTGCAGTATTTCGAAGTCGGAGAAGAAACCGTCGCCGGCGAGATCACCGAACAAGTGCCCGAAGAAGATGAAATAGATGAGGAATTGGTCAAAAGACTCGATATGCCCATTCAGGAGCTGGAACTCTCCGTAAGAGCAAGCAACTGCCTCGAATCCGAGAAAATCGAGACGGTTGGACAATTGGTGGAAATGAACGAGCCGGAATTGCTCAAAATCCGCAGCTTTGGTAAAACTTCTCTGCGGGAAATTAAAAGGAAACTCGCCGACATAGGCTTGGCGCTGGGAATGGTTGATGTTGACGATCAGTCTTGACGGCTTACTCTCAAACCGATTAAGACGGTAGTAATGGATAAGGGGAATTTGACAATATGCGTCATAGAGTAGCAGGGCGTCGGTTAAGTCGAACAAGCGAGCACCGCTTGGCTGTGCGACGAAATTTGGTCGCTTCGCTGTTTGAGCACGAAACAATCTCGACCACTATCGAAAAGGCCAAAGAGGTAAAGCCGTTCGCCGAAACGTTGATTACCTTGGCCAAGAAAGGCACATTAGCAGCCAGACGTCGGGCAATCGCACTGCTCGGCAATCGTGACGTCGTGGACTATGAGGACGGCAAGGCCGTCAGAAAAGGCACGGTTGTAGGGAAGCTTTTCAGCGAGCTTGGTCCTCGATATCTCGACAGGCCGGGCGGTTATACGAGAATCATCCGTCTTTCTCTAAGACGGCTCGGTGATAACGGCCAGCTTGTCCTGCTGCAACTCATAGGCGAGGACGAAAGGCCGGCGAAGAAAACCAAGGCCGCGAAAAAACGCTCTCGCAGAAAAGCAAAGAAAGCTGCCCGGCTCGAACAGACCACCGAGCCCCGGGATGTCTCCAAAGGTGAAGAAGCTGCCGACGCCCAGGGAACCGGCGAGCCTGTAGAAGCGCCTGAGGTCGCAGAAGCTGACGAACCCAAAGGAACTGCTCAAGCACAAGAGACCGACCAGGCCGAAGACCGGCAGTCCTCCTAAGCCATTGACGAGACAGACCGGGCCGAAGAGAAAAAATAACGTGTGCTTTACGGGAAAACCTTGCAATGGGCGCAAATGATTGTATTTTTTGTAAAATGGCGGCCGGACAAATCCCGGTTGCGAAAATTTACGAAGACGAAATCGTCCTTGCGTTTCTGGATATTGGCCCGGTAAGCGATGGCCACGCCTTGGTTATTCCAAAGCAGCACTTTGAAAAACTACACGATTGTCCGCCTGAGCTCTTGGGCGAGATCGCCTCACGGCTTGGCAAGATCGCCGACGCCGTGACCGGCGCTGTGAATTCCGATGGGTATAATCTGTTGTGCAATAACGGCAGGGCCGCCGGCCAGTTGATTGAGCATTTGCATTTTCACATTATCCCTCGCAATGCCGGTGACGGTGTCTTCGACCGCTGGCCGGCTCACAAGTATCCCGAGGGAAAAATCGAGGCCGTCGCCGCCGAAATCCGCAATAATTTATAATTTCTTTTGCCGTTCTTGATAGTGAACGCACTTTATGATATTGTAGTTTATCTTGGCATTTGTCGGTTGTTGCTCCGAATGACTACGAGCGACAAATCACAAGAGACGAACCACGAGTTAATGATCGCGGGGTAGAGCAGTCTGGTAGCTCGTCGGGCCCATAACCCGGAGGTCGCAGGTTCGAATCCTGCCCCCGCTATTGTGGTAACATCTTTAGGGATAGGCATTTACGCCTGTCCCGTTTTTTTTAGGCGGATGCGGTTGCAACTAATTTGCAACTGATTCTAGCTACATCGCTCCCGGGATGGGACAGGCTGTGCTTGTCAACCGCAAGTGGGACCGTCATGACATCTGACGTATCCCGTTGAAATACAGGCACTTACGCCCCGCGACTCGGCAATCGCAATCTCGCCCGTTTTCTGCTATAATCCCACCCAGAAACAGATTATTCACATGCCTTGCAGGAGGTTTGACGGGCCTGATGAACAAGAACCTCGACATCATCACCTATGCCGTCTCCTTGATCGTCAAAGCAGCGCTGCTGGCGGCTCGATTCTCAGGAAGAGTCCGTAAGAAAAGCCTTAAGCGCCTTGCGGCCATGGACACCGACGCCAGGGCCCAGGAGATCCTCTTCCTCAAGGACAAGGTGTACCAGCTCAAGATGCAGGTATCCATCCTTAAGAAACAGCTCAACAAAAGAGGCAAGAATCCCCGATACACCGTTCACGAGAGAATTCTCGTCCTCTGGCAGGTGGAAGCCTTCCAGATTCCCAAGCGCAAAGTCGTCGAGTACTTTGGCATCGCCAGATCCACGCTCTACCGATGGCTGCACAGAATCGAAGATTCGAAGCCATCCGGCCATCCCACGAACAAGACACCGATGGAGATCGCCTCTCTCGTGTGGGAGCTCACGAAAGCCAACATCCATTGGGGACGTGTTCGGATCGCCAATCAGCTGGGATTGCTGAATATCTTCATCTCAGCCTCCACGGTTCGCAACATCCTCAATAGGCCCAAACCTCGAAAAACTCCCGGATCATCAGCGAAGCCGAAGAAGACCGAAGATGAACAGGCTCGCTCAATTCCCGCTTGGTATCCAAATCATGTTTGGTCCCTCGATACAACAGAGGTGCGGTACTGGGGAATATGGCCTATTCACATCTGCGTTGTGATTGACCATTTCTCTCGTAAGGTCGTCTGTGTAGCCCCCCTGGAAGGACGCAATGCCGGATGGATCAACAATGCGCTGGAAAGTGCCATTGAACAACATGGAGCCCCCAAACACATTATTTCGGATCAGGCTGGCGTATTCACCGGGGGCGTCTTTGCAGAGCTGTTGCGCCGATGGAATGTGAAGCCACGCCTGGGAGCCATAGGAAAACATGGGTCCATCGCTGTCACCGAAAGAGTCATCAAGACCCTGAAATACGAATGGCTCGAGCGTGCAGCGATCATCAAGGGCTTTGATCACCTGGTGCTCCTCTGCGCCGAATTCGAGACTTGGTACAACAACTGGCGCCCGCATATGACGCTGAACGGTCTCAGGCCCGATGATGTGTATTAGAAATCAATGTTCGGGAAGTTTGACGCCAATTATAGCCGCAATCGTGTTGATGGTTATCTCCATAAACCAAAAGCCAAGGTCTGGGGCCGTGGGCACCATAAATTAAGCTGGTAAGGTGATAGAGCGGTGGGCCAATGACGGGAAGGGTGTCCACTGCGAATACAGGACCAGAAATGAAGTATCTGGGTTCCCAGGTCGGTGAAGCAAGAAGGGCAAGCTATTTTCTCGTAGGCTACAACTTCTCATTACAGTAAGCTGTTTCTCTTGAGCTTCGCTATTTCCTTGGCCATATTTTCAGGTAGTGCATCCAGCTTCGAACTCATGGCGTCGACAGAATTTTTCATATGCAAACCAACGTCAACAAATTTTCCCATCTGTTCGCACTGCAGCTTGTGGAAGAACCGGTCTGTCTCTATGGACAATGTAGTCATAGGCGCTGGCCCTGAGAAAGTTGGATTCTCTGCCTTGCCCAGGACTTGCTGCTGCAACGCCTTCCAGAATCTCATAACGTCCTGCTTATACCCTCGCACCACTACCCTGACTGAGCCCTCCGGTAGATTGTCCGTTCTGACGTCCAGTTCATCAGGGATCAGTTTGGTTATCGCCAATCTCAGGCCCACATCCTGCACGTTGTCTTTGACGATGAATTGAAAACACCTCTTCTTTGCCATGACATCACCAATAATATTATGCCCTGAGTATATTTTGGTATTGCATGCTTAAATAGCTTGCGCCGCTATCATTGTGTTCTGTAATCATTACAGCAGACGTATCCTTTCTTGCTGGGGGTTTAGAAGGATGCCCTGTTTGTCCTTCAGTTTCCGCCATTCATCAGGTGTATAGCAAAGTACTTCGAGGACATATCTGCTATGCCAGAGGTCGTAGAGGGGAGCGGCTCTTCTGATAAAGGGGTTCTCTGCCCCCATTAAAGATGATTGGGACCAAGGTCTTAAAAAGGTTGCATGCCGGTTCGGATGGCGTGTGGGGGTTGAGGAGCTATTGGCGGGGCCGCGCAGTAATGCCGTAAGATCAACGCCCCGATCGTAATCTTGGGTGAGCCTGCATTTGTCATCAATATGTTTCTTGGAACGGCGGAAATTCGGCTTTTCTACGCATGAACGCAGGTTGAGGTTGGCTAATTGCATGGATTAACATGTCGCTTCAGAACAGTTCTACAGCGTTTACAAGAGGTCTCCGGCGGCATCACCATCTCGTTCTTTGCGGTTGCCTCGCCCAGGAACTGTTCTTCACCACACGGTTTAAGATTTTGCCAGTTTTTTTTGGAAAAAGCAATCAACAACAGGGTGTTCAGTACTCTGCACATCCATATAGAGAAGGCAGAAAAGTGAGAATTGACACTGGCCCAGACTCGCGCATCAGGAGGTTGGGACCCTGCCCAGAAGAGTTGTCTCGCGGGGGCATTGGCGACGTCCATTGAAGCCGTTGCACAAATCTTGCTATTCGCATAACTTACTGGTAATAGAGTACTTATGAGACGAGCTTTTCTTCGGAATTGGCAGATAACGGGGTTTCGGGTTGTAGGCTGGTTGTGTGAATTTGCGGATGAAAAAAGCCCCATTTTGGGGTCCTTGACGCGGGCGCACTGGTCATCGTGGTTCTTGTCCATGAGACCTATTTAAACTCCTCCAAAACATGAAAAAGCCAGTTGCAGAGGGAGTATGATAGCATAAAATAGCCGAAAACGCTAAAGACGGCCTTGGGTGTCTAAATGCTTGTAATCTATAACGTTAGATCAGATGTCACGGCGGTCCCATTTACGCTTGACAAGCGCAGGGACTCTTTTCGTCCGTCGGCGCCTACAACCAACATACAACCCGAAACCCCATTATCTGCCAATTCGCCAAAAATGCCCGTTCCGTAAGCACTGTATTGACAGTACTTTACAAAAAAGTCAAAATCTAACAACGGCTTGTACTAAACGGCTCCGCCGTAGGTTCTCTCATGGATTCTTGGGGTGATTC
>CAYWOD010000008.1:0-16788 GCA_964459805.1 uncultured Pirellulales bacterium
TATATGGCTACTTATTTAGGCGGCGACGAAGAAGATTATGATATTATGAAAGGTCGGAGTGGTATTTTTGTTGCGGAGGGAAGCCGTGTAGCCTGGGACTACATGGTTGGCCACACTAACAACTACGAAATCGTAAAAGAATACATGGATGTTGATAATTATATCGACTATATGCTCTTGAACTTCTACGGGGGAAATGATCATGACTGGTATTCAATGCACAACTGGATCGCCGGCCGCAGGCGGGAAGCCGGCAACAAATTCATGTTCTTTATGTGGGATAATGACTTCCTTATGCGTAGGTTGAACGCAAGCACCATCGATAACGGTGGACCGGCCAACATGTTCCCCGCATTAAGACAGCACGAAGATTTCAAAATACGGCTTGCAGATCGTGCCCAGAAACACTTCTTCAATGACGGGATGCTTACACCGGCCAGGGTTCAAGCCGATTTCACTGAGTTGACTAATCGCATAGAAAGAATAATTATCCCCGAATGTGCCCGATGGAGAGTGGAGGGAAACGAGTTTTCAAATAATCTAAACTACACTCCCGATACCCTGCAACAATCCGTTAACTGGATTAAATTCGATTGGGGCAATATTCGAACTGATAAAGTTATTCAACAATTGCGAAACGAGGGACTCTTTCCGAGTATCGATGCGCCTGTGTTCAGCCGGCACGGCGGCGAGATAGCCCCGACTGAGCCGCTGTCGATGACGGCCCCGGCAGGGGCGATCTGGTACACCATCGACGGGGCCGACCCGTGGGTCATTGCTGGTGGGGGCGGTTCGTCAACGACCACTACACTGCTGGACGAGGAGAAAGCCAAGAGGGTGATTATTCCCACCGAAACTTATCCCGGTGATGACACTTGGAGAAGTGATTATGGTTTTGATGATCGCACGTGGATCAGCGGTGGCGGCGGGGTGGGCTACGACAGAGGTTCGGGTTACAATAGTTACATCGACATCGACGTCAAAACACCGATGGATGAGGTGAACACGTCCTGTTATATCCGTATTCCCTTTACGTTTGCCGGTGACCCATGCGATTTCAACTATATGACGCTGAAGATGCGTTATGACGATGGTTTTATCGCCTATCTCAATGGTACGAAGCTGGAGGAGATCAACTTTTCCGGAGAGCCGGAGTGGAACTCCGAGGCCGATACCTACCGCGAGGCGGGGGCTCAGTTCGACAACTTCGATATTAGCGCCCACCTGGGCGAGTTGCAAACGGGCAATAATCTGCTGGCTATCCACGGCCTGAACGACGCATTGAACAGCTCCGATTTTCTAATGTGTATCGAGCTGGAAGCCGGCAAGCACACATCGGGCAATGTTTCCGATAGTGCGATTGACTATACCGGTCCGATTAACC
Source organism: uncultured Pirellulales bacterium (assembly GCA_964459805.1). GTDB lineage: Bacteria > Planctomycetota > Phycisphaerae > Sedimentisphaerales > Anaerobacaceae > DAOVRL01. The sequence goes on from CAYWOD010000008.1 coordinate 1,385, forward strand.
TTACGCAAAGCACGTGTCTCAAGGCCCGCGCGCTGAGCGGCAGTACGTGGAGCGCGCTGAACGAGGCGGTTTTTGCGGTCGGGCCGGTTGCGGAAAGCCTGCGGATCGCCGAGATTATGTACCATCCGCAGGATACGAACGACCCCGGCGATGCTAATGAGGAATTCATCGAGCTACAGAACATCGGCCCGGGCCCAATAAACCTGAACTTAGTGCGTTTCACCAACGGAATCGACTTCACCTTTGGCGATCTGGAACTTGCAGCAGGCGGGCACGTGGTGGTCGTTAAGAACCATACAGTCTTTGCTGCTCAGTATCCGGGCTTTTCCGGCGTCATTGCCGGCGAATATTCCGGAAGCCTGGAGAACCGCGGGGAGAGGATCGAGCTGGCTGACGCCATTGGCCGGACTATTCAAGACTTCAAGTACTCAGACGACTGGCGTCCAATCACCGACGGCGAGGGCTTTTCCCTGACCATAATAGACCCGGCCAATACCGACCCGAATAGCTGGGGCGAAAAAGACTCCTGGCGGGCAAGCGCATATAACGGCGGCTCGCCCGGCGAAGACGACAGCGGCATTATACCCAATCCGGGGGCCGTGGTGATTAACGAGCTGCTGGCACACTCGCCCGGCACGCTTGGGGACTGGATTGAGCTATACAACACCACAGATGCGCAAATCGACATCGGCGGCTGGTATCTTAGTGACAGTGCTTCGGCGTTGAAGAAATACAGGATAGCCGATGGGACGAAGATTGGAGCGGACAAATATCTGGTCTTCAGTGAAGATACGAATTTCGGCGAGCTCAGCACCGACCCCGGTCGAATCAGCGGCTTCGCTCTGAGTGAGAACGGCGATGCGGTGTACCTGAGTTCCGCCGAAAGCGATGTCTTGACGGGCTACCGGGAGGCGGAAGATTTCGGCGCCTCGGAGGCGGATGTATCGTTCGGCAGATACTTCAAGCGGAGCACCGGCAACTATAACTTCGTTGCTATGAGCGTGGCGACGCCGTGGCTGCCTAACGCTTATCCGAAGGTCGGGCCTATCGTCATCAACGAGATTATGTACAACCCCGACTGGCCAGCCGGCAGCTCGTACGAAAATGACAGGTACGAGTACATCGAGCTCCGCAACATCAGCCCGGCGCCGGTGAAACTGTACGATGGCGACAAGACCCTTCCGTGGAAATTCACGGACGGAATCCAGTTTACGTTCCCGGATTGGCCGAACGAAGTGACCATTTCTGCCGGCGGGTATCTGTTAGTGGTGAAGGATATGACAGCCTATCTGTCGAGGTACGGCATTCCGCCATCCGGCGTTGTGGTGCTTGGTCCGTACAGCGGCAACCTGAGCAATGCGGGCGAGAAGGTGGAGCTTTCAATGCCGGGCGACGTGGATGAGTACGATACGCGTTATTACATCCGGGTTGACAGGGTCAACTACAGCGACGGCTTGCATCCGGAGGATTGTCCCAGCGGCGTGGACTTCTGGCCGACCGAGGCCGATGGCGGTGGCAAATCGCTCACTCGCACAATACCGGCCAACTACGGCAACGACCCCAACAACTGGACCGCCGCTGTGCCCTCGCCGGGAGAGTGAGTTGTAGGTGGAAAACGGGGATATCCAGAGTAATCCGCAGAAAAGCGGCCTGATTCGCTGGTTTGAGGGAAAAAACTGTTGACTTGTATGCGGTGTGTGTGTTAGAATAGGTAAGGTAAGAATTCTCGACAATAGGGGCGAAGAATTAAAAGAGCCCAAAAAAGCGTTACCGGAAGTTTGTCTTGCGCATCTTAGAACGGGTATGTGTCCCAATTAATGCGGCACTGAAGCTATAAGAGCCTGAAATAAATAGAGTTAAGAAGCTTTGTTTCCCTGGATGCAGGGTGGTTTTGTGACGAAGTCGGTTATGCGTAGAGGTGAAGAGCCACAAGAATTTACGGGGCAGCGTGCCGGATCTGGTGCCGCCAGGGGCAGTGTCGGTGCGTCAAAGAAGCAATCGAGCAAGTATTCAGAGCCGGTTGACCGCACTTTGGCGTGCCGCTTTGAACTGAAGTATCACATTACAGAGTCTAAGGCCCTGGCGATTGCCCAGTTCGTGCGGCAGCATATAGATGTGGACCGTTACTGCAAATTGCAGCGGGGCGGTGACTATCCGATTGTGAGCCTCTATTTGGACTCGGATGGTCTGGTGCTCTGCAAAGAAAGCCTGGGCGGCGTCAAGAACCGCTTCAAGCTGCGAATTCGCAGTTATACGGACGAACCTGATTACCCGTGCTTTTTCGAGATTAAGCGACGGCTCAATAGAGTTATTATGAAAAGCCGGACCCGCGTAATGCATAGCGACATTCGGAATCTGGTGTCGGGACTTCCTCTGCCGCCGCAAAACTACAATGTTGATATGAAGACGCTGAATCAGTTCCAATTGTATATGTCCAATATCCGGGCCAGGCCTACCATACTGATTCGTTACATGCGGCAGGCCTTTGAAGGCGATTCGGAAAACAGGGTGCGGGTTACGTTTGACCGAGAGCTCTGCTACAAGGTTTCGCACATACCCGAAGTCGGGCTTGGAGGCTCGGGTTGGCAGCGCAATCCGTTTACTGTCGGCGGCGTGATTCTGGAGGTAAAGTTTACCGAGCGTTATCCCCTCTGGCTGAGCCGAATGGTAAAGTACTTTGAGCTGCGAGCGAGGTCGATATCGAAGTATGCCACTTCGCTTAAAGATTCATCTTTATTGAGGTTTTGTGCACCTCAGTTAGTGGGGTAGTGACTATGGAAAAAGCCTGGCAAATACTGGAAGACGTTCCCTCAGCGGCGCTGTTTGGCCCGTACGATATCATTTTGTCGTTGTTGTTGGCTTTTCTCCTGGGCCAGGTGCTGGCCTGGGTGTATTACGCTACCCACAGTGGGTTGTCCTATTCAAGGTCTTTTGTGCAGTCGCTGATTATGATTACCGTCGTAGTAGCGATGGTTATGACCGTAATAGGCAACAGCATAATCACCGCGGTCGGACTGATGGGTGCCTTGGCGATTATACGTTTTCGTAACATAATCAAGGACACCCGTGACATCTCTTTCATTTTCTGCTCGCTGGTTGTCGGTATGGCGACAGGCTCTCAGCGATATATGACAGCGATTGTGGGCACAGTTATTCTGTGCCTGATAGCGTTGTATCTGTATATGACCGGTTTCGGCACGCATCAACCGCATAACGGTTTTTTGCGGTTCAGCTTCAGGGGCCACATAGGCCCCAGACATCCGATTCCGGGTATTCTCAAGCGTTTTTGCGGGAGTTTCACGCTCATATCGGCGCAGGACAGCGGCTTCGGGACGGCTGAGGTTGAATACGCCTATCAGTTGATGATACGAAACGCCGCAACGAATGCAGAGATGTTGTCCGCGCTCAAGAAAGTTGAGGGCATTGAGAATATCAACCTGACGATGCAGGAACAGTTGCTGGAGGTTTGAGCCGACGTAATATGAAAAAGATAAGCTCCAGAGATTACTTGATGGGTTTACGGGTGCACCTTCTGCCTGTCGTGGTCTGGTTCGCCACGCTGGTGTGTGTAGTTGTGCTTTTTTCTCATCGTGCGCAGCGTTATGAAGTCGTAGGCATGGCCCAGGCCCGGGTGTACAATGTCGGACTAACGTGCAGGGCCCGTCTCAAAAGCGTTCCTGTCCAGTTGTTTGATACAGTCAGTGCCGGTGAGACAGTGGCCGTAGTCAATACCGCACCCGACGATGAACGCCTCGAGGCCGAACAGGCTGTTATCGAAGCGGAAATGGTCCACCTGGAACTCCAGTTGAGTGAGCTCCGCCAGAACTATAATGCCGAGGTAAAAAACCGCAAATCCGAATGGTTTGCTGAAAGACGGGCGTTTACCGCCGATGTAGTGATGGCCAACGTTCGTGTCCGTGAGCTTGAGGCGGTGATTGAAAGCGACCGGCCAGTGCTGGAAAAGATGCAAGCGGACAACAAAACCTTTACCATTCAAAGCCAGAGCTTGGTGGGAGCCGATACCGCCAGATATTATGAGCTGCAAGCAATGAAGGCAGACTATAACGCGCTTGTGAAGAAAATTGGAGAGAATGAGAAGCTGCTGGCCACATATAAGAAAGAGTTTGAGGAAGCGAAGGCCCGAAGAGATATATTTGACAAGGAATATGTTCCCGTTGCCGGGACCACGGATGAGGACGCCAACAATGTTAAGGCAAAGGCAATAGAGGCTTTACAGCGGCAGTGGGATGAGTTGCAAGCAAGGCGTACTGACCTGGAGCTAACCGCTCCATTCGAAGGCGTTGTCAGCCAAATTAACGGTAGGGTGGGCGAGATTGTCTTCTTACCCGATTTGCCGATACTGACGATAACAGAAGCCGTACCCACTGAGATCATCGCCTATGCCAGCCGTGCTGAGGTAGGGCGATTTAGAAAAGATATGAAGGTGGAAGTTGTCACAAGAACTGTCCGGCCACGAATAGGAAGGAATGCCAAGGTAACCTATATCGGTCCGACGGTCGAACAAATGCCCACGAGGTTGTGGTTTGATCCGACTATTCCTGAATGGGGCCAGCCGATTCGCATTACCATACCGCCGGGTTTGGACCTTATCCCGGGCGAGGTGATAGGAATAAGGGTAATGTAGCCGGTCCAACAGTCCCACGGCATATCCAAGAACTGACGTCCGTGCACTCTTACGTTGCGAAGGCATTACTTTACATTTAAGCCTCGACTTCGCAGATAATCTTTGAGCTCTTGTATGTCGATGGCGTGGAAATGGAACACCGAAGCAGCAAGAAGAATAGTCGCGCCGGCATCGACCGCGTCATAGAAATGCTCCAGTTTCCCGGCCCCTCCCGATGCCACGATTGCGGCTGAGCACACCTCGGCCATTGTTCTTATAACAGGAAGGTCATATCCTGTTTTGGTGCCGTCCCCGGCCTTACTGGTCGGTAGTATTACGGGGACTCCGGAATCGTCAACTTTCCTGGCCCACTCAATGGCATCGGCGCCGGTGGCTGTCCGCCCTCCATCGATATAGACTTCGTAGCCGGACGGCAGCGACTCGTTCCGATCGACATCTATGGCAACAGTGACCTTCTCCGGGCCGAATTCGGCAACCATCCGTCCGATGACTTCGGGCTCCCTAAACGCGGCACTGCTTACGGATATCTTATCGGCGCCCGCCTGAATTACAGCCGCTGCCGAGGCAACGTCACGAATACCGCCGCCAACCGTAAAAGGGATAGTCGCAACTTCGGCCACTTTCTTGACAACATCAAGCATGGTAGGGCGATTTTCAACGGTTGCAGTTATGTCGAGAAGAGCCAGCTCGTCGGCGCCGGCTCGGCAATATGCCAGCGCGCATTCGACCGGATCACCGGCGTCGCGAATGTTGACGAAATGAACGCCTTTGACCACGCGCCCGTTCTGCATATCCAGGCAAGGCATGATGCTAACTTGTTTATCCATTTTCGATTTCCCCGTGTTCCTTATGCTCCAGTTACTACTTTTGCCAAGTTTGATTTGCTCACTTGTCTTTGGATTATAGCTTCGTTGGATGGTATTGCAAGCTTTTGGGTTTTTATCTGCCCAGGTTTAATACCATCTCACGCAAGATTTCACAAAAAAAAGGCCGCCCGTAAGAGCGGCCCTTTCTTATTGGAGTCAATTGCTTATTGAAGTCAGTTGTTTATGTGCCCGCCAGGTTCGTCAGCCTCTCTCGGGTGAGCGTTTTCATAGACCTCTTTGAGTTTCGTTGTAGTTAGATGCGTGTAGATCTGTGTTGTTGAGAGCGATTGGTGACCAAGCAGCTCCTGAACGCTTCTCAAGTCTGCGCCCTTATTGAGCATGTGTGTTGCGAAACTGTGGCGCAGGGTATGCGGGCTGATTGCCGGGTCGAGTCCGGCCATTTTCAGATATTTGTCCATCTTTCGGCGGACACTGCGGGTACTGAGCCGGCGGCCGTGCTTGTTCACGAACAGGACCTTCGAGTCGAAGTTGGCGTTGCTCTGCGCGCGCTTATTCCTGAACTCCATATAATGCTGAATAATCTGCAGAGCGGACGAGCTGATAGGTGCTATTCTTTCCTTCTTACCTTTTCCCCTGATGTGCACGACTTCACCCAAGAAGTCGACATCATCCATATTCAGCGCGACAAGCTCACTGACTCTTATGCCGGTGCTGTAGAGCGTCTCGAGAATAGCCCTGTCTCTGGCGCCGAGCCAGCTATCCATTGGGGGCGTTTCGAGGAGTCTTTTGACTTCTTCGTACTCAAGGTACCGCGGCAGCTTTTTCTCCTGCTTGGGAGTTCTGACGGCAACGACCGGGTTGTCGCTGATTTCGTTTCTCTTGACAAGGAACTTGTAGAAGCTGCGCAGGGTGGCGAGCTTGCGTGCGATGGTGGCTTTGGAGTACTGCTTGTCATTGAGAAAGGCCAGATAAGCTCTGACGGTGTTGACATCCGTCGAGAGAAGCAACCGGTCGATCTGGATGCTTGTCTGGGTTGCGACGGCGGTAGCGGTCCCCCCGTGGTGGTCGGGCATCGAGGTCGCTTGCCCTTCGTGGTGGGTCTCGCCGGAGGCACTTGTAAGAAACTCCCCAAATTGGCCCAGGTCGGCACCGTAACACTTTGCGGTGTGCTCGGAGAATCGCTTTTCAAATCTCAGGTAATCTAAGAACTTTTGGATGGTTGTGCTGTATTCCATAATCTACCTATCTGTCAAATCTTGTAATAAGTTTTGGTTGTTCTTGAAAGTCTCTACTCTATTTACTTGTATGCGGACGGATAACAGCACGCGACTAATTTGCGTGAATCTGTGCGTCCGAATTTTCGCTCAGTAGCTTGTCTGCCTGGCCGATGAGTGACTGAGTTAGCTTGAAACTAAGAACGGCTGCGTCAAACCAATCGAACCCGGTGCGTTCGCTTTTTGCCTGCTCGATGAGAGCATCGAGCAGATCATCTTCGTGTCCACACTCATAGCGAAAGATGAACTTTTCTGCGCCCTTGTTCAAAACAAGCTGTCGCTTAGCGTTGTTCATTATCACAGGCAGCCTTAACTTGCGGGAGGACCCTTCCACAGACACCGGTCAGCCAGGTACTCCCCAAAACATATATATTCTTTATCGGTATCCAGGCGCTAAACTAAAGCGCCGGTCCAATATTTTCTTCGGTGGAAGCGATAAAATCGACGCTTCGCAAAACGCCACAAGGCTTTTATCGGCGAATAAGACGCCTGGCTTTACAAAATAGGGCGTGAATGTTGCCGGATTGAAAGTAAATTTAGGTGGATTAGGGGGCTTGCCATGGTGGGCTCAGAGACGTGTCTAATTGGCTTTGAAGAAGAGCGTTTGGTTCTTTTCATCCGAATCGATGAGTCCCCGGCGCTGAAGGTAAGTGATATACTTGATTGCTTCGTTGCGACCAATCCCCAGAGCTGCGCATACGTCTTTCAGCGAGCAGGGCCTGCGTTTCAGCATTGATAAGAGGTCTTCGGCCGTGGCTTTGAAGTGCCTGGTCTGGCGACGCACGGGGAAATCAGCCACAACCTCACACAACGTGCCGAGGTGGCCGGCGATTACCTGGAGCTTTTCGGCTTTGACTTTGCTGACCCGGGCATCGGCGGTCGGGCGAACGGCGGTGTTGAGGTGGATTTTATCCGGACGGATGCGTTCGATCAGGCCCTTGATCTTGGTAATCTGGTCGATATCAGTGTTCAAGCCTTCTACAACGAAAACCTCGAGCCATACTTGCCCGGTGAATTCTTCCCTGAACGCACACAGCCCGGATACGAGCTTTTCAATGCTAATATCCCGGTGTGGGCGATTTATTTTCTCGAATATCTGTGCGTCGCCGGCATCGAGCGAGGGCAGCACGACGTCTGCCTTTGCACAATCGGCCCGGACGTCCTCTCTGTAGAGCAGGGTGCCGTTGGTTAGAATGGCCACAGGAATATTAGTAATTTCCTTGATGCCTTTCACAAGTTTTCCCAGGTGGGAATTCAGGGTCGGCTCACCGGAACCTCCGATAGTTATGAAGTCCGCATCCACGCCATCGGCTAATCTTTGGGCCAGCTCGGCCAGGACCGGTTCGATAGGGACATAGTCGCTGCGCTCGATAGTCTTCCTGGTGGTTCTGCCGAGCTGGCAATAGACACAATCCAGCGTACAAACCTTGAAGGGTATGATATCAATGCCCAGGCTGCGACCCAGCCTTCGGGACGGCACCGGTCCATACAAATATTTTTGCTCTTCGGGCATGTTTGTTTACTTGCGTATGAGCTGGAATATTTCTTTGCAGATTTTGAGCAGATCTTCGAGCCAGTCTATGGGCATTATGCAGGCGGCATCGGACTTTGCCTTTTGGGGGTTGGTGTGGACTTCAAGGAAAAGGCCGTTGGCGCCGGCGGCTGTTGCAGCTTTGGCGAGGATCGGAGCCATCTCGCGCCGGCCGGCGCTTGCGTTGCCGAGGCCGCCGGGCTGCTGGGTGCTGTGAGTTGCGTCGAAGACGACCGGTACGTGCAGTTTGTTCTTCATAATCTCAATGGCTGTCATGTCGTTGACGAGGCGATTGTAGCCGAAAAATGTGCCGCGTTCGGTAAGCAGGATTTTTTCGTTGTTACAGGCGCGGAGCTTGTCAACTACGTTCTTCATTTCGGCCGGTGAGATGAACTGCCCCTTCTTTACGTTTACCGGCCTGCCTGTTCGGGCGCAGGCACAGAGCAAATCGGTCTGTCTGCACAGAAAGGCGGGCACCTGGAGACAATCGACGACCTCGGCGGCCGCAGCGGCCTGGGCCGGCTCATGTACATCGGTCATTACAGGCAGATTGGTCTGTTGGCGCACCGCCGCGAGGATATCGAGGCCTTTCTCAAGGCCCGGCCCCCGATAGCTTGAGATACTGCTGCGATTGGCCTTGTCGAAACTGGCCTTGAAGATGATTGGCACGCCGGTCGCGCCGGCGATTTCAACGAGTCTCTCGGCAATCTCCAGGCAGGAAGCTTTGCTCTCAATAACACACGGCCCTGCGATTGCAAACAGGGGCGCATCCAGACCGACTTCGACGTTATCAATTGTGAAAGTTCCTTTTCTCATATATCTACTGCCAATCCTCGTTCATATCAATAATCAGTAATGAATCCCTATCCCAGCGCTCTGATAATTCGCGTTCTTATCCCGGCTGGCTTGGCGCCTTCGGGCACCATTACGTTTACCGCGTGAGGTATCACCTTGATTTGTGCCGGCAGAGGCGGGCCGGGGTCGCCATCTATTTCAGTCGCAATGCCGGGGGTCCGGGAGCTAATGTTGATGTTCTTGCCCTGGCGGTAAATGACATCGCGGCTCCTCGCGTGCATCTTGAGAGCGGTCATAGCCGAGTGCTTTGCCAGGTGAAGCTGTGAGGCACATTTATAAATGCACACATCCAGCAGGCCGTCGCCGTAATCGGCGTCGTGCAATATCTTGAGACCCACAGCATATCTTGAGATGTTTCCGACAAACACAAGGCCGCGGCCATTGAAGATTTCTTCTCCATCAACTTCGACCCTCATTGGGCTGAATTTATATTCCCAGAAGGTTCGCCATATCGGCCAGAAGTAATCAAAGTAATTTATGTTTCCGACTCGCTGCTCGTGAACGCGCTTGACGACCTGGCCGTCGAACCCGAAACCGGCTATTGAAGTAAAGCACCTTCCGTTTGCATTGCCCAGGTCCAGGGGCCGCATGTATTCGGCCTCGAATGTTCTAATTAGTGTTTTTAGTCTTTCATCGAAACCGAGCTCGCTTGCGAGCAGGTTCTCCGTTCCGTACGGGACGATGAGCAGAGGCTTGTCACTGCCTTCCAGGCCGTGCGCGACTTCTCTGACCGTACCGTCACCGCCGACAACGACAAGCAGTGCGCAGTCGCAAGCAATCGACGCATTGGTTGCCAGTTCACGGGCGTGTTCCAAAGACGCTGTCCGGCTGACCCTGACGTCGAAATCCTGCGCGGTAAGGTACTGCAGGAACCGGCGCCCGATCGGCTTGCTGCTTGTGGCGCCGGCCTTGGGGTTCACTATGTAGGCGATGTATCCGTCTTCAGGTCTCATAGCGGTGGCGCAAAACTCTTGCTAAACAACATTCTGCTACTGTTTGCCGAGCCGGCGCAGCTTTGCCTCTGTTAAAGCTGCGTAGCTTTTTGCTATGTGCGGCGTCTCGGCCAATCCCAGGCTCTCCTGGGCACTGTTGATTTTCTCATCATCCGGCCCTTCTATTTCCACGAAGGCGCCCAACAGCGGCAATTGGTCCAGGGCAATTTCGCATTCGCCCAGCCGCCAGAGTCGCCGCGTCTTCTCAACTGTGAGCGTTTTTTCATAGCCCAGGGCCGAAAGCAGCTTCTCGGTGCCGGCTGCATCCTTGATTTCGATTTCTATTTCCTGTCTTTTCTTGAAATTACTTTCTTCTTTCGGGCCTTTGTAAGTCAGAAAGAAGCTGGTGCTGCCGGTGACAAGCTGCCGCCTCAATCGAAGGCATCGATCGCTTTTGCTCAATGTGGCATTTGCATCATCAAAATGGTAGTCCGTCTGCACCTGCTCGGCGAGGAATTCGGCGTCGAGTTCGCTGAGCCTGCGTTCTACTTCCCCCAGTGAATCAACCTTCAGCTTTGCTTCAATTTCGGTAGACATTATTATAGGGGCCCAAGCAATCAGACGACTATATTCACCAGTCGCGATTTGACGACGATAACCTTCCTCGGCTCTTTACCGGCCATAGCAGCAATTACCTTGTTGCTGCTCAAGGCCTTTTGCTTTATCTGCTCTTCGTCCGCATCAGCAGTAACAACAATTCTATCTTTTATTTTGCCGTTGATCTGGACGGCCAGTTCGATTTCTTTTTCTTTGATAAGCTCCTTGTCGTACTGCGGCCAGGGCTCGTATGCCAGGCTGTCGGCATGGCCCAATCTCTGCCAGAGTTCTTCAGCAAAATGAGGTGCGAACGGAGCAAGGATCAGGACGAGCTGCTCGATAGCCGATCTGGGCCTGATGGTTTGCTTGCCGAGGTGGTTTATGAAGATCATCATCGCGCTTATGGCGGTATTGAAGCCAAAAGTCTCGATGTCGTCGCCGACCTTCTTTATCGTCTGATTCAGTAGTCTAAGCGTTGCCTCATCCGCCCGCGCATCCTGCAGGGCTTCGTCAAGCTCCCCCGTAGTTTCGTCAACGACGGCTCGCCAGACCTTCATAAGGAACCGGTACACCCCTTCGACGCCCTGCATGCTCCAGGGCTTGATTGCCTCTAAGGGGCCCATAAACATCTCGTACAGCCTCATCGAGTCGGCGCCATAATCAGCTATGACCTTGTCGGGATTGACAACGTTGCCGCGCGACTTGCTCATCTTCTGCCCGTCCTCGCCGAGAATCATTCCCTGATTGACGAGCTTCGCAAACGGCTCTTTGGTGCTGACATAGCCGAGGTCATAGAGAAGCTTGTGCCAAAATCGCGAATATAAGAGATGCAGCACCGCGTGCTCGGCGCCGCCGATGTACAAATCAACGGGCATCCAGTACTTTTCCTTTTCCGGGTCCCAGCTTTTGTCGGTATTTTGCGGGTCGAGGTATCGCAGATAATACCAGCAGCTTCCCGCCCACTGGGGCATTGTGTTTGTCTCGCGTTTTGCCTTTGAGCCGTCGGCAGAAGTTACGTTCACCCAGTCAGCGGCATTGGCCAGCGGCGGCTGGCCCGTGCCCAGAGGCTTATAGTCTTCGATCTCCGGCAGCCTCAGCGGCAGGTCATCTTCCGAAAGCCCGATGACCCGGCCGTCTTCGGTGTGCAGAATCGGGAACGGCTCGCCCCAGTATCGCTGCCTGCTGAACAGCCAGTCGCGGAGCTTGTAGTTTACGGACTTCTGACCCTGCTGTCTTTGGGTAAGCCGGTTCGTTATGTTCTCCTTGAATTCGGCCGTTGACTGGCCGTCGAATTGGCCGCTGTTGATTGCGGTGCCGTCTCCCACGAAGCATATTTTGACCTGCCTGACCAGCTCGCCCTGCTCGGGATCAGGCGGCTCGACGACCGGGACAATCGGCAAGCCGAATTTCGTGGCGAATTCGAAGTCTCGCTCATCGTGTGCGGGCACGGCCATAATCGCGCCCGTCCCATAGCTAATCAGAACATAATCGCTTATCCAGATAGGAATCTTTTCCTCGTTGACCGGGTTGATAGCGTACGCACCCAAAGGTTCGCCGGTCTTTTCCTTGGCCAGATCGGTCCGGTCAAGGTCGCTTTTGCGAGCGGCTTCGGCGCGGTATCTCTGAACAGCCTCCTTCTGCTCGGCAGCAGTGATCTTCTCCACCAGCGGATGCTCGGGCGCCAAAACCATATACGTCGCGCCGAACAGCGTATCCGGGCGGGTGGTAAAGACGCGAATGCTTTCGTCGAAGCCGGCGACCTTGAAATCGGCATCGGCGCCGATGCTCTTGCCGATCCAGTCGGTCTGCAATTTCTTTATTGAGTCGGGCCAATCCACTTCTGCGAGGTCGCCGAGCAGTCTCTCGGCGTATTTTGTTATTCGCAGCATCCACTGGCGCATCGGCTTTCTGATTACCGGATGGCCCCCGCGCTCGCTGACCCCGCCGACTACTTCCTCATTTGCCAGGACCGTCCCGAGCGCAGGGCACCAATTGACCGGGACCTCGGCCTCGTAGGCCAGGCGGTGGCCGTCGATGTATTCCTGCTTTTCGGGTTCGCTTAGCCCATCAGGAATCGGCAGTTGTTCGATTGGCTTTGCCTTTTGCTCGGCTTCGTCAAAGTAGGAATTGAAGAATTTCAGGAAAATCCACTGCGTCCACCTGTAGTAGTCCGGGTCGGTGGTGTTGACCTCCCTATCCCAGTCATAGCTAAAACCGAGAGATTTGATTTGCTTTCGTATATTGTCAACGTTCTTTTGCGTTGTCTCTTTGGGAGCGGTGCCCGTCTTGACGGCATATTGCTCGGCGGGCAAGCCAAACGCATCCCAGCCCATCGGGTGCAGGACGTTGAAGCCTTTCATACGCTTGTAGCGTGCCACGATATCACTGGCTGTGTAGCCTTCGGGATGGCCGACGTGCAGGCCCTGGCCGCTCGGATAGGGGAACATATCCAGGACGTAGTACTTGGGCCTGGAGCCGTCGCAGTCTTTTGCAGCGAAAGTTTTGCGCTCCTGCCAGAACTGTTGCCATTTGGCCTCAATTTGGTTGAATCTGTATAGACCTTTTTTCGAGCACATTTATTAGTACCAGTTTGCCGACAAGTAGGTTTTCGTAACACGATAAATCAAACATTGAGGAAAATCCACTAAAATTCGTTGTCTGCGGGCGGTACGAGGCTTTTAGCCCGTGACGTATATGGCAAAACAGGACTGTATGCCCTATAATATCGAACGCAGGTATGCAACAGCCCAGTGGGCGCAGTGCGTAGTATGGCGGTAAGCGGCAGTGGGATCGAGGCGATTTTCCTTGAAATGCGATATTGGGAATGGTATAATAGGTTAAGATGAATTGAGGGGTAACTTGTATGGGTTGTGAAGTGGTGATGAGACCTGCAGTTTTGGGCTGTTAGTTGTATAGCCTTCACTCAGTTCTCCTCTTTAGATGCAAAGAGTCTTGGTGGAAGAAATAGATTTGGCATACTCTGAAAAATGGAGAATCCGCCATGTGATTTATGTGCGCCATCTCCATCGGACGGTACTGATCGGGGCATAGAAGCCGGTGGGGTATTGACGGGAAATAACTGACAAGTCCTGAGTTATGGAGGAAGTCATTATTATGAACAAAGTAAGCAAGAAATTCGGCCGAGTTACAGCTCTTGTGTTTCTGGTAGTCTCATTGTCTATCCCGCCTGTAGCCGTGGGCGCCGGCGAAGGTCCCATCTCTGTTTTGACAAAGGCCCAGGCAGCGCTGCGGACAAAGATTACGCGCGTTTGGGTGGACGAGCCGATTGATAAGGTGCTGATGGACTTGGCTGAGCAGGCGGATATTGATATTGTCAGGAGCCCGGTGGTTACGGGCAATGTTACAGCCAAAGTAACCGGCGTGCCTTTGGCACAGGTTCTGACCAATATTCTCGCGGCACATGATTATACGTACGTGGCTACGGACAATATGATCAGAGTAGTGCCGGTTTCGGAATTCACGCTCGCCAAAGATGCGCTTGTCTCGAAGGTCTATCGAATCACCTATGCGGACGTTAGCGAGGTTGCCAAATCTTTGGAGAAGTTCGTGGACAAGGGCGGAGTGGCCTTCAACAAAGGAACCAGCCATATTGTTGTTACGGACACACAGAGGCAGATCAAGGCCGTAGATAGGTTTATCGCCGAGCTGGATCGCCAGACGCAGCAGGTCCTGGTCGAGGTGAGAATCTACGATATAACCACAACGGAAGGCTTCGAGTTAGGGGCCGACTGGCATGCCGGGCGAAATGCCCCCTACACTGCGGACGTGACGACCTTGCCCACCCAAGTAACCAAAACTGAGTATGACCGGATTGACGAGTATCAGGAGAGAACCGATGACAGGACTATGGGCGGAAGTTTTCTTTTTCCGACGGACTACAGGGATTGGTATATGGAGGACAGGGACGAACATACTTGGACCGAACCGACCACAAGGACCGAGACCACCTATCTGAATCCTCCTCCAATAGTGACTAACCGTCGCAGAAAGCCCTTTGTGGGCGGGTCATTCGACCGCGTTCGGGGCGGCACTTTGAGCTTCAGCCTTCTCAACGAAGCAGTCGATATAGATCTGGTTTTGAATATGTTAAAGAGCCAGGTAGAGTCCAAGCTTCTGGCCAACCCTCGGGTTCTGGTTCTCGATAACGAGACGGCCAATTTTGAGATAATCCGCGAGATTCCCTACAAGGAGCTGGTGCAAGCGGGCAGGGAAGATCCCTTAACCTACACGGCCTTCAAGAACGTCGGCGTTCAGCTTAAGGTTACGCCGCATATTGCAAGGGATGGGCTGATAAAGCTGCGCATCATGCCCGAATTCGGGGTCGTGGTTAGCCGGGACATAAGCGGCGTGCCGATCGTTGACACCCGCCGGGCTGATACGATAGCCCTTGTAAGGGACGGCCAGACAATTGCGATAGGCGGGCTGCGTAAAACACAGACCTCGAAAGACATCTCCAAGGTGCCGGTGCTCGGTGATATTCCGCTTATTAAGGGGCTATTCAGGTCCGTAACCGAGACCGAGCAGGTCAACGAGATGGTTGTCTTTATAACTCCCAGGATTATCGCGGACCCCGATCTCCTGGCGGCGGACTTGAATGAGGGCGGTCAAAATGGAACTCGAGAGAGATTTGGCGGCGCCGGCAGCGGGCCCGAAGACCCCGGCCGGGTGATTCAATCTTCGCAGCGCCGGCCGGAGGCAATTGGAACAAGCCCGGAGCTTACG
>CAYWOD010000008.1:16888-35946 GCA_964459805.1 uncultured Pirellulales bacterium
AAGCCCGATCAGCTCAACCGGGACGCACTGGTCAAAATGATAGATGCTTATTCGAACTGATGCTCTATTACGGAGGAAGTCATTATTATGAACAAAGCAAACAAGAAATTCGGCCGAGTTACAGTTCTTATGTTTCTGGTAATCTCGTTGTTTATCCTGCCTGTAGCCGTGGGCGCCGGTGAAGGCCCCGCCTCCGCTTTGACAAAGGCCCAGGCAGCGCTGCGGACAAAGATTACGCGCGTTTGGGTGGACGAGCCGATTGATAAGGTGCTGATGGACTTGGCTGAGCAGGCGGATATTGATATTGTCAGGAGCCCGGTGGTTACGGGCAATGTTACAGCCAAAGTAACCGGCGTGCCTTTGGCACAGGTTCTGACCAATATTCTCGCGGCACATGATTATACGTACGTGGCTACGGACAATATGATCAGAGTAGTGCCGGTTTCGGAATTCACGCTCGCCAAAGATGCGCTTGTCTCGAAGGTCTATCGAATCACCTATGCGGACGTCAACGAGGTCGCCGAATCTCTGCGGGAGTTCGTCTCGGACAAGGACGGAGTGGCCTTCAACAAAGGAACCAGACATATTGTGGTTACGGACACCCAGAGGCAAATTAAGGCCGTAGATTGGTTTATCGCCGAGTTGGATCGCCAGACGCCGCAGGTCCTGGTCGAGGTGAGAATCTACGATATAACCACAAAGGAGGGCTTCGAGTTAGGGACCGACTGGTATGCCGGGCGAAATGCCCCCTATACTGCGGACGTGACGACCCTGCCCGGCGAAGTAACTAAAACTGAGTATGACCGGATTGACGAGTATGAGGATAGAACAGATGACAGGACTATGGGCGGAAGTTTTCTTTTTCCCACGGACTACCGAGAGTGGTATATGGAGGACAGGGACGAACATACTTGGACCGACCCGACCACAAGAACTGAGACCACCTATCTGAACCCTCCTCCAATAGTGACTAACCGTCGCAGGAAGCCCTTTGTGGGCGGGTCATTCGACCGCGTTCGGGGCGGCACGTTGAGCTTCAGCCTTCTCAACGACGCAGTCGATATAGATCTGGCTTTGAATATGTTGAAGAGCCAGGTAGAGTCAAAGCTTCTGGCCAACCCTCGGGTTCTGGTTCTCGATAACGAGACGGCCAATTTTGAGATAATCCGCGAGATTCCCTACAAGGAGCTGGTGCAAGCGGGCAGGGAAGATCCCTTAACCTACACGGCCTTCAAGAACGTCGGCGTTCAGCTTAAGGTTACGCCGCATATTGCAAGGGATGGGCTGATAAAGCTGCGCATCATGCCCGAATTCGGGGTCGTGGTTAGCCGGGACATAAGCGGCGTGCCGATCGTTGACACCCGCCGGGCTGATACGATAGCCCTTGTAAGGGACGGCCAGACAATTGCGATAGGCGGGCTGCGTAAAACGCAGACCTCGAAAGAGATCTCCAAGGTCCCGGTCCTCGGTGATATTCCGGTTATTAAGGGGCTATTCAGGTCCGTAACCGAGATCGAGCAGGTCAATGAGCTGGTCGTCTTTATAACTCCCAGGATTATTACGGACCCCGATCTTTTGGCGGTGGATTTGAATGAGGGCGGTCAAAATGGAATTCCAGAGGGATTTGGCGGCGCCGGCAGTGGGCCCGAAGACCCCGGCCGGGAGATTCAATCTTCGCAGCGCCGGCCGGAGGCAATTGGAACAAGCCCGGAGCTTACGATGCAATTGGCTTATGCGTATTTGAAGATGCAGCGTTTTGAGCTTGCCAAAGAGACATTGACGTCCGTGATTCAACGCAGCCCGGACAACAACACGGCTTATCAGTATCTCGGATACTGCCATTTGAAGCTTGGCGATGTGGACAAGGCGATAGAAAGCTACTACACGGCCATCGAGCTGGACGACAGTGACTGGGAAGCCCACAGAGGGCTGGGCGTCGCCTATATGTTGCGGGCACGCGCCGACAGGGACGAGAATCTCAAGGCAAGGGCGGTTGAACAGTGGCGAATATCTCTGGACATTAAGCCCGATCAGCTCAACCGGGACGCACTGGTCAAAATGATAGATGCTTATTCGAGCTGATGCTCTGCAGTTTGTGTGATGATGATTTTGTTTTGACCGAGCCTGGGCGTTTTTGCTATTGCCCGCCGATGTATTCCGGTACAAGCTCTTTGATTTTCCGGACTATTTCGTTGTGGTTCTGCGTTTTGGCGATTTCGATGAGCTCTTCTATTCCCCCGCGGAGCTTATCCCGGTCCATCGGGATATTCTTCCATATACTGATCTTGGGATGCCTTGTGCGCTGCATATCTTCGCCGACGATTGAGAGCTCTTCGAAAAGCTTTTCTCCCGGTCTCGGTCCGGTAAAGACCATTTCAATATCTTCTCCGGGGCTGAAACCGCTGAGGGTAATAAGCTCCCTGGCCAGGTCCATAATCTTGACCGGCTCACCCATATCGAGGACGAAGATTTCCCCGCCTTGTCCCATTGATGCGGCCTGGAGCACAAGCTGGCTGGCTTCGGGTATTGTCATAAAATAGCGTTTCATCTCGGGATGCGTGACGGTCACCGGCCCGCCCTCGGCTATTTGTTTCTTGAAGATAGGCACGACCGAGCCGTCCGATCCGAGGACGTTGCCGAACCGCACGGTGACGAAATGCGTTTTGCTCGTTCTATTGAGGTCCTGAATGTACATCTCGGCAACCCGCTTGGATGAGCCCATTATGCTGGTTGGATTAACGGCCTTATCGGTGCTGATCATTATGAAATTGCTTGCCCCGTGATTATCCGCGGCGTCGGCGACGGCTTTGGTGCCGACGATGTTGTTCTTGACGGCTTCTCCGGGGTTGAGCTCCATCAGTGGCACGTGCTTGTGAGCGGCGGCGTGAATAACGACTTCCGGCTTGTACCGTTTGAAGGTTTCCTCAACACGTACTTTGTCGGTGATGTTGCAGACGATGGTTTTCAGGGTGACTGTGGGGAATTTCTTTCTCAGCTCCCGCTCTATGTAGAAGAGCGGATTTTCCGCCTGCTCGACGAGCAGGAGCAGATTCGGATTGAAGTTGCAAAGCTGCCTGCACATTTCCGAGCCGATGGAGCCGCCGGCGCCGGTGACCATAATCGTCTTATCCCTGGCGAATGCTTCAAGCAAATCCAGATCGAGCTGAACTGCTTGCCGTCCGAGCAAGTCGTTAATATCGACATCTCGAATCTGAGAAACGCGAAATCTGCCCGAGGCAATGTCGGAGAGCGAGGGCACGGTGCGAAAGCGGATTTTGGTGCCTTCGCATACCTGAATAACGCGTCTGAGCTCCTGGTGAGTCGCCGAAGGCATTGCGATAGCAATTTCTTCGATGTTTCGGTCCTTACAGATGTTAGGCAGTTGCTCGACGATGCCGAGTATGGGTATTCCGTGGATACTAATACCGCGCTTGGTATGGTCGTCGTCGATAAAGCCGACAACCTCATATTCCGCCACGGGCATACGGTGGATGTCGCGTAGCAGAGCTTCGCCGGTATTGCCGGCGCCGACAATTAGAAAACGTTTCAGCCGGCCGGCTTCAACAGTGCGAAACTCCTCATAGTAGAGCCTTATAACCATTCGCAGCCCGGCCAGAATCAGAACCGTGCCAAACAAATCCGCCATAAAGACCCCCTGGTCGATGTTGGCTATACTCCGCAGGGCCTGGTGGATTAGGTCAACTCGAAGCACCACCAAGAACCACAAGCCTACGATAATCAGTGTGCTTACGAGCGAAGCTCGCAGTATGCCGACAAGGTCGGAAATGCCCACGTATCGCCACCAACCGCGAAATTGCTTGAAAAGGGCAAACACGGGCAGTTTAACGATAAGGAAGAACGCCAACAACAGAGGGTATTGTTGTACAGGCCAGCTCTCTATGAGCAGTTTCTGCGTGTCGGGCCTGAATTGCATATTGTGGGCCACAAGGAAGGAAAGCAGCAGGGAGGCGGCGAATGCCATCAGATGAGCAATCACAATCAGAGACTTGCGATAACGCAGCAACACGGCGGGGGGGTGCGCAAGTTCGGAAGGGCTTGGTGCTTCGTTTTCTTGTTGCGTGTTTGTCTCTAACTCAGGCATAGCTCACGATATTCGCTCAGGAGGGCCATGTTGTGTTTGTGCGATCAGGACGATGAATCTGATTCAGTTTCAGACGCCGAGTTCGGCGTCGGCTCATCGGGCTCAATTCCCGGCGCGGTTGTCTCTATTTTGGCATCGTCGAAATCCAGGTAAACGTCCTCCAGCGCTGTGTTATCGACTCTGTTTCGCATCAGTGAATAGATTATGGTATTGGCGGAGAAATAGAAAGTTATTATCATGGAAACCACTAATCCGACAACGACCCACAAGAATAAGTACACGAGAAAGGCTGCCACAGATTCGGTCGAGTTAGCTGCCGACGAACCATTGGAGCCAAGCAGGTTCATAAATCTCGGCTCAGGCCATATAGCCGTCAGTTTGTTGACTCCATTGCTCGCCTCTTTCCATACGCCGAGCCTCAAGACCAGGTGCGTCACCAGAAGGAGCAAAAATGCGAAAAGACGCACAAACAGGTAGCAGGTTGCGCCGTAAACGGCGGATATTGCGCTGTAAAAAAACATTCTCCAGGGCCTGTTGAAAACATAGCTGAAGGAGCGGCTTATGACATCAAGGGCGTCTGAGCCGTCGTATGCGACGGCCGGGAACATGAGATTAAATCCCGCAATCGCTCC
Organism: uncultured Pirellulales bacterium; assembly: GCA_964459805.1. Classification (GTDB taxonomy): domain Bacteria; phylum Planctomycetota; class Phycisphaerae; order Sedimentisphaerales; family Anaerobacaceae; genus DAOVRL01. The sequence continues at coordinate 21,623 of CAYWOD010000008.1, forward strand.
TATCACAACGATTGCTATCAAAGCTCCAGCCGTCAAAGCGAGCAGCGTGAAGATGCCCACTATTAACTCACCAGCCCGCGGAATGTTGCCCAACAGCCCCAGAGCAAATATGAATGCGCCTATGCACACAATCATGATAACCGGCACCAAAGGTGCGAAGAAAAAGCTCGTAAACCTTCTTAGGCTGAATCGCAGGGCTTCGATCGGGCCGGGCTTCTCACCGCGGGCGAACTGCAGTGCCGCAATTCGGCAGATGGCACCGCCGGTCACCGACAGCACGCTGAGTTTTATTACGATAAAGACAAGGCAATAGAGGTAGTGGTATCTCAGAGCCCATCCCGCTGCCCTGAAGCAATCGGCAATATTTGTCGCGACACTGGCGAAGTTGAGTTGGAATAGTTCCTTCAGGGCGGCGTGGAATTTTTCTGAGCCGAAATGCCAAAGGGTTGAGAAGACGCCTGTGCGCCGGCCTTTTTCCTCGTATTTCCCGTAGAACTCCGGCACTGCCTCGTTCGGTTGTGCGCTTTGCATATACGCCTGCAACTCTGTGATTTTGCCTTGTTCGTCGGGTGTCACAACGACTGTATTGCTGAAGTCCATAATGTAGCCGGCCAGGCATATAATGGCCACGCCTAAAAGAGCGATCACCAATTTGCCTGGCTGAATGGCCATTCGGAAGGCCTGGAATATTCTTGGAAACATCAGATTATCGAACCACTGGAGGGGTTGTCTTTCACTGACCATTGCGCCTCCTTTCAAAGAGGTTGCAGTTGAAACCCTTGTAGAACAATATCATAAATACTTATAGCTACTTATCGGTCGGTTTCAAGGAATTTTATGAGATTTTGTTCCTGAATGCGGGTACTCACCGCGTGTCGGAAGGGCCGCCGGGAGACAGTTGGGCAGCTTGGTCGGGCCGGCGGGACTGCAGGTCGGAGATTATCTTGTATTCGGCATCGAGCCAGGCGCCCAGATCCAGCAGCTTACAGCGCTTGGAACAGAAAGGGAAGAACCCGGCCGCTTTGGATTGTCTTCGAGATGACAGCTTAACCGGTTTGTCGCAGGCCGGACATCTGTGCTTCATGGCAAGATTCAGCTCTGACGTTTATTGTTCCTGCTCAGTTATGAGGCCCTGCTCCATCATTCGGGCATATTCGACGCAGTATCTGGCCCAGGGCTTGGCTTCGAGGCGAGCTTTCGGTATCTTCTTACCGGTGCCTTCGCAAATTCCATAAGTTTCCTGCTCGATGCGTCTCAGCGCATCATCAATTTCCCTGAGGAGCTTTACTTCGCCGTCCATCAATTCCAAGGCAAATTCCTGCTCGTAATTGTCGGTTCCAATATCGGCCATGTGGATCGGCATACTTGACAGGTCGCCGCTTGCATCCAGGCGGGATTTTTTGAGGGTTTCGTCTTCGATTTCGTTTACATTTACCAGGATCTCCCTGCGCTTATCGAGGAGCATTTGCTTGAAATGGTCAATATCGGCACTTGCGAGGTGCTTTTTCTTCGTTCGGGTCGGTCTAACCTTTTTTGGGGAAGCCTTTTTGCGTTTTTGGACCACTTTGTTTATCTACCTTTCTCAGTACTGAACCTTTGCACGCATATCCATAAGAAGCAGAATTATAACACCCAAAGATACTTGATGTACAACACTTGTTTCGTCGAAACACATCGCAACCTAAACCCAGCAAGTCCAGCAAGTATAGTAACCGAGGTCGAATTGTCAAGCTAAGTTGGCTAATCAGGCGCAACTATTTGATGGGCAAGAGGTTATGGGTAATAGATTTACAGCGTTAATGTTTTGAGGTGCTCTTCGGCGTGTTGCTGATTTGGCGTTTGTCCTTTGCAAGTTTGCCTAAAGGGATGAAGAATTTTTCCCGCCCGATTCGACCCGCAAAGACGGGCACCCCGAAGACTTTTTTGATTTGCTCCGGCGAGAACACGTCCCCGGCACGGCCGAAGTGGTAATCGCCCTCGGCCCCGAGCAGCAGGACCTGATCGCAGTATTGGGCCGCCAGGTTGATATCATGCGTAACGGCCACAATTGTCTTGCCTTTCTGCACCTGAGCGGTTTTAAGCAGATCGTACACCCCGACCTGGTGTTTCAAATCAAGGAAGTTTGTAGGCTCATCCAAAAGCAAAATAGCCGTGTCTTGCGCAAGGGCTCTTGCGATGAAAACGCGCTGTCGCTCGCCTCCGCTCAAACTCACCAGTGGTCGATGCGCAAACTGGGCGGTATCGGTTAGTTCGAGCGCCTCAATGACTATTTCCCTGTCGGCTTTGCTTTCAAAGCCCGCCGCGCCAAAGTGCCGTGTTCTTGCCATCATAACCGCTTCGATTACCGAAAAGCCGAATATCGGCACAAATTCCTGGCGCACAACGGCTACCTTTTCGGCCAGGGCCTTCGTGCCGTATGATTCCACCGGTGCTGCATCGATCGTTATTGTACCGGCTTTCGGGGTCAGGGCCCCACAGAGGAGATTGAGCAGCGTGGTTTTGCCGGCGCCGTTTGGGCCGGCTATCGCCAGAAACGTCCCCGGCACAACTTCGATGCTAATATCTCTGACCACCGTACTTTGCGGTGTGTAGCCGAAAGTCAGATTATCTACCTCAATAATGCCGCTCATTTCAACCAACCGACTTTTCTGCTGTATTTTACGAGGAGCAGCAGAAAGAAAGGCCCGCCCACAATCGCCGTTACCACGCCGACCGGCAATTGTGCCGGAGCAACGATAACGCGAGCCAGCGTATCAGCAGCGACCAGGAATATCGCGCCGACAATACCGCTCAATGGGAGTAACTGGCGATGGTCGGGACCGAAGACGAGCCTGACCCCGTGCGGAACGATCAGCCCCACAAATCCTATTAGCCCGCTGAGGCTCACTGCGACAGCGGTCATAAAAGCTGCAATTGCAAAGGCAGCGGCGCGGGTCCTGGCGGTGTTGACGCCAATACTCCTGGCATCGTCCTCGCCGAAACTCAGCGCATTTAGCTGCGGACTCAAATAGAACAGCGCCGCGGTCCCTGCGACCACGCATCCGGCCGCCATCCAGAGCACGATAAAATCTTCTTCCGCCATATTGCCCATAAGCCAGAATACAGTGGCATAGACCTGCTCGGCTTTGGCAATCGATGTCAGGAACATTATGACCGCGGAGAAAAAGGCGTTAACGACCACACCTGCGAGCAGCAGGCCCGTTAGATGGAATTTGCCCGTGAGCTTGCCGATGAGCCAGACCAGCCAGACTGTTCCCAGCGCCCCGGCAAATGCGAAGACGGCTATCGGTGAGCGCCCGAAAAGCGTCCAGTTGAGCCCGCTGATAACGGCAATCATCGCGCCCAAGCCTGCTCCGCTGGATATGCCTAATATGTACGGGTCGGCCAGTGGGTTTCGCAAGAGGGCCTGGAAGACGACGCCGGCACACGCAAGCGCGGCCCCGACGATGGCGCCGAGGAGTATTCGAGGCATCCTCACCCGCACAAATATCTCGTAGTCGGGATTCACCGCGGCTTCGTTTGCACCGCCGGCAAATACGGCCTTCAAAGAGACGCTCTCGGTGCCGACCAACGAGCAGACAAACATCACGACCGCCAGCACAAGAAGCGCCAACGTGATTCTCACAGCTAACTTGTTAGGTGTTAATAGTTCCGTCATCGGTTCAATTTGAAAAAAGCTCCGGCCGCAGACATCGGGCAACCGTTTCAACGCCTTCATATAATCGAGGCCCGAGCCGGGAGACCGTGTCGGGTGATATGACGTAAATCCTCTTGTTCGCCACGGCCGGCACATTCCTGAACCTGCTCCAGTACCGTAGGGCCGCTTTCTGCTGCTCAGGAACGTTGTTTTGCGCCATTGCCGGCTCGATGATGACATCCACAGCGGAGGCGATGACCTGCTCCGGGCCTATCGGCGGGTATTTGTGTACGGTCGGGCCGATTGCATTCTCGCCGCCGGCCAGCTCAATTAGCTCGTTTACAAACGTATCTCTGCCCGCCACACGCAAAGGCTCCCTGCCGATTACCCAGAGGACCCGGATTTTCTCGCCCGTACCCACCAAGGCTGACAGCTTATCCAGCTTTACTCGAAGCTCAGAGGCTAATTCACCTGCCTGGCGGTGCCTGTCGGTCACAGTCCCGATTTCTTCGATTGTGCCAAAGAGTTCGCCGACCTTTTCGATGTTGACCGTCAAACAGTTATAACCGATCCGCTCAAGCCGCTGAGCGATGTTTCTCTGCTGATTAAATCCGAGCGTAATTACCAAATCGGGCTTGGCGGCAATTACGGCTTCTATGTTCGGCTGCCAAAAGGTCCCCATCTTCGGTTTTTTCGCTGCTGCCGCCGGGTAGTCGCTATGAAGCGTAACGCCAACAGTTTCTTCATCCAGACCGAGTGCAAAGAGTATTTCTGTAAGATTCGGAGCCAGCGATACAATTCGGTTAATCTGTTCCGGCAGGGCCCTGTCACTTGCGTTTTGAATGTCCGCTGAGCCAAGTAAGGCAAATCCCGCAGCCATCCAGCACAACGTTATCAATGATAGCACCAGCCACCTGTTCATTAGGTCCTCTTGAACTGCTTTTCCAGGTCGCTCATCGAAAACTTTATCGTTGTGGGCCTGCCATGCGGACAACGGCTTGCCGATTCGGTCGTTTCTCTGCTTGCAAGCAGTTGCTCTATTTCGCTGTCGGTTAGCCTTTGACCGGCCTTTATTGCCGCCTTGCACGCAGCCATATTGAGCACCTCGTCCAGCAGCCTTTGAGGATCGGGCCCGGTGTCTTGTTTCTCCAGCAGGTCGATCAGATCCCGGACGAATTCGAGCGGCTCGGCCTTGGCCAGCAAAACCGGAAAGGCCTGGACAGCCATAGTCCTGGGACCGAAGGGCACGAGTTCGATCCCCAGTTTTTCAATCATCTCGGCGTTTTCCTTAATCACCCCGGCCTGGGCCTCGGTCAGCTCGAAGCTCTCGGGTATGAGCAGTTTCTGTGATTCGAGTTTTCCGTTTTGTATTCGCTTGCGCAGGTCTTCATATATTACGCGTTCGTGCAGTGCGTGCTGATCGACAATCACGAATCCGTCGTCGGTCTGTGCAACGATGAAGCTCTCGTGTATCTGGAGGAATCTTCTTTTTCCCAAACCGATTGTCGGGGCCGGCTGCTCGGCGGGGCTTTGCGTCATCGTTCCGGCAGTGCCGCCGCCACCGGCGAAATGCCCCCTGCCGCCGAAGCCGAATCGCCGCTGTGTCGGACCGGGTCTGTGTTGCTTGAAGAAATCAGCCATTGCATCGGTAATTTCCCGGCCTCTATGGCCCGCCGGGGGCGAACCTCCTGCCGCGAGTGAGCTTATCGCTACCGGCAATTTTGCCTGTATCTCGAGGTCCGTGCCCAAAAGCTTCTCTCGAAGGGCACCCAAAATCTGCGAATGCACTAAGTTGGCGTTGTAGAAGCGGACCTCGATCTTCGTCGGATGGACGTTCACATCGTAGTCCTCGAAGCCCATAGTGATAAACAAAAAGACAACGCCGAATCTGTTCGGCTCCAGAAGCCCGCGATACGCCTCTTTAATTGCGTGCGAGATGAATTTGTCGCGGATGAAGCGTCCGTTGAGAAACACGTATTGGAATTTGTTGCTTGTCCTTGAAATAGCGGGTTTGCCCAATAGAGCGTATATGTGCATGCCTTTTTCGCTGCTCTGGATTTGAATGAAATCGTCCGCAGTCCCGCCCGAGAGCGTCGGAAACAAGGCACTTATGCGCTCATCGAGGCCCTGGCCGCCCGACAGCCGGTAAAGCTCTTTGCCGTTGTGTATCAACGTCAACTCCAGACCGGTGTCCGTTGAGCCCGCATTTTCCTGTTCGTTTTGCGGGACGGGCTCCCTTGGCGAGCAGGCACTAAGCGCAATGCGTGTAAATTGCTCGGTGATGTGCCCCATCTCGGTGTTTGCGGTTCGCAGGAACTTGCGCCTGGCGGGTAGCTTATAGAAAATGTCTCTGACCTGGATCGTAGTCCCGTAATCACCACTGCACGGGCTGACGCCGGCCTTGTCGCCGCAATCGATCTCTATGCAATTGGCCCCTGGCGAATCCTCCGTCTTGCTGACGGCCCGGACCTGCGCGACCGAGGCGATACTTGCCAGTGCTTCACCTCTAAAACCCAACGTTGATATGCCGTGCAGGTCTGAGCTGGTCCTGATCTTACTGGTGGTGTGCGGCTCGAACGCCTTGGCCAGGTCTTCTGCGTCCATCCCGCCGCCGTTGTCCGTAACCGATATTAGTCTTCGACCCCCGTCTTCAACGGCGACAGTTATTCTTGTGGCTCCGCCATCGATACTGTTCTCGGTCAGCTCCTTGACCACGCTGGCCGGACGCTCAATCACCTCCCCGGCGGCAATCATATTTACCATATTCGCGTCAAGGACCGCTATTCGACCCATTATCTTCTCCGATGGTATTCAAGAACAGCGTTCAGGATTCAGCCCTGGTTTTCACCTGGAATCCGTTATCGTGGTCATCGCGCAGCGAGGCCGCGCTTTCGAATCGCAATAATACCGGAACGAGCAGATAGAAGCCAGCCCTTTTTACGGGGCTGGGATGGCGGACCCCAAGGAATTAGTATCTTAAAAAAACGCTGTTGACTCAGATGGTTTGTTGAGGTACTCTGCGGCTATGTTTGAGGAAGATTCGATATCGGGCACTTTTGCGACATCCAAGCACATCGTAGTTTACCCAGGCGATTGTCTGGGCCTGCTTAAGAGGATTCCAGATGAGTCAATGCAATTGATAGTTACTTCGCCACCCTATAATATCGGTAAGGAGTATGAGAAGAGGCTCAAATTGCGCACCTATCTGGAGCAACAGGCGGCCGTGATAAAAAAGTGCGTACGCACATTGTTCAGAGTTGAACTGAATTGAGGAGATATAGCGGAATGGGCAAGAGTACCAAAGCGGTTTTTCTTGAAGAGCTAAAGAACCGATATGGTAATATACATAAATTGCCGTCAAGTTTGTCTCTGTATGATTTGGGAGAGGGTGCGGGTCGACTCTACATTAGGTACTCAAAGGTTCATTCTCGCGGACAAATGTTCTATGGTTTGAGGAAGAAGGACCTGCAACTCCTTGAGGGGCGTGCTGCAGTAATATGCTTTCTGTGGGAAGGTCAGACAGAGCCTCTCCTGGTTCCCTACTCAGATTACGAGGAAGTTTTCCACTCAGTGTCACCCGCAGAGGATGGACAGTACAAGGTGCAAGTCTTTATACGGGACGAAGGGAGTGATCTTTACATAGCGAAAGCTGGGAGGTTTAATGTCGAAGCTTGTTTTGGTTGGGAACAGCTTGACTCGCTGATCACTCAAACGCAATTGACCGATGTGCCTCAATTCTCACATGTTCAGGTCCAGACTATGTTGGGCTCAATTGGAGCAGCAAAGGGCTATGACATCTGGATTCCGACGAAAGACCGGGGGAATTTGGATTGGACGATGACAGATCACTTTGCGTGTAGTGGCATGGTCCCACAGAATCTTCGCGAAGTGGAAGCAATTCTATCGGAAATAGATGTTATATGGATGGAGCGAGGCGCCGGAAAGCTACGCGCCCTTTTTGAGGTGGAGCATTCTACGCCGATATACTCGGGGTTACTCCGTTTCAATGATGTCCACTTGGTAGCTCCGAGTGCGCAGGCGACGTACAGCATTGTGTCAAACGATGAGAGACGAGGGCTGTTTGTCCGACAACTCAATCGACCAACATTCAAGGCGAGCAGGCTGGTTGAATGCTGTTCGTTTCTGGAGTACCCGAACGTATTCGCTTGGCACAGGCGATTGGGACTATTTGTACGGAGACAAGTATGAAGGAACAAGCGGAACCGAAACTCTGGGTTGCTATCAGAGTGTGGCGAGGATTCCCCGTGGAAGCGAAGGCTTTCCGCAGGAGGCCGTCCGCGGAGCGGCAAGAACTCGCGTGGCGTAAGAGTATGAACCCTGATTATGATGAAACCGCAGTTCTGCCATTAGGAGGGCGGCAGCGCCGAGCACAATCAGGAAAAGGAGATTGAAGCTGCGGGTGAGAAGGCCATATACAGTTATAACCAAACTGATTTCGTCAAGAACCGCGTTGCTATTGTGCAGAGCCAAATGAGTTCAGGGGTGCCTTACTACGAAGGCGAATTCTACAATGTTGTCCGTCAAGGACGGGGAGTACCCGCTGTGCCATTAGTTATCATTGGGGTAGAGCCATAGGTCGGATACACTCCAATATGGAGCGAGGAATGTACGGGGGGCAGCCTCGCTTTGGTTACGCCAGTTTGTCTCTGTTCTCGTAGATATTCAGTATCGCGTTGGCGATGTCGTCTATGTCAGCTTTCAAGCAGGCTTTGGCCGGTCATCTCCTTGGGTTGCGGCAGACCCATCATTGCCAAAAGCGTTGGGCCGATGTCCGCCAGCCTGCCGTCTTGACGCAGCTTGCGGTCCTTGAATCGTTCGTCAAAGACAATTAGCGGCACATCGCCGACGGTGTGCGCGGTGTGTGGATTGTCGGGGCTGCCGTCTATCATTTTCTCGAAATTGCCGTGGTCGGCGGTGATTATCGCCGCTCCGCCCACAGCCTTGACCTTGTCCAGGATTTTGCCGACGCATTCGTCAACGGTCTCGGCGGCGCTTATGGCCGCATCCAATATGCCGGTATGCCCGACCATATCCGGGTTGGCGAAATTGACCACGACTACGTCGTATTTGTCCGAATCAAGTCTTTCCAGAACGACATCGGCGACCTCGTATGCGCTCATCTCCGGCTTTAAGTCGTATGTTCTAACTCGTGGCGAGGGCACAATCTGCCTGTCTTCCCCGGGAAACGGCTTTTCCGTGTAATCGTTGAAGAAAAAGGTGACGTGTGCGTATTTCTCCGTCTCGGCGCAGCGGAACTGTTTCAGGCCGAGAGAACCCCAGTATGCCCCCAAGATGTTTTTCATTTTCGCAGGCTTAGGAAACGCCACCGGCGCCGGTATGGTTGCGTCGTACTCTGTCATACACACGAAGTATGTATCGGGTCTCTTAGTGCGTGCGAACTCTTTGAAGTCCGGCTGAACAAATGCCCGCGCAATTTCACGCGGCCTGTCCCCGCGGAAGTTGAAGAACACCACCCCGTCGCCGTTATTGATAGTTGCTATCGGCTCATTGTCTTCGTTGACAATACATGTCGGCTCAATAAACTCATCGGTCACTTCTTCTTTGTAACTCTGGGCGACCGCCTCGGCCGCGCTGGACGCCCGCAGGGCTTTACCTATGGCCATACATTCGTAGGCCCTCTGCACACGATCCCACCGGCTGTCACGGTCCATCGCGTAGAATCTGCCCATAACGTCGGCGATTGTGCCCACTCCGATTTCTTGGGCCTTTTTCTCGATCTCGGCTATGTATCCTGCTCCGCTGTCCGGCGGCGAATCGCGACCGTCGGTAAATGCGTGGATGAAGACCTCTTTTACGTCGTTTCGTTTTGCCAGCTCAAGCAGGCCGTACAGGTGGTTCAGCAGCGAGTGCACGCCGATGTCACTGCACAGCCCCATAACGTGCATCCTGCTGTTGTTTTTCTTCACGAACTCGATCAGGTTCAGGAATTCCTGGTTTTCAAAGAATGACCCATCACGGATAGCCCTGCTGAGCCTCACGGATTCCTGTGGTACGATTCGCCCGGCGCCGATGTTCTGATGCCCGACTTCGCTGTTGCCCATCGTCCCTTCGGGCAGGCCGACGTCCTCGCCGCTGGTATGGATGAGGCAGTTGGGGTATTCGGCCATCAACATATCGTCCACCGGGGTCTCGGCACATTTGACGGCATTGTATTCGTCTTCGGCGGGGTCGGGGTTGTGACCCCAGCCGTCACGGATGAACAGCACGAAGGGTCTGGTTTCCAGAGTTACGTTTTGTTTCGCCATAAAAGAATGACCTTTCAGACAATAGCAACAAAGACGAGGCATTGCCCCGTCTATATCATTTAGCCCAACCTGATTATCCGCGTATGATATACACCGCCCGAGGATATGTCAAACATTCCGAGAAAGCCCCAAGGACAAAATTCCTGGGTGTGGCTAATTTTTCTGGCACTACATAGCCATATTCTTGACAAGAAGTTACTTGCTCTTGTCATTGCGAGCGAAGCGAAGCAATCTCTGTCATTCGCAAACGGGAGATTGCCACGGCCACATTCTGCGGCCTCGCAATGACAATAGTGGCCTTGTTACGCTCGTGAATGGGATTTTGACAAGGCTGAAATCCTTTGCCAGAAAATCCGGCCACACCCAAATTCCTCTCTGCCTCTAAAAGTTTTTGACAACGGTACTTAGTGTGATACAATTGCTCGGCGATTGAAGGCTGCTCACGAATGTTCAAAGGCCGGCGTCGCAGTGTTGGCTTAAATCTGAAAGGCAGGGCGAATGTCTGACGGCAGGGAGGTGCGTTTTGTAATTGCGGGTCTTATATGTGTTGTCCTGTTGCTTTCCTGCGGCTGCCGGCAGCGCGACAAACCGGTTGATTTGTACCTGGACGGCATACTGCTGACGGAGTACGACGAAGACGAAAAGGCTATCGAGAAGCTCAACGACGCCGTGAAGATAGACAAGGATTTTGCGTATGCTTATTCTGTGCTCGGTCAGGTCTATGAGAAGATGGCCGATTACCCCAACAGCGCCGCTTCTTACGAGAAGGCCACCGAAATCAATCCCTGGTCTTTCAAGGACTTTTTCAACCTCGGACGGATTTATCAGATTATGAAGGAGCTGGCAAAGGCGGTGGATGCGTACGCCAGGGCCTGCGAGATCGATCCTGAGCATCTCGAGGCGCATATCAAAGCGGCAAGATGCTACGTTGAGCTGGAGGACTACGAAGGGGCGTTGAGCTTCGGCCGGCGAGCCGAAGAGATTGACCCGAACGTTGGTGAGGTACAGATGCTGCTTGCCGATATTTACCGCTGGCAAGAGGACTACGAGGAAGCAATTCGCTCCTACAAGCGCGTGCTGGAGACGGACAGCAACAACCCCGAGGCAATGACTTCCCTGGCGATTGTCTATTTGAGGATCAATCTCTACGAGCCTGCAAAAGAGCTGTTGACATTGACTATCCAGGCCCAGCCGGACAACGCCAAGGCCTATCAATACCTCGGATATTGCCATCTCAAACTAAATGACGTAGATAGCGCTATCGAAGCTTACGCCGCTGCAGTTCGAATAGATGATAAAGGTTGGGAGCCCTTGAGGGCCCTGGGGGTTGCCTATATGCTCAAGGCAATTGCCGCCGATGATGAGAGCTTAAAGCAAAAAGCTATCGAGCATTGGCGTGCGTCTCTGGAGATCGAACCTGAACAGTCCAACAGCCAAACGCTGCTCCGGCTCATACAGAAATACTCGAAAGATGGATAAACAGTGCCGGGTTTGCAGCAGCTAATCGATACGACCGACTGAACAATTGCTTATGACAGAGTTGAGAACAGGCCAAAGCAACACGCGACCACCTTGGGGCATCCTATCCCGCATTTCGCATTTCACGTCCCGCCACGCTTCACGTGAGAGATTACCCGGTGCGAAGTCCCAGCTTACGTTCTGGACGTTGCTGGTCGGTGGTCTGGCATTGGATTTATGGAGCAAGAAAGAGGTTTTTGACCGGCTGACTGATCCTCATAGCTTTATTGTTGTTATAGATGGGTTACTAAATCTGGTACGCGCAGAGAACAACGGCGCGGCGTTCGGGATATGTGCGGGCCAGCCCTTTTATCTTGCAGCAGCTTCGGTCGTCGCGCTGGTGATTGTCCTTGTGTACTTTTTGTTTTCGGGAGCAAGGCAGAAGCTGGTCCAGGTTGCCCTGGGTCTGCTTGCGGCGGGGATTTGCGGCAATCTGTACGATCGAGTCTTCAATGAAGGTTATGTCCGGGACTTCATCGATGTCTATATCAAGGTCTTTGGGGCCGAACGTCATTGGCATACGTTCAACGTCGCGGACGCTTTGCTTTGCATCGGAGTCGGGCTGCTGGTCGTCTGGACCGGCACTACGGGGAAGTCATCTCAAAAACGTGCTCAGCAACATAAATAGGGGCATCGCACGCTACACCCAGGGCAATCGCGTCGGAGGGACGGGAATCAACCTCGACGGTCTGGCCGTTCAGGCTAAGGTGTATCTTCGCATAAAACGTATGGTGGCGCAGATCATTTATCACAATCTTTTCCAATTTCGCGCCGAGCTCTTCAATTACGCTGCCCAACAAGTCGTGTGTCATCGGGCGGGGGGGCTTGATGCCTTTTAATCGGCGGTCGATGGCGAGAATCTCGACTATGCCTATGACAATTGGGAAACTGCGATTGCCATTCCGCTCTTTTATGACGATTACCTGCTGGTCGGATTGCTCGTCAATGATTATGCGTGAGAGTTCGGCTTCCATTTCCATTTTGGCACCGCCTTTTCGATATCAACCATCCAATTCCGCGAGGTGTTTGTCTATGTTCCTTAACTGTTCCGAGAGTTCAGTTAGCCTCTCTCTGGCCTGGGCTACGACTTCCGGCTTGGCCTTGTTGACAAAGTTCGTATTGCTCAGCTTGCCCTCGGCCCCCGCCTTGGCCTCTTCTATTTTGTCCTTTTGCTTCCGCAGCTTCCGGCGCTCGGCATCCGGATCAATCGCATCATGTACATATATTTCTGTCGCCTCGGCAATACCAACGGCGGCATTGGCGGGTTTTGCGATGTCCGCCCCGGCCTTGAATTCTTTCACGCTCGCTAATTGCTCGATGAGCGAGGAGTTACGATTTAAGATATCAACGTGCTCCTGCTGCGACTTGGCGGACACTTGTAGTAGTTCTTTTGGCGCTATGTTCCTGTCGTTCCTGATATCCCGCACGGTCCTGATTGCAGCTTGTATGATTTCAATCTCTTTCTCTGCACCGCCGTCCCTCAATCCGTCAATTCTTCGGGGCCATTCGGCAATGACCAAAGCGTCGGAAGTCTTTGCATCCGCTATGCCCTGAAGATGACGCACCGGAGCGACCTGATTTAGTTTCTGGAAAATCCCCTCAGTGATAAAGGGCACAAACGGGTGCAGCAAGCGCAGCGTCTGGTCCAGAACAAAGGCCAGGACGTTTTGAGTAATCGGCTTTTGCTCCTCGTTCTGCATTTGGAACTTGGCCCATTCGAGATACCAGTCACAGAAATCATTCCAGAAGAACCTGTAAAGGCTCGTCATCGGCTCGCTGAACTTAAACGCCTCCAGCGACCCCGTGACCTCGGCGATTGTCTTAGCCAGCCGCGAGAGAATCCATTTATCTGTAATACCCAGTTGCTCAGCGTTGAATTTGGCCGAATCGATGCCATCGAGATTCATCAAGGCGAAGCGCGAGGCGTTCCAGAGCTTATTGCAGAAATTTCGACCGATATCAAACTTCGGCGAAGTATTGGCCACTCGACCGTCGGGAAGCGTCATTTGCGCCACCGGCATCCGGATATCCTGCGTATCCGTAGTCATACTGGCTAACGTAAATCGCATCGCATCGGCGCCGTGGCTGTCGATAGCCACTAAGGGGTCGATGCCATTGCCTAAACTCTTGGACATCTTGCGTCCCTCGCCATCCTGTATCATCGCGTGGATATACACGTCTCTAAACGGAATATCCCCGACGCAATACTGACCCATCATCAGCATCCGCGAGACCCAAAGCGTAATAATCTCCCGCGCTGTGCAAAGCACATCGCCAGGATAAAACGTTTCAACCTCCGGCGTATCATCCGGCCAACCCATCGTACTAAAAGGCCACAACGCCGACGAAAACCAAGTATCAAGCACGTCAGTGTCCCGCTCAATACTGGAGATTAGACTTCTTAACTCGCCGGTTTGATTAAATGCTTTCTCGCCAAACTCCTTCTTGAATTGATCGTTCTCAGCTCCGTATTTTGCTCTTTCTCTCGTGCCGACGCTCGGGTGGTTACGCTCCGGGCTGAGAATCTTGGTTAGAAGATCAAGAGCATTGTCTGCTTTTTTGCTTTTGGCGCACACGTAGATTGGATACCTGCCTTCAATTGCCCATTCCGATTGATAGTAGTGGACGAATTCTCTCACCCCACACAATTCGAGGAATCTGCCAAACTGCGTATCAAACTTATGTCTTATCCCTTCTTGTATTGCGTCATCCCTTTCATAGGGGGATGCACTGGCTGCACGTGTGAGCGTGATCGTCCACACTGGTATTCTATGTCCCCACCAGAGCTGTCTGCTGATAGGCCAGTCCCGGAGGCTTTCGAGCCAGGTTTGGTATGTTTTGGCGTAGCGTTCGGGGATGATTATCAGGCGACCGTCGAGCAG
>CAYWOD010000009.1:0-35052 GCA_964459805.1 uncultured Pirellulales bacterium
CTCATACACCTACCCATTTCCCGGATGTGTCCCATTTTTTTAAGGTTCCTTGTGAATTTCTTGCTTGCTGTGCGTTTTATAGAGTATAAAGTCTATAAGATATGAATTTGCCAATGATTATAAGGAGACGCAAAAATGTCTAAGTCAAGAAGCTTTGTAAATGTTGCCGTGCTTGGAGTGCTGGTTCTGGGTGTTATTTTCGCAGCATCGTCCTGTAAGCCCAAAGCCAAAGAACCGCCGCAGGCGCCGCCTGTTGAGAATTTGTTTGCGGTACAGGTGAACAATTTTCAATACACGCTCAGCCAAATCGACCAGTTCTTGATCGGCGTCTCGCCCGTTCCTATGGGGCTCCAGATGGTGGTGCGCATGCAGTTGGCCGGCGTACTCAGCAGCCCGGAGTTGGCCGGCGTGAATATGAACGGCAGCTTTGCGGCTTTTGGCGTGCTCATGCCCGCCGAATCGCCCGAAGCTAAGCCGGCCTCAAGAATGTTCTTAGCAGGACTCTTGCCCGTGACCGATTACGACAAGCTCGTCGGCGGCAATCCAAAATTCAGCAAGCCCGACGACAACGGTATCTCCAAGATCACAGTGAGTCTCGGGGTGCCCGGTGTACCGGCGGGCCCGGCCAAAGCCGCAGGCGGGCCGGTAATGCTGATCACCCAGCTTGGTGACTATGCCCTGGTCACATCGAACGGCCAGTACGACAAGCTCGTCCAGTATAAAAAACTGATGGCGCCTAAAAGCAGCGCCTCCACAGAAGCGGCGCAATTGGCGGGCGTTTCGGATTCGGCCCTGACCCAACAGGCCGCAAAAGAGCCCATCTGGATCTACGGAAACATCCAGACCGTCTCCAACGCCTTCGGACCCTTGCTGTTCGAGAAGATTGAAGAGATGAAGACAACGATAACGAATATAGATTCGAACATGCAAGAGAGCATCGAGAAACTCGAGGAGATGAGAAACAATTTGGCCGACACAGATTCCAATAAAGCAAAGACTGCTGAGATCAACCAGAAAATACAATACCTAAAAGACCAGCAGAGCGATCTCCAGACGGCAGTTGAGGAACTTAAGCAGGCAGAGAACCGCCTGGCGACGCTTGATCCTCTTCGCGAAAACGAAGAAGAGGTGGAGAAACTTAAGAGGCAAATCGAGGTCCTAAGAGAGCGAAAGAAGCTGGCCGGTAGTGTCCAACAACAAATTGAAAAACTTGAGCAAGTCAGGGACGAGCTGCAAACCGAGCTTTCGGCAGTGACCGATCAGCTTGACCAGCAGATCCAGACGATGAAAGAGCAGCAGAACAGACTGAGTGCTCTTCAATCCCAGGAGACAATTGAAAAGGTAATGGATATGTATCTCGGTATTCTTGAGACGCTGATGAAAGAGACCAGGTCTCTGACTGTGGTTGTCAGCCCCAGCCCCGAAGTCCTGCGCATCACCGAAACCGTCTTCGCGGTCCCCGGCACGGATATGGCCGATATGTTTACCTCCGATGCCACAGCGGGCCGAGAGAACGACCTCCTCGGATACCTCGAAGACGGGGCCGCGATGAATTTCGCAGTCAAGATGGACTCGCCTTTCTGGAAGAAACTCACCGTCAAGAGTGTGGACCTGATGGCGATGCTCGGTGGTACCGATGTGTCCGCGGAGGATATGGCGAAAATGAGAACGCTTGCAGCCGATGCGGTTGACGCCCTTGGCGGACCGATGGCCGGGACGTTTTCAATTGATACGACAGATGATACGACAGCGTTCGACCTGAAGTATGTTATGGCGGTTAAAGACGTTGACAAGTTCAATAAGGTAATCGACGAATCCGTAGAGATGTTTAGTACCGCAGGCATCGCCGATTTTTATAAGAGTATGGGAATGGAAGTTGACTACAGTCTAAAGCAGGGCGCCGACACTTACAAGGGCGTTTCGATAGATTCGGCCCGGCTCATTATGAAGTCAACCGAACCCAATTCACCGTCCGGGCAAATGATAGACACAATGTACGGCGGCGGAATTGATTATCGATGGGGCGTGGTTGACGGGCTGTGTGTCATGGCCATCGCCGACGATGTGGATCCGGCGGTGCGCGAGCTGATTGACCGGGTCAAGGCCGGCGGACCAAAAGAAATCTGCGATGAGATAAAAGAGGCCCTGGAGATGCTTCCCGGGGCGGAAAAAGCTGACTTTCTCGTTACGTACAACTATGTCAGGCTCTTCAAGCTGATAGGAGCAATGATGCAGGGCATGGAAATGGGTGGTCCGGGTGCGAAGATGCCGCAAATTGACGTTCCGAGCAAGAGCAATATCAACATCGCAGGTCAAGTCGGTGACGGCAAAATAGTCGTGGATATCGCCGTGCCGAAGCAGCATTTAGCCGAGCTAATGTCCGCATTTATGAAGTTACAGCAGCAAATGCAGGCAGAGGACGTCCGGGGCAAAGCCACCAAAGACATAGCGAGGGCAAAGATCGGAATTATCGAAAATGGACTGGAGAGATTTGCCCTTGACTGTGGGCGCTATCCGGATGATTCGGAGGGGCTCGAGGCGTTGTTTGTTGCGCCTGGCGACCTTAAGGAAAAATGGAACGGGCCCTACCTCAAGAAAAGCCAGTTGAATGACCCGTGGGGCAATCCTTACGTTTACGTCGAGAAAGGCGAGGTAAACCCCGGCAGTTACGACCTTATTAGCTTCGGAGCGGACGGCGAGGAAGGTGGTGAAGGTGAAAACGGGGATATCTTTAACGATTAGAGTGCTCACCGCAGCGCTATCAACCAATACTCAGATATCCGGGTGAAGCTAACCGGTCAAAAGCTCAGGTCGCGGCCTTCGTGGATCGCCAGGCCGATCTGCTCGACCTTGCCGGCCTGGCCGTTGTACCAGAGCAGCCAGCGGTCATCCCGCTCATCGTAGACGGCAAACGGCTTGTAGCAGGCGTCGCCGTCCCAGGTACTTCCGCCAGCCGGCGGAAGTTTCGCTCGTCGCCCTACTTCTTTTTTGAGGGAGCTTACCCGTAACTCGGCCGAGTGAGGCGGCCGAGGCTATCTCTTTGCCGGCGGCAAAGACGTGCAGGCCCTTGCCCCTGCCGTACTTTGTGCCTGTTCTGTCCCAGACGATAGTAATTATTCGTCCGTGATATAAGACGTTATCGAGGCAGAAGCAGTCCCACGTACCGGCCGGAAGGAGCGGATTAACTTCGACAATGTCGTCGGCTCTCGGGCGCAGGCCGACCAGGCCCGTGATAATCAGGTCGCAATAGGACGAATGGTTGTAATCCTTGCCCCGCTCCTTGCCGCCTTTTCCGGGGTTCCAGGTGCCGTCCTTCCAGCTCTTTAAGCGTGTTCGAGAAATCCAGTCCCCGGTGAAGGGATTGAGGTTTTCGTCAATCCAGGGCACAATGCGCCCATCGTCACGCTTGAGGCGGTGAGATTGAGTGTAGATTCTAAGCGTTTCAAAGTAATCGGCCCTGCTGACCGAATCTTGCTGATAGTTGTTGAGCACATTGGCCAAGGCCGTCAGGGTTACCGCCGTTGACAGCGGCCAGCTCGGCCCCTTCCATTGGCACTCGTGGCCCGTGTAGAGAATAGCGAACCGCGGGTGACGCTGCTCGGCGGTCGTAGGCCCGAACGGAGCATAAAAGCCCTTCGGGTCCATCAACTGCTTCCAGGCGACCTCGTAGCCGGCGCCGGCAGCCGGCAGATTGAAGTACCAGGGCGTATAGCCGTGCTGCTCGCGGACATCGACGAGCGTTTGTTTATTGCGAGGCAGCGTCTTGAAGAACTTGGCCTGGTCGTCCCAGAGCTTGTCCTGGACCAGTTTCTTGATCTTCTGCGCCTTGTGGCCAAACCGCTCGGCGATATCCTCCTTGCCGGCAAGATTCGCAATCCTGGCGATAGCTACAGCGTCACCGTACATATAGGAGTTGATCGTTGCCCGTTTGCCGCTTCCGCCAACCGAGACTTCCATACCATCCCGGTCGTCTATCTGCCAAAAGAGGCCGTCGGGTTCGAGTCTTGACTTTTCCCATTCTTCGTAGTTCTTAACCAAATCGGCGAGCAGGTCGGTGATAAGCTCTTTGTCCGGCCGCACCAAGTATCGTGCGTAGAGCGAATCGGCGGCCCAGAAGCTGTAACGCCGCGGCGAGCCGCCCTTGCGGAACCAGAAGACCGCATAATCGTCCAGATACTTGGCCTCGTGTATCCATCGGCCTTCGTAAAAGTGATGGCCGGCGGGGCAGTTGATCGTGTTGTGCTTGCCGGACCAGCCCACCTTGGGAAGGAACTCGGTAATCACGAACCCGTCCGGCGTCTCCTTGATATGCTTGCGATAAGTCCACCAGCGAAAGTAATAAGTCCGCTCGAAGTCCTTGTCCGGGCACTCAAATAGAGGAATGTTTGCCCTGAGAAATCCCCACGCCTTATCATTCGGGACATGCTGAACGTATAGCTCCTCGTCATTTTCGCCGAACCGGTCGATGTAATGCCTGAACGAGGCAGCTTCCAGCACGTATGGCCCCGCCGCCTCCTGCCCGGACGCTGTGAAATTCACTCCCTGCCCTGAGCCGGTCGAAGGGATGAAACTCGAAATCCCAACAAGCAGCAGCTCTACCCCGAAAATCCGTCTTACGCAGTCCATATCAAATGCCCTTCTATCTTTGCCGGCCCCCTTCTCGAAAAAACGTATGCAAAATTCTACGCCGCCGATCAGAGTATGTCAATGGTGGAGAGCTCTCGGTGGGGTAATCGGGCTGACAGAACAGGCCCTAAGCTGTAAGCTGGCTCCTGGGCTTGAGTGGACGTGCCGCCCCCCAACTGATCTTGTTCCTGATACTGCGTTTCCGGGCTTTGGGTACCTTGTGGTTTTTCCCTTAGCCGCTGTCTTCCTCGAGCAGCTTTCTCAGGTACGTGTTCTCCCGCCGCGTTGCTTCAAGATCGAAAAGCTGATATTTGATGCAGACACGCAGGTAATCCAGCGATTCCTGCAGACTGTTTATGCTCTTCTCGAGCTTCTTACGGTTGGCTTGTGCCTGTTTGGCAAGGCTGGCCAATTTTCTATGCTGCGGATCAGCCGCCTCCCCAAATTCTTTGACCAATTCGTTGAGTTTGTCTTCCAGATTTGTCTCGTCCATCACCCCATGCTCCTGACACATGCAAATCTTTTCAAATCACCCGGATTAGAGATTCTCCGAAGCCTGTTGTATGTGAATATAGCAAAATCCATACCCAAACGCCGAAGAACTGGCTCGGCGCCTGATTTAGCCGGTTCGCCCTATAAAACGCCCCAGAGACAGGCTTTATGTGTTGGCCTTAGCTTTTGTTCATCCTTTCCGAAGAGCGAGTCTTATGCGGATTAGGACTCCATGTTTCCGAAAATCAACGCCAAAGCCTTGCCCACATCCCACAGCGGGGTTTAACAACCTTGCCAGGAAATAGTTGCGCCTAATGTTGATAATTGTAAACACAATCGTTGATTTGAAACCCCAACCCTGCCTTGTTGTAGTTTGCGTTTCTAAATGGCTGTAGTCCGCGTTTCTAAATGGCACAAATTACGGCTATATGGCAGTAAGGGTGGACACCTGGTAGGGTGGGAAAAATGCAAATCCAGGTGGCCTAAACGGAAAAAATGAAAAAGTGGCGATTTTTATTATTTTTTTTATGATCGCAGGTTTTTTCTAAAAAAGGCAGCCTTTGAACTGCGGTTAAAGTACCATTCAACGGTATTGACTCACTGTTTAATCCTATTGTCCCACTTGCCCAATGGGCACTTCTCACCGTCGATTCTCGCTTTAGCCGGGACGAAACACCGACAGATCGAGCAAAATAAGGCCCGGCCGAGCCAATAGTTCTTTTCGCATTTCTGACACATCCGCACCCTGTCATCGGTGAACTTGTATTTTTTACCTCGCACAAAACGACTGTAACCTTGTGCGATGTGCGTCAACGTTACGCCAGCCTGTTTGGTTTTTTTACAACATCCCATTATATTGTGAGAACTGCTGTTCCGCTTTCGCAAGCGTGAATATTTCCATCTCCAAATGGCGTATCACAAGCCGCTTTATTCGTAAAAGTTGAATCCAAATCGGCACAATTCGGGTAGCCACTCTTTATGACTTCGGCATAGAAAATTACCGCCTCATAACAGTAGTGATCTAAAAAGGTTGAATCATCAAAATCAATCATGAATATCAATTTTGCGTCAATTCCCGTACTTGATATCGTCAGCTTCAAGTCAACCCGACCAAAACTACATATATCTTGGTCGTACGAGGTGCAATTTGGCGTTACCCATTTCTCAAGAATCCTGGTCACTAAAATTGATTTAGTGTATTCGCAGATGCCTGATATTATCGGTTTGGTCAACTGAAGCGTATGTACACCATTGATTATCGAAGCGATTCCGTTCTTGATTTTGTAGTCATAAAGATTCCCCGGCTCTCCCGTTATGCAAGTACAATCCTGAACTCCTGTTATTTCGATTTGACAAGTAGATGGAGCCCTGCCAATACAAAAGCCGCACGGGTTTGGAGCCCAGACGCCCATTTGCACTTTATCTATGACTGGATTAAAACGGATCTTGAGGGTGCTGGGATTAAATTGTAACTTTGCCATAATTAGGAGGGTGGGTTACACGGCTCACATTCTTCGTACCCCTGGAATACATTCGCACATCGCCAATGGTCGAATATATATGACACCGGTAAAAGCTTGTTCGTCTCGATTAGCGGGCTGGCCTCGTTTAATGCCGTGCCGTTCATTATTGTGCAATAGACCTCTATGCCGGCCCCCCATCCGCTCGTTACCTCTGAGCCATGCATATCCAACAAGTTACACGTAATATGGTCGTTATCGGTGGCAGATTCCTTCGTTTTCGCCAACCGCACAATTCCAATTTCAGGATGTCTGACTGCACGTGACTTCTGGATTACCTCCGGTGACCTAAGACGCTCTCTTCTTGCGGCCTGGTCGCTTTGAGCACTACGTCTGATCGTCTCGCTGATCATTTCAATAGGCCTCCCAGCTTGCGAGCAGGCCCGTAACGGCAAGAGGCCCGCCGGAGTCGGCAGTCGCCGCCACATAATCTGTATTTTGCGATTCACCCGCCCCTGTAGCATAGCTGCGGACGCAGAACCGGTACTGCTGACCGTCAGACAAGGCGTCTGAGGTCCATTCGTATTCCCCGCTGCCGCCGATATTGTACGCTACAGTGGCGTCGGGACTGGCGAAGTCGAAACCGCTACCGGAATCTATGAAAATCCGAAACCCGGTGGGTATTATCTCTTGCCCAATTTCGGTGTATCGCCAAAGCACTTTCAGCTTGCCGCCGCTGACCTTCTCAATCTCCAGGCAGTGCGGACAGTTCGGCGTTAGGGGGATCATATCACCATCAGAATCGATGGTGATCACTGCAATAGGGCCGTCTAAGGATTCGATGCCGCAATCGCTTACCTGGCGGCGGAGATAGTGCCAGATAGTCTTAGGCGCCAACACCTGATGTGGAACCGTCACCTGACTGTCAGTCAGCTCCATGACCGCTTGTATATTATCGTAGTCCATATCACCGTCCTGGCCGCGATAGACTGTTTGGCAGCCGTTAATCCGTTGCCAGAACCAGCCCAGGCTCAGGACCGTCCCGAGCGAAAAGGCATTTGCCGTCATGCCGGCAAACAGCGAGTCTTTTAGCCATTTGGTCCTCATAAACTCGGAGTCCTGGTAATGGTCGCTTCGCCGTCTGTCGGCGTGTGGAAGAACAGAACGGTCGAACCATCATCATCATAATAGTCAATTTTACCGGTGGCCTTCGTTTGTATGGCCTTATTCACAAGCAATTTAAGGGCCTTGTTCATTTTCGGTGACCCGTTGGTTACCGTGCCCTGATAAGTCGAATATGCGCAATTCGAGACAACCAACTTGCCGATTGCCTGGCGCAAGTCGTAAGGCCCATCGCTGGCATTCTCCGACTCGCAGGATGCAATACAATTCTCCAACGCTGCGACCGCGCTGGAACCGTTCACTAAAATCCCGTACGCGCCTCCTGTATGGCCGGTGCCAGCGGTCGCCTTCAAAACGCAGTTCTTAAACACGGCGACATCATTCACGCTCACGCATGCAGCCATAATCTCTCTGTTGGTTGTGTCGGCTCTCTCGGCAATAAATATGGAGTTGCTATAGCTGCCAATACCAACGCCGTTTAATCCCCGGCAGTCAACGCCGGTACCGTAAGTACCCAGGCCCATGAAGATACAGCCTTCGGCAACCACCCGCTCGGCGCCGCCGAGATTTCCACCGTCATATTTACCTCGGATACGACAATTCCGCAAAAAGACGGACTTGGCATTATAACCATACAGTCCGTCGTACCCACCGTAGAGATCGCAGTTCTTAACCACGATATTTGTCTTGTGACTGCAATCGAACGCCTTTCCATCAGATGTTAGTTGCAACGCCTCGACCGATAGATTCTTAACAACTGAATCATCATCTACTTTTAATGCCGTCCCCGTTGTCTTGACAATCTTGGAATGGTTACGCGAAGTGCCCACGAAGTTCAGGGGCTTGGCGGAGGCATCGACATTCTCAGCGTAGTCACCGGGCCAAATTACAATTGTATCACCGGCTGCTGCTGCTGATACGGCCGCCCCGATGGTCAGTTTGGCATCGTTGGCAAGGTTGACCGGGTATTGACCGGCGTGGCCGCTATTGCCGTCGTTACCGGTTTTGGCCACATGTAGGACGTGCGCCGAATCTAATAAATACATTTAACACCTCGTTAAAGCGACTTAGGCTAACTCACGGCGATGCCCAAATACCTCAATCGTGGCATCTGCATCGGCAGTCGCCCCCGTTACCGGCTTTACGCCGAAGACGTCACCGGCGTCAAATTCTGTATATTTTGCATTGTTGCCTTCGACGAAATAGTAGTCAGTTGTTGCCGTCATACCGGATAGATCCACCGTGTTCTTCCACGTATCCGCATTGGCCCCATCGCCGAAATCGAAGTCCGTGCCTCCGGCGAGCGATGCAGTCGGATTCCTAACCTTGATGTGCGTAACGGCGTCTTTGTGGCCTTCCGGCACCGTATAGATATCACCCTTACCATCGCCATTCTGCATCCCAACTACCGCCGAACCGAGCAGCATTATCCCTGAAGTCTTCGCATCCATTGCTTATCCCTTTAGTTTAGTAATAAAGAACATTGCCTTCGTACGTCAGCACCTCGCCTTCATACGTTAATATCCTGTCCAACACCGAATCGATTGGGCCAAATTCCAAGAACGCCCGGCCTCGCAGATCCCTGATGTCGGTTATCTTACCATCCGCATCGACGTCTATCTCGGCAAGCTTAACATGCTCGGTATTCGGCCACCCGTTGCCGTCAATACCCGAACTGATGCTATTGTCGGCTTTGAGCCAAATGTAGGTCGTATCGTTGTCGGTCGGATTGATGGCCGAACCCGGTGTATATTGCTTGGCCTCGCCCTTGTAAAGGTACTCGCCGCCGGCAACGTTAAAGGTGGTCGGCGTTGGGCAATGCACGGCCAAGGCGCCGGCCCAGTCGAGCTTATTGAGCAGACCCCATACGAACCGCTTGAATTCGGCGATGAAGTTCGGGTTGTTCTCTGTGACCAATTCCAAACCGCGATCGGTTAGGAACGTATCAATATCGGCCTCCGCCGGATAACCGCCGCCCATGGTCATATCAGACTCCCTTCTGTTTTAGCTCGATAATCTGCATACTCAACTTCTGCCACTCCTTGGCCAACTCCTTATTTCGCTCCGGATCGGTCTCGGCAAGCCAACGATCCTTTACCCTGTCCCTCTCAAGCTTAAGCGCCTCTACCGCACCACCCGCCCTGAGCAGCTCGAGCTCACCCTGCTGGGCCGCTCGCTGCCGTATATCATCCACGGCAAGCCCTTCTGCGATAAAGCGATCCTGCCCACCGTCAAATTCACGGATCGCAGCCCGTTCTTGAAAGTCGGGCTCGAAAATCGATTTAAGCAGCTTCATAGTCACTTCTCATCGGGCCGTTCGTACCCTAACGGTACTACGTTGAGATCGGTTATCACGATTTTCATTTTTAGCTTGAGAGCCACCACGACCAGTTCGGATAGGGTCGGCTGGGCATCCTTATCGACCGGCCATTCAACCGGCAGCACAAAACCCAAATCCAGCGAACACCAAGTCGCATGATTCAGCCCTAAGCGCTCCATCTGCCCTGTAATATCGCTATACAATTTGAGCCGCTTATCATGCACCAGCTCAATCGTCGTTATTTCGTTCGGCTCATTCACCGGGAGATTCCTTTTTTGCCTTGTTCTTCATCCGCGTTATAACCGCCCTTAGAGCTATATTACTTCGTCGAAACAGTTCGGCGTAATAGTGCTCCTGGTCGTATAATTTCTTGTACCGCCGGACCTCTTTGCGCACACAGGCCACCCTGTCCCGCCATTGGCTTTCCTTTGTCAGCGTAAACCATACCGTATGTCCATTCGGGCAGATAACCGCCCGACTGTCTTCTTGTCGATGCTCCCACAGCTCCTCGGTAATCCCGAACCGCACGCCGCACATCTGACATATAATTTCACGCATAGTATTTAGCCTATCCCCATCGTGACACGCTGCCCGAACATCGCCAACGTCCCATCCGGGTAAGTAAGTTTTTTTTGTTTGTGCGTTTGGCCAAGCACCCGCTTGGCGCCTATCTGTCTGGTATCGAGATAATCACGCCATTGCCGATCGTCGTCCGTTATGAAATACCCGGTCTGCTGGTCGCCCACGACCTTACAACCATTGTCTCGCAACTGCGTTATGATCGCCCGGACATGCCGCCGCTGGGATTCCCTGCACCCGCCTAAACCGAGCCTAACGGCGATCCGGGCCGCTACCATAGGACCGGCCGCCGATTCAAGGATCGCCAGGCAGCTCGCCGCCTCTTGACTTGTTACATTCGGCTTAGCCTTCATGATCCGCCGCTTCAATAGAATCAGGCTCGACGAAGAACACCTCCTTGCGCACCCGCCGAGCCGCCACGCTTGCCAACTGCTCATCCGTGAGTTTGGCCATCGCTTCTTTGTCCGGTGTAGTTTTGATGTGTATATACTGTGCAGCCGTTTTGCCGAAGACCGCCTCGATCAGACCGGCCGTGGCCTTCTTCACCTTAATCACCGTACTCTTGTGCCATCCGACAACGCCGAAGTTGAGTTTCCTGCTCTGGTGACCCTTCCTGAAGTCCTTACGGTGTGCCGTTGAGAAGACCTTAAGGCTCTCGGTGCACAGCGTGACCCGCTTCTGTGCGGGTTTCACATTCTTTGCAAGTTGGGCCTTGATCGCATCGATCTTCTTTTTGGCATTGGCCTCCGCCCTTTCGATATCCGAATTCAAAACGCCTATCTCGCCGACCAGCGCATCGGCATGCCCCCAGTCCCGGATTGTTATCCACGCCGGTCTATCCGATTTTACTCGTTTGCCCTTGCCCATTGGGGACCTCCATGTCGTCTTGGATTTCCTTAAGGTTCTTATACTCTTTGCCCCTCTCGCGGCCCAACATCGCCTTAAGCGCCTCGATCATCACATAAGCCTGACCCACACTAAGGGCGACAACGTTCGTTACAAACCCGCCAGTCATGCGCTTTAGAAAGCCGCCCAACTGCGATTCGTTCCAGCCAAGATCGCCCGTCAGGTATTTGACCGCCTTTTGTTGTGCAAAGCTCGCATTACTGCTCACCGTGGAGCGTTTGAATCGGTAATAATTCTCCTCTTTGCCCGGCATCCGCCAACCGTAAGACTCACAGATCGCCAGGAGGTCCTCGAGCTGCATACCGTTGAGCTCTTTGCAGCTCGTCACCGGCTCGCCGTTAGGTTGCTTATACTGACCGAGCAGCAACCGGTACCTGCCCTCAAACCGCGAGCTCCGCAGCCCGGCCTCCTTGACCGCTACTTGGACCAATCTGATCTGGGCCGGAGTTAAGCCGTTTTCAACTTCTTTATCCACCGAATTATTGTCGGTTGTCACCGCCATTTGTTACCTGCCTAAAGGCAGTTTATCTGTGCGTTATTGAGCATTTAATGCCTCGTTAAAGCTACCTTTTCTATGGTGTATGATCCCCCACATCCTCTTAACCAGGGACTCTGCCGATGAGCAGCCCAGGAGGTAGCACATATCCCACCGCTCCCTAAGGCTGATCGTAGCGACGTGAACCTTGATCCCGCTAAGCGTCCTGCACACCGGCACACTCAAATGCCATAGAATCCGTTTCTGCCCGTAAGATTCTATCATCGTGGCCACCCCACAATCCGGACAACAGGCACGAACATCCTCCTCGGACGTCCATCTATGACCACAAGCATGACAATAGAACTCAATCATTTACTACCCCGGCTTCGCTATCGTTTGTCTGTACTGTGCTAATCGCAACTCCGACTCCTTGGTGCGTTGCTTGGATTTCTTCGTTTCCCGCCAACCCGCAAAACCCGCTTGCCTCATATCACGGTTCGCCGGCGGCGGCTCCTTAGTGTTAAACGGCTGTGTGTAAAACCTGAACTTCATCCCTACCCCGCCTTCATTCCTGCTTGCTCTTCCGGTTGTTCGGCCGGCTCCTTCATCCCCAGCGTCGCCAGCCAGTCCTTCGCGGGCAGGCGCAGTTCTTTTATGACCGCCACAATGTGCTTACTATCAATGCGTCCCTCCTTTGTGATAGCTCCCGATGTCAATAGCGCCGATATGATATTGCTGCACGTAAAGAGCCGTCCCGACCCCGGCCATCTGGATATCTTTTGCAAAGACGTTATCGCGTCCGGCAATAGCCTGATCCCACCAAACTCGTACAGCTTGCGTATATCCTCTACACTATAAAGCCCACCGCCCTTCTCTCCCGCCATCATATCCAGGTGAAGAACGGCCATCAGTCGTGACCTTAATTGGTCCAGCGATTCAAACCCCCGCCGCGTACTTTTCTGGTTTACCGTCACCAGTAAGTGCTGATTACCCGCCAGGATCAGCGGGCAATGTGCGCTGACCATAATCACGGTGCGCAGTTGATTTAGTTGCTTTACCGTCAAGCCGGAAGCCTCATCAATTATGATTATAACTTCCCGGTTGCGCAAGTTACTAATTAGTCGTTCGGCAAGGCTGTCAAGATTGCCTGATGAATCCACCTTAATTTTCTCGTGTTCGGCAAGTCTTGCAAACAGAGACCGTGACGTCATAGCCGTGTGCATCTCTATGTAAATGGCATTTTGGTGCACTTCGGCATACTGCCTCAAACAGGTGCTTTTACCGTGCCCACTGTCGCCTATGACCAAACCTATCTTCCCCTCTTCCTCGCTAAACGCAATAGTGTGAGCTATAAGGTCCCCTATTGATTTTGCCACCGTCGTTTCAATATACGGTTTGTTGCGAATACGCCGTTCGCGGCTCGTAACTGAATTGATCAGATCAACTATCTTCCCGATCAACGCGTCAACATCGCCCTTGTAAGTCCCTTTCAGAAACTGGCTGATCACGCCCGGGCTCATACCTATATTCTTGGCAATGTCCGCCTGGCTCAGGTTCCGAGCCTTCATGAACTCGCGCAGCGACTTGCCCTTTTGCCTGGCGTTGAGCTCGGTCGTATCCATCGAAATCCTTTCCGTAACCAGCCGGGCCTCCCTTTCCAGCCCTTTCTGGATGTCGTCACTTATCATCGTTGAATAAGTCCAGGTCGACCTCATCGTTAGGTCTAAGTAACGAGAGATCTATATCCACATCCACATCTTCAACAGACCGCCGTAGCAGCGAAAAGTCACAATCCAGCACCGTCTTCAGCGATTCGGCCCCGGACGCCCTTTTGACGGCCTTGATAACCTTCTGTCGCTCGTGCTCTCGCACCTGGTCGTCCAACGGTGTCCTCACCGGCTTGATAGTTTTTTGTCTATGTTCGGCCGCTGGCTTCGTCTTTTCCGCCGCATCCGCCATCGCCCGCAGAGTTAGCGATGTAAGGTCCATATTAACGGTAAGCTGGGCGTCCCGCTGGCCCCGGACCAGCTTGAGCGCCCTATTTTTTTGGCGCATCGCCTGGCGTAAATCATCTTCCGAGACCGGGTCTGCATACCGGATAAGTTGGTTCTGCTCTGCGATAGTCAACAGCCGCAGCGTTGTAGCGGCATAGATAGAGACCTCTCTCATATCGTCCGGGTCGTAAGCCGCCCGCACCTTCTTGCCCTGCTGCATCAGTAGATCTGCGTTATACTGGCCGTAATAAATCCCCTTGATCCGAACGCCGTTCTTGCCGACCTTTAATTCCTTCGACCACACCCGCATAAGCAGCTCGAGCACCCCCTCGGCCATCACCCGCCGCGAGCCCCTCGTCTCGAAGACCGCCGCCGGCGACCGCCCGTCCATCCCCCGCCCGCTGTGCGCCGACTTGTTATAGACCTCTATATATCGGCCTACGACCTGATCGAAACTGTCCAGGTCGTAGGCCTCTTTAAGGTGGGTTTCGTTGTTCAGCAGGTCCTTTAGATAGTCGGGCCTGCGCTGCGTATCCTTGCCGCAATATGTGGGCAGAGTATTTACGAGCTGCCGGTCCATTGTATCGAAGAACCGCTCTAAGGTCCCTTTAGCCTGTGGATGGTAGGGAATTGCAAAGGATACCCCGACTCCCATCATAGCGTAGATCCCGGCCACCATCTGTTCATCGAGGTATCCCCGTTTCAACGCCCGTCTTTCTTTCTTTGTCTTGCCCGTCCACATCTCGCTCGCGTAGTCCCGGCCGTTATCGACCTTAGCTAATTCCGGCGGCCCGTATTGCTCGATCCCGCGTTTCATAGCCAAGAGGATCGTCGTTTGGTTGGGCGATGCGCTGATATGAATCCCGACTATCTGCCTGCTGCGCAGGTCCTGCCAGGCCGTTAACCACGGCCGAATCCACCGGCCCCGGCGCCTGATCCAGCAGTTGAGCTGGCAATGGTCCCCTATCCAGACCTGGCCCGGCTCGACCGAGTCTTCGTCCCTCTCGATATACGGCGCGCACTTGGCCTCGTAAGCGGCCAGGCCTTCCCTGTGCAGGATGCGAACGGCCAGCGGTATAGAGTCCTTAACCGCGTACATCGCCCTGACCGTCGGTACCCGCCAGCCCCGCTCCTCGTCTTTGTTAATATAGCATAAATTCCGCCAGCACTGAGCCACCGTCGGCCGCCTCTGGTCCAGGTACAGGCCCTTGAATTGCTCGAACGCCTCCGGCGAGATGATCTCGCTCACAAACCTCCCACCGCCCCTGTTATCGACTAATCCGATCAGCCCATCGTTTTTATACGCCGCCAACCACCGCCACAGAGACCTCTCCGTAACATCGTGCTCGGCCATATAGAGAGCGACCGCCGTGGACCTGACCCGCCCGCCCTCGGCCCGGGCCAACTCTCGCTCAAATCGATTGAACTCCTGGATCATACCCAACCGCCGCAGCGCTTCAGTGCGTTTCCTCTCCGGCACGCCCGCTAACTCCGGCGAATCGACCATGTTCTCAGGCCCCTGCGAGAGCTTCGGGTGCGCCGTTCGGGGTATCTTCCAGCGGTGTCCCTCCTTTATCGCACCGGCAAGCTCCCCGGCCTCACACTTTCGCCGAACGGACCGCTGGTCCAATCCCATCCGCTTCGCCGCCGTCGCTATGTCCAGGTAATCGTTCATTCCTTCATTCCCTGGTCTTTCATCAGGCATTCGATAGCCTGGCAGAGGCCTTCCAAGCCCTTGCGCAGTGTCGCCAATAATGCCATTGTCTTGGTCTTCAGCATTGCCTCCGGCTTCGGCTCGATCTGCTTATCGTAGTCCCCGCCCGGACCCGTAACTACCGGCGCCGGCTCCGGCAACCCGTTTAGTTGTACCCAGTCCCCCGCCGGCATCGCACGGCCCTCTACCGTTGTGTATGATTGATACTTATGGATAAACCACCGGCCCTCCCGCTCCAATTGCACTACCTCAAATCGCTTATTACAGCCAACGCAGAACGCAAAGTACCTTCGCAACCGCCGGCCGTACCGGTCGTCCTCGGTAGAGACGGCAATCGCCTCACTCCCCGCCAGGGATTTGAAGCATTGCGGACAAACCAAGCCCGCGACCGCCAGATTCTGCCGATCCGTTTTCTGCCCTTTATTGTATGCCACCATTTCTCGTATCTCGTATTTAGTCGTTAGTATTTTGCCACATTCGCTTCGCTGGGCTTTGCCTTTGCTAAGAAGTGGTCATCCTCCAACTCTTGATTCCGTATCTCCTTCTTTTAAAAACTCATTTTCAGGTGGTGGAGGCGGAGGTGGATAGTTTTTCTTCTTCTCTACTAATTCCCACGTTCGCTTGGTTTCACCTTGCCCTGTAACCATTCGTACTGTCATCTCAATTTCTCCTCACCGGTCACTTCCGTATCAACAATCTATAGATCATCGCCATCGCAACGATGATCAGGATAACTCCTGCAGCGTATCCTGCTAGGTAACCCATCCTGTTTATTTGTCCTTAAAAAGGCGTATCGTCCAAAAAACGCCGGGGTCAAGGTCATCCCTGACCCCAAGCGTTCGGAGGAGGGTGTGATGAAAAGCTCGTTCATTTTTCTGCTTTGCCTTTGCTGCGCTTTTCGCCGGTTGACCCTGCTGCGCCGCTCGCAGCTCGGCCTTGCTGCGGCCTTGCTATGCCCAACCCAGCACGGCACTGCTAAGCAGTGCGCTGCGTCTGCGACGCCTTGCCACACCATACGTCGCCCATCTGCGCCTTGCCTTTGCTTTGCACTGCTTCGCGCCGCTCTGCTGCGCCTTTGCTTCGCTCTGCGTTGCCTCGCTGAGCCGTGCGTTTCCTTTGCTTCGCCTCGCCTTTGCCATGCTAGGCCCCGCTGCGCTGCGCCCTGCCTTTGCTGTGCCACGCTCGGCCACACTATGCTCTGCGCCTTCAGAAAGGGGCTTACTATGCCTTTGCTTCGCGATGCCCCGCCCGGCAAAGCGCCTCGATGCCTGGCGTCACCTTGCCTTTGCTATGCGCTACATCGCACTGCTCGGCGAAGCCGGGCAGTGCCCCGCCCTTGCGAAGGCCTCCAACTTATGTTTGTTTCAAAGAGCTATTCTATCTCGCACCAATCGAACCGGCCCATTCCGGAGTTCCGCCACTGGCCTAATCCCCGCATCTGCCCGTAATCCAGCCATGACTTAATGGCCGGGATGAGCTTGTCGAGAAGGCACACGATCTCGAATCTGACAGTCGATCCTGCCGGCGCTGCCTCTGATCTCGCTAAGGCAATTCGCTCGCCCTGGGCCGTGCTCGCCCGCAGCGGCCGCTCGATAACTGTTATCCCGCCGGACAGGTTTATCTTTATCTTTCGCGGCTTCACGAATATCAGCCCGTCAATCACCTTCTTGTGGGCCTTTAACTGCTTTTCCTTTGGCAACGCTCGATTGAGCATACTCGCCGCATCCTTGAAAAACCCCTTCACCTGATAGTCCCAGAGAAAGGGCTTGTCATCCGCCAGGCGTGGAAAGACCGTAGATGCCTTCTCCAGGGTCTCCGCCTCCGTCTCAAGCGATTCAAGCTCATCGGCCGCCGCCTCGCCGTTCGGATGCTTGTTCAAAATAAATTCCGTCGCCACTTCCTTGTTCCCGGCGCACGTCGCTAATAAAGGCTCTGTAAATGTCAATTCAACAATCTTCATAACATTCCCCTTTCTTATTTTCTCTCACAGCCTAATCCCTTTTCAAGTGTGAGGCGCCACGGCGCGCCCCACACTTGAGAGGGAAACGTAATGCGCGCGGAGAAAAAAGTCGTTCATGCTAATCCGTGTAAATCCGTGGCCAATTCTGATTTTTTCCTTGACAACCGTCATCTGATCCCTGTATTCTGCCTATATCACTTCGGGAAGGACCCCGTTTTTTTCAAAGCCCGCCGGCGGTGTCTCATTCCCGGCCCGGCGGGAGGTTAATAATTATGCCCAGCCTACGCAGACTGAGCACTGAACTCGTTGATATCGATACCATATTCGTCGATAAGCTCGTTTAGCTTCTGGAGTAATATGAATCTCGCAAGGTCATGTGGTCTTCGATACATATACGGCGATACGGCGTTCAGCATCGCGAAAAGCCGCTTGTCCCGCTTCGCCGTAAGGTTCATAAATGATATGTCTTCGTTCCTTTGCATTAGCTATGCTCACTACATATCAGTGAAACTAAACTGTATATCGGCAGGAGTCAAGTTAAAAATGTACCAAAAAAACGCCTGAGTACGTAAATGTCTATTCTAACGGCACTTGCAAGGCAAAATATTTTTGTCAATATTGTACTTATGTCAAAACGAACAGATGCTTTAACAGAAGTTGCAAAGCCGGTAGCTGACCGTTTAGCCGTAAGATGCGGCTCCCTCAAAAAGGTTTTGTCAGCATCAGTGCTTGCCTTTGATGCACTCTCAGCCGAAGAACGGGAACGCTATATGGCAATCGCAGAAGGCGTTGATCTAAATTCATCTTCCCAAGTGCTGGAAATGATCGAAAACGTTGCTGAATATATTACCTATAATTTGCTCTCCCCTGATGAATCAAGGGCCGCCGCTAAGCTCCGTCGTGCCCTCGGCCCCGAACCTCCCAAAAAGAAATAAAAAAAACAAGCATGAAGAATACCGAACGATTTATTGCCTATCCTCTCCTTTGCCTGGGCTTAGTCTATTGTATTTGGGCACATAATAAACTCGATGCCATTCATTTAAGCAATCGCAAACCAAGAATTCCCAGCGACACATTAAATAACCTCGAAGCTGATCTCATTGTCCAGACCTCATCTCCATCATACCATGCTTCCTTAATAGCATCCCGGCATCCGAGCCTCATTCTACCCGTTCGCGTCACATGCACTCAGTATTCCATCGCCCCAGAAGACATCACGCCCACGCAGTGCACCTTCAGATGGTCAGCCTGGGTACACAATCCTCAGCCATATTGGCTCAGCGGCGCCTATTTCCTTGAGTTTCGCAATTCTAACAATTCCTTACTCCGTCTCATCGGCCCGCTACCTGCTACCTTCCCTTCAACAAACACTCCCCGCAAAGCCACCTCCCTTTGCTCTCTCCCGGCATATCTGGCCAACCAAATCGATTTTTCTAAATCTTCAATCTTCATCCTTGAGAAAAAATTAAAAATCCCTAATTTTTCACCTTGACAGCCCCTTCTTGCCGATATAGCTTGTGATTATATTCATTTCGCGGGTGCGTCTCATCGCCCGCGACAGCAGGCAATCTATCAGCCCGCTGACTGAGCGCTGAACTGCTCGTTAGCGGGTCTTTTCTTTGCGCCCGCCGGACCATGCTATTTGACAAGTTAATACTATCGTGATGAGCACTTGAGATGTTTCTCGGCGATCTCGAATAGAATGTCGGTCCAGCGGATCAGTTTGCCCGTTCGCTTTCGCCGTCTGATCGCCTCGGTCTCACAGGCGCGATGGATGTGATTGGGAACGGCTGCGGTCTTGTACTTGGCTTTAGCCATTGGAGCATTCCTTTAGGTTGAACAAATCGGCGGATGTTCATCTTCCCCCAATAGCAGGGCTATCAATCGGCAGGCTGTATCGCAGCCGCCTTGACATTCGCATCGAATACCGGGCGGCACTTCCGGGCCATAGATTACGAAGCGTTGATAACTGTTACATTCGGGACACCAGTAAAGGGTGTTGTCGAAGTCGGGGACAATCCCTTTCGCGTCGAGGTCTTTGACCTTAGTGATAGCTTCTTGCAGATTCATAATCAATCTCCTTTTGCCAGCAGGGCTTCTGCCTCAATGAAAGAGGGTTCGAGTTTTTCAGCGATCATCATTTTGGATTGATGGTCGACCGGGTAATCAGCGCGAATGGATGGTCCGGTCTTATCGTCAACACAAATCTTGAGGTCGGAATAATCGGGGTGGTTGATATAGACCCGACGCCTGCCGTGCTTTTCCCATAATGTCAACTTTGCATCGCAGCTCATTTTCGTCCCTTTCGATATTCGGTTATCATTTATAACTCTATAATATAATACGCTTGTAAGGTTGCAATGTCAAATAAAAAATGTAAGAAAAGCCAAGTTTTTTTCTAAATCGCCGTGTTTAGGCCAGTAACGCCGTTTCGACGCCAAGTATTTTAAGTTTTTTCTCTGTGCCCTCTGTGGCTTAAACGGATTTTGTTCTTGAAAGGATTCAAAAATGAAAGCCATCGTTCACACCTTAACCCTCACACTCCTGCTCTTTTTCTCCGGCTGCCTCGAGTCCGTCACCCCCGAGCGAATCACGCTCTTGGCCTCGCAGACCGAGCAGCTCTCGGTCCGCGTCGATGAGTACCAATCCGCTACGGCCGGGGCGATCGACGACCTGAAGACCGCCGGCCTCGTCTCCGATACAACCGCCGAGAAAGTCGGCGAGGTCAGTGAGAAAATCGATGATGTCCAGGCCAAGGTCGTTGAGGTGGCCGAGGCCGTTAGGCAGGCCGATTACTCCGGCGGCGATTCTGTCACCACCGCGCTCGAGGCGGCCCGCGCCGGCAACGTCGCCACCGGCGCATGGAATCCGTACGCCCCCCTGATTGAGATCGCCCTCGGCTCGGCCGCTGCCCTGGCCGCTTATTTCGCCCGCCGCAAGTCGCTCGAGGCGGCGGCCAGTACCGCCAAGTACCAGGCCCACAAGCAGGGGGTGGAGAAGACAATGAAGGAGGTCTCGGCTTCAGACAGCGCCGACGTCAAGAACGTCGAGGCCCGGCTCTATGCCAATATCGGTCAGGCCCGCGCAGCGATTGGAGTCAAGTAATATGAACATTCCCTTAGCCCCAGCCATTGCCATTGTCACCGCGTGCATAGCCGTTATCGCCGGCTTGATTACGCTGTATTTGAAGCTAACCAAGAGCATGGCCGATTGTAAGGTCGATTGCGAGCGGCAATTTGTCAATAGTGAATTGTTCCTTCGCGAGACCGGCTTCCAGCGGCGGGCGTTGGAGAAGTTGTCCGCCTCGGTCAATCGCCTCGAAGGCAATCTAAAAGTCGTCGATAAGCTGCCCCAGATTTCCGGCGAAATAGCCAGGCAGGTGGTCAGGGAAATGAAGAACGGAGAAAAGAATGAATCGTGACGTCGTCAAGCTAAAGCAGGTCCGCATAACGATCCTCTCGAACCTGAACCGAATGTACCCCACCCCGCTGCAGGTCCGCACCCTGTATCGCGTTATGGTCGCCTTCGACGAGAACTACTCGCTCTCGCTCCTCGAGAAGGACGTCACCTATCTCAAGCAGAAGGGCTACGTTAATTACATCGATGAGCGGATCGGCGGCTTCGACAGCTTTGAGAAAAAGTTCATCGGCCTGACGGCGCCGGGTAAAGAAATCGCCGATCGTACCCAGACCGACAAGGCCCTGGAGATATGAGTAAACGAAGAACTCACAGCTCGATTGACAAACTGCCCGCCGCCTTGCGGGCCGCCTTAACGGCTATGATAGTCGACGACGCCTGGCCCGATGATTACACGGGCGCCAGGCTCGGCAAGCCGAAGTACATCGAGTGTGTCGAGTACTGCCGGCAGAACGGTCACCTTGTCTCCGAATCTGCTGTAGGGCGGTTCGGCGTCAGGATGCGATTATTAGCCAGAATGAAGCAGGCCGGCGTAATAGTCCGTGACGTCATGGCGGATCTCACCGCCGAGAAGGCATCCGAGACCCAGAAGGCCGTCGCCGAGATGATCACCGCCCAGACCATCGACTTTATCAGCACGCAGGACAATCTCTCCGCCAAGGAGATAATGAACATATCGCGTGCGATCAAGGACTGCACGCTCGTTAGTATCAATGCGGATAAATACATTCGCGAGCAGGTCGGCAGAAAGGTCGAGGCCGCCGCCAAATCTACTAAGAAGAAGCTCACTAAGGCCGGCGTCAATCGCAAGCTCATCCAGGAGATCATCGATGAGCACTTAGGAGTAGTAAAATCGTAACCAGCCGGACCGGCTGGACCGGATCATGATATGAATTCATCCTTACCAAAAAGTTATTTCTTGCGATATGAGAACAAATGGATCACTGACGACTGCCGCTTCAAGCTCTGGGACAAGAGCCGGCGAATCGGGGCCACTTACGCCGAGAGTTACAGGGCTGTTCGCAAGCGCAATCTTATCAACGAAAGGCGTGACTACTGGTTCAGCAGCGCCGACGAATCCGCCGCCGTCGAGTTCTCGTTATATTCCCAGCAATGGTGCGAATTATTCCAGGCGGTAGTAAAAGTCGCCACCGAACAGCTCGAGGATGACAAGGGCTATCGATACAACAACTACGTGGTTGAGTTCCCCAACGGCTCCCGCATCAACTCGATGAGCAGCAATCCCCGCCGTTTCCGAAGCAAAGGCGGCGACGTCTGTCTCGATGAATTCGACTGGCACGATAAGCCCGGTGAGATGCTCGATGCGGCGATGCCCGTAACGACCTGGGGCTACGATGTTTCTATCTTGACCAGTCGCAACGGCGAGGGCTCCGAATTCGACAACCTGGTAAAAGGCGCCAGGCAGATCGCCGCCGGCGAGGTTACGGCTGAGCAGCTTCGTAGCCTGCCCTGGAGCTATCATTTTACACCCATAACCGTCGCCGTTGACCAGGGTCTCGTCGAGAAGATTCGCAAGCTCGATCATATCGACTTGCAGGCCCGGAAGGAATTCATCGCCGAATGTCGGGCCCGCTGCCGTAACGAGGACGCCTTCAACCAGGAGTATATGTGCATCCCATCGGCGGCGGCCTCGACCTTGATCCCGTATGACCTCTATCAATCCTGCGAGCTGGCCGATTGCCTCGCCCCTCTCCTCCCTCACACCGAGGATCGCAGGCAGTACTTCATGGGCGGTGACATCGGCCGCGAGAAGGACCTCACCGTATTCTGGATCTGGGAGCTGGTCGGCGATGTCCTTATCACTCGCAAGGTCGTCAAGCTCTACAAGACCCCGTATAGCGCCCAGCTCCAGCAGGCATCGGATATGTTAGAGAATCAGAACATCCAGCGCGCCTGTATCGACGCCACCGGTATCGGCGATATGTTGGCCGAGTCCTTGCAGGATAGATACGGCGAATATCGAGTTGAGAAGGTCAAGTTCACCGCCGCTGTTAAGGAGCACCTTGCCTCTCTGATGCGAAGCGGTTTTGAGGACAAGCTCGTCCGCGTCCCCGCCGATAGAATTATTCGCGAGGACTTTCACTCGATCCGCAAGACCGTGACGCTTGCCGGCAACGTCCGCTACGATGCGGCGCACACCGAGGCCGGTCACGCCGATAGATTCTGGGCCGCCGCATTAGGCAAGGAAGCCGCAACAACTAACGTAGTTCCGGAGTGCATCCTCCTGTGACCAATGCAATCGAAACAGTCGATGTGACCAGGCGATTAAGTCCCGAAGCCGCCGAGATGCTGCGGTTCGGTATCGACCGCCAAATCGCCGACGCCAAGGAGAAGTACGGCATCAGCCAGTATGCGCAGATGTGGCTCGCCGGTATGGACATGCCGGAGAGAGGCGATAGTAAACCGTCGAAGCCTTTTAGCCAGGTCGAGCTGGTCTTCGCATGTATCGAGAAGCTAATCGGCGGTATCGCCGCGCTCGCACCTGTCCTCTCTACTATTGACGACAAGATAGTCGAGTCCGGCCCGGCGTACGATTTGTTCTTTAGCAGCGCGACATCGTGGCAGCAATTCGTTCGCGACTCGATCGGTCATTACGCCTTGACCCGCGATGTCTTCTGGGTCTTCACCGACATGGCCGGCCTGGTCCCCAAGGAGGTCCGCGTAGTCCCCGGCAATCAGATGAAGGCGATCACCTCCGACGGCACTAAGGCCGGTGAATTGATCGGCTGGGAGTTTCAGGGCGCCGGCGGTCGGCGTGAGCGATTCAGTCTATTGGAGGTCCACCAGTGGAAGGGATTCAATCCCGATGACAAGTTCCACGGGGCCGGCCCGTTGTCCGCATCGGCCAACAGTCTCAACTACAGTTTCGCCGCCGCGCTCTATAACGCTAATGCCTTGGCGAACGCCGCCGAGCCGGGCGCCATTTTGACAACCACCGGCAAGCTCGATCCCGACCAGGTCCGGCTCCTTCGCAGTCAGTTCGACGCCCGTCACAGGGGCGCAGGTAAGGCCAAGCGCACGGCGGTCCTGACCGGCGGTATGGACGTCAAGACTATCGCCATGAAGATGGCCGATATGCAGGTCGCCAAGATAACCGAGATGTCCGACAAGAAGATCTGCGCCAGCTTCGGCGTTCCGCCCGGCGTCGTCGGTCTTATCACCGAGGCCCAGTATTCGCACGGCCCTTCGATGCGCGACTTCATCTTCAATACGATCATACCATTGGCCGGAATGTTCTCAGGCAATATTAGCAGCGGAATACTTAGTCGCTTCTCCTCCGCCGCCGGCAAGGGCGTCCTGCTCAAGGACGCCCAAATTTTCAACGGCAGCCGCTCGCTCGGCTTGCGCAGGCGGGCCGCATATCGCAGCTCAAGGCAGAAGGCCCTCACCTCCGGCGTCAAGCTCTTCTTATGGTTCGACTGCGACCAGCACCCGGTCGTCCAGGAGGCCAAGCGCGAGGAGACCGAGAAGGTCATCAAGTACACCGAGGCCGGCGTCCCGTTGAACCAGATCATCGAGGCCCACGACCTGCCTTACGAGCTGACCGATTGGGGCAACGACTGGTGGATCAATATGGGCCGCGTCCCCGCCAGGTTCACCTTAGAGGCCGGCTTAGAGGGACTGACAGGCCCGTCCCTGCCCGAAGGCGAGCCCGCCGGCGAAGAGCAGCCGAAGGCTGCCTTCAACTCCGATACGCTGCTGGACGAGAATTTACGTGCCTCTAAGACACCGAACGATGAAGCTAAGCGTCTTCGCCTCTGGCGCAGCTGGGTCATCTCCTGGTACGGCATCGAAAAGGAATATCAGCAATCGATGCGGACCTTCTTCGTCCGTCAGCAGCGAATCTTAACCAAGAAGCTCCGCGATGCCCTAAGCGAATCCCGCTCTGCGCCCTCTGTAGCCAAAGATGTCAATGAAATCGTTGCCCGCATCATCTTCGATCTCAAGGTCGAGGACGGCAAGATCAACGTCATCAACCAGACCTTCTTCGGCAAGGCCTCCGAGTTAGGTATCCGCCAGTCTTTAACTGAGGTCTTGGGCTTGAAGGGCGATGAGCTCGCAGAGCTGACCGAGCAGGTCAAGGTGCGGCCCCGCTTGAGGCGAGCTCTATGGATCTCTTCCAGAAAAATAACCGGCATCAACCGCACTACCAAGAAGTTGGTAGCCGGCCAGTTGAGGACCGGCCTCGAGGCGGGCGAGGGCCTCAAGGAGCTAAGTGTTAGGTTAAAGAACACGCTCGGCTCCAACCGTGCTCGAGCCCAGTCAATCGCCCGCACCCAGACCGCCGGCGGGGTCGGCGCCGGCAGGCACGAGGGCTTCAAGGCCGCCGGCGTTGAGTTAAGGACCTGGCTGACCAGTCGCGATGGCGACGTTCGCGACGCTCATCGCCAGGCCGAGAAAGATTACGCCGAGGGTATCGGCCTCTATGTGCCTTTTAAGGTCGGCGGCGAGCTGCTCATGCACCCCGGCGATCCGGCCGGCTCGGCCGCCAATATCATCAACTGCCGATGTGTGGAGTTGGCCAAGCGGGCGGCGGGCAAGAGCTTCGACTTGGCCCGTTACGCAAGCCTGCAATTTTACTCTTATACCGACATGCAGAGAGACCTCGCAGACAAACAGGTCAAAGAGAAAAAGGAATAATACTATGGATGCGAAAATGAAGTTCTTTTATCCAAAGGTCAAAGCGATTGACGCCGAGAACAGGCGAATCACGGTCTGTATATCGAAGGATGAAATCGACCGATATGAGGAGCGAATTGAGATACAGGCGATCGGCGACGCCCTCGAAGGCTACGCCATGAATCCCGTTGTTCTTGGCGACCACCAGCATCGTCTTGCCAGCGGCCAATCATCGGTAATCGGTCACGGCCCGCCGGATAGTTATCGAGTATTGCCAACCGAGGTGGACGTTGACATCGTTTTTTCGATAACCGACAATGCCGAAAGCTATTGGATCAATTATCGGGATGGTCATCAGAAGGCCGTCTCTATTGGCTTTATACCTCTGGAATGGAAATTCGAGGAGACGAAGGGTCAGAAGATATACGTCCTCACCAAGATCGAGTTACTCGAATTAAGCTGTGTGGCGGTCGGCGCTAATCGGGGTGCTCTTGTCAAGACCAAGGGCCGCTTCGATCAGTTGCGTGACGATATTGATATGACGCAGAAAAATACTCTGTTGGAGGCCATCCCCGATACCTCGCAGCAGGAAATCGGCGAACTGGGCACTAAATTCAATCAGCTCAAGGAGGCAATAGGCAAGGACTTCAACCATATCAGCGCCGACCTCGAAGAAATCAAAACGCTTTTAACCCCCGATCAGGACGGATTTGCACCGGCCCTGTTGCTCGGCGACGCCGGTGATCGGTCCGCTCCCGCCGGGGATTCGCAAATAGCCGAGCTCATCCAAAAGTTAAATCAATTGTTAAGTGACCTTTAGTTTTAGGAGTCAAAATTGTGGAAACTTTAGAGAAGCTGGAAATAGCCGTTGACGACCTGGCCAAGGGTCTGGCTAGCCGTAAGGAGGTCATCGACGAGATCGATAAGACCGTCAAGGAGGAGAAGGAGAAAGCAGAGGCCTTAGCCAGCACCCAGACCGAGCTGACAGCCACGATTGATCAGCTCAAAACGCAGGCCGATGAGTTAGTCAAGCAGATCAAGGCCTTCTCTCGCATCAGGGTCCCCTCGGAGAACAACTGGCCCGCCGGCTACCGGTCGGTATGGTCCTCTCCCGACCAGGCCAAGCGTTTCGGCCTGTTCATCTTAGCCTCCGTCTTGAACCGCCCGAAGTCAATCAAGGCCCTCGAGGACTACGGCATCGAGATGCAATGGATCCAGGGCGAGAAGGCAATGGGCGAGGGCACCATTACCGGTGGCGGCGCCGTTGTCCCCACCGAGTTCTTCCCGAATCTGTTAGCCCTGCAGGAGACTTACGGTGTCTTCCGCCGCAACGTGAACGTCTGGCCTATGGCCTCCGATTCCGGCATTGCCCCCAAGCTCAGCGAAGGGCTCACCGTCTATTGTCCCGGCGAGGGTAAGGCCATTACCGCGAGCGATCTAACGCTCGGCACCGTTGGCCTGACCGCCAAGATGTGGGCGACGCTGACGGCAATCAGTACTCAGCTCGATGAGGACGCCGCCATAGCCATAGGCGAGCTCGTAGGCCGCCAGATCGTCCGGGCCTTCGCCAAGAAGGAAGATGAGATAGGCTTCCTCGGTGACGGCACAAGCACCTATTTCGGCCATAGGGGGATCACGGGCGCCCTGCGCGACGTCGATGCGACTATCGCCAATATCAAGTCTCTCGTAGTGGCGGCCGGCAACGCATACAGCGAGATCACGTTGGCCAACTTCGATACGGTCGCGGGCACCTTGCCGGACTACGCCGACGACGGCGATGCCAAGTGGTTCCCCCACAGGCTCTTCTACTACACCGTGATGGTCCGGCTCGCCTTGGCCGCCGGCGGGGCCAACGCAACCGAGATCATCCAGGGACGCGGCGTCCGGGAGAAGACCTTCCTGTCCTATCCCGTTGAGTTCTCTGCCGCTATGCCCAAGACCGAGGCCAACAGCCAGATATGCACCATCTTCGGCAACTTGAGAATGGGCGCGCTGCTCGGCGATCGCCGTCAGCTCACCATCGATTCGGACAAGAGCGTCTATTTCGCCAACGTACAAATCGGTGTCAGGGGCACTCAGCGAGTCGCCATCACCGTTCACGGTGTCGGCGATACCACCGATGCCGGGCCGATCTGCGGCCTGATCACCGCCGCCTCGTAACGGCGTTGTAAAGACTGTTTACTGTATTGTTAACTTTAGTTCATAAGTCGTTTTAGCTTATTGCTAAATTTATGAGAAAGGTTGAAAGATGATAGAAGTTCAAAACCAAAAAATCGCGATCCTGACCCCGCCGCAGATCAAGGACAACGGCGATCTCGCAGGCAACACCTACGTTGACACCGCCGGCTGGAACCACCTGCGTGTCCTGTTCATTATTGGCACGTTGGATATCGGCTTAGGCTCGACCGCAGAAGGCACGGCCCCCTTTATCGAAGAGTGCGATACGACCGGCGGCGGCTACACCGCCGTTACCGACGCCGCCCTGGCCGACGCCATCGGCGCCCTTGAGGACGACAAGCTCTTCGCCATCGACATTGACCTGACCAAATCGCACAAGCGGTACATGCAGGTCAACGCCCCGCACGCCGGGGACGGCACTAATGGAGTGAACGCGGCGATTATTGCGATCCTCTCGCGTCCGGAGATCGGCCCGATGACCGCAGCACAGATGGGTCTGGCGGAACACATTACCGCGTAGAGCCTTAGACAAAAAGGAACTGATCAGGCCGCCGTTTCGGCGGCGGCCTGGTCTTGTAAAATTGATTGCCTACTTTTCAAGTAGGGAGGTGATTTATGTGGATAGTAATGACCAAGACCTATACCGGGGCCGTCGGTCCGTTTGCCAGGGGT
Organism: uncultured Pirellulales bacterium; assembly: GCA_964459805.1. Classification (GTDB taxonomy): domain Bacteria; phylum Planctomycetota; class Phycisphaerae; order Sedimentisphaerales; family Anaerobacaceae; genus DAOVRL01. The sequence goes on from CAYWOD010000009.1 coordinate 28,560, forward strand.
TGCAGGTATGACCTGCCCGAGAGGACGGTCGCCCTGCTCACGGACAAGGGTGGTAAGAAGTGCTGGAAGAGATCCTGCGCGCCCTGGGAAGATCACGTGGACCAGAAGGCCGTCAGGGCCGCCCAGGCCAGGGCCGGTTACGAAATCGCCAGAGCCAGGGCGATTAAGCTCGCTGCTGAGGCCGATGACCTAAAGCAGAAGGCCGATGCCTACGTGATCTCGGCTCGCGCCGCCCAGGCCGTCAGCCGTAAGGCCGAAAAAGAGGCCGTCGCCGCCAAGACCGCCGCCGGGAAAAAGGGGGCATCGGATAACGCCAGGAAAAAGGCCCTCGGTCTTGCCCGCGAGTCCGAGAAGGCCGCCGCTATGTTCCAGATAGCTCACAGCGGGCTGACTACGCTGTTGGCACAATCCGAATTAAAGAGACTGGAGGCCGAAGATGCAAAACGAGAATCGAACAAGCTCGCCGCCCAACTCGGAATCGAAGAAGAAGCCGAACCTGCAGAAAACGAGTCAAAAGCAGATGACCAGCCCGAAGGACCGCCAGTTCCGCCCGCAGAGCAGTCCGGCGACGTACAGGACGAAGTGAAAGAAACGTAAAAGGGAAAAGTAAAAAGGTTAAACGACATACGATATACGACATACGACATCCGAAAGGACTAAGTGCGATGGCGATTACTTGGAATGTGGATTTGACTATAGTCCAATTAAGCGAGAACGTGGTCTCGATAAAGGCCGTTCGTACTGATGATACGCCTGACCCTCCGGATGAATGGCGCTATGAGGTTAAGAATGTGAATATTACAACCAACGGTCAAACCCTGGGTCAGATCAGGGACAAGGTCGTTGATACCATCTGGGATGTTTATCAAAGGCATCTTGTAAGGGATGCGGTAATTCACGAAAAGAAAAGCGCCTACGAGGCGGCGATAGCGAGTGCCTTGCAAGCTAAGGAGGAGACTTAATGGCGGATATAAAAACAAAATACGCAACGGCAGATCAGGAGATCACTATTACACTGAATTCGCTCGCCGATGACGCTATGCGACAATCGACTGCGGTTGATAACTCTGTTCACTGTTATCTCGATGCCTTGGTGCAGATAATAATCTCTAACACCGAGGGTGCTCCCGCCGGTGATAAGAACGTGCTGGTCTATGCCTACGGCACAGCGGATGGTGGGAACATGTACTCGGGTGGAGCTGGGGGTACCGATGGTGCTTTCGGAACTGCCTCCGGGGAGCTGATAGAGAATTGTAAGCTGTTAGGTATCATCCATCTTGACGCGGATGATGAGAACTTTAAGGGTGATGTTATGAGCGTCTCTTCGGCGTTTGGTGGTGTGATGCCTCAGAAGTGGGGAATCATTGTCAAGAACCAGGTAGGTGTCGCTCTCGCGGCTGCAAACAACTATGCGTGTTATCAGGGAGTGTACGTACAAACAGGTTGAGCTATGATTCTAAAGACCGCTTATAATATGAAACCACCGCCGTCAGCGAGGCTGATCACCGGCCATCCGCTGGCAAAGGGTCTCGTCGGCTGCTGGCTGATGAACGAAGGGGGAGGGGAGAAGGTTTTTGATTTGAGCGGGAATGGGAATACAGGTTCTCTTATCAATGATACTCATTTTGTTCCTGGTAAGTTCGGTCCTGCTCTGGAGTTTGACGGAGATGGGGATTATGTTGAGGATGCAGATTTCGCTTTTGTAAATCCTCCGTTTACACTTATTGCTTGGGTTAAAAACCCCAATTTAGGTACAAATCACTATGACTCAATAGTTTCTAAAGGTTCAGTTATTAATTCTGATTCAAATTTTGATTTTGGACTTAGAGACCTTAGTGGCAAAAATGTTCCATATTTATATTGGAAAAACGGTTCAACTCTTTATGGAGCAGAAGATACTGAGGATGCAGGAGCAGAATGGGTTTTTCTTGTTGGAACTGTAAATAGTTCTTATGATATGGAATTATTTGTTAATGCTAACAGCGTGAAAACTGATGGAAGTAATTTAGCTCCTACAGACGGAAGCCATGCTTTACGAATAGGGAATAGTTTTAATAGTGCTGGGGATTTCAACGGCACAATCGACGAAGTCATGATTTTCAATAGGGCGTTGAGTGCCTCTGAAATTGCCCAGCTCTACATAAATCCATTCGCAATGTTCGCGCGGCGAGCCAGGCCGGAGCTGACTTACGTATCGGGCGCGCCGCCGGCAATGAGCATGCCCTTGTTAATGCAGCAGATGAACCACTTTAATGGGGGGACGGCGGCATGAGACCTATAAAGAAAGGCTCTATGGATCAGTCCGTTGTCATTCGGATTATTGATAGTACGGACGGCACGCCGGAGACTGGCGTCGATTACGATACATCCGGCATAGACCTCTGGTACAGGCGAGAGAAGGAAACCAAGGTGAGCATCACCGAAGCCGCCCTTGCCGCTCTTGATTCTGCTCATAGTGACGGGGGGATAGAGCATATTGGAGATGGTTATTATCGACTTGACTTACCCGATGCCGCCGTTGGCGCCGGCTCCGGCGAGAATGGTGTAATGGTGGGCGGGACGCTAACCGGTATGATTGTCATTGGCTGCTATGTCCCCCTTGTCGATTATGACCCCTATGACGCCAATATGGGATTGACCAATCTCGACGCCGCTATCAGCTCTCGCAGCTCTCACACCGCCGCCCAGGCCGGCACCGATGCTGCGAGCAAGGTCCTCGCCACCCCTGCGCAGAAATTAGCTACCGATGCCAACGGCAAGGTGACGGTCGAGAACGTCGACGACTGCAAGGCGGATGTCTCCGGCCTGGCCACTTCGGCTGCCTTGACAACCCACGATGACAAGCTCGATACCGTCGATACCGTAGCCGATGCGATCAAGGCCAAGACCGACAACCTGCCCGCCGACCCTGCCAGCGAGACCAACGTTGACGCCAACGAAACCAAAATCGACACCATCGACACTGTAGTCGATGCGATCAAGGCCAAGACCGACAACCTGCCCGCCGACCCGGCCAGCGAGACCAACGTTGACGCCAACGAGACCAAGATCGATACCCTCGACACGGTGGCCGATGCGATCAAGGCCGTTACCGACAAGCTCGATGATACGCTGGAAGATGATGCCGGTACTTATCGATTCACCGAGAACGCCCTCGAGGAGGCGCCATCCGGCACAGGCGCATCGGCGGCGGCGATAGCCGACGCTGTATGGGATGAGACTAAGACCGACCACACCGGCGATCTTAAAACTGTTGCTGATCGCCTCGACGTAACCGTATCTAGCAGATCCGCTGAGTCCGGTGGCAATGTCGCCGCCATTAAGGCCAAGACCGACAACCTGCCCGCCGACCCGGCCAGTGAAACCAACGTCAACGCCAACGAGACCAAGATCGATACCCTCGACACGGTGGCCGATGCGATTAAGGCCGTTACCGACAAGCTCGATGATACCCTCGAGGATGACAGCGGTACGTATCGATTCACCGAGAACGCCCTCGAGCAGGCGCCGTCCGGCACAGGCGGCGATGCAACGGCGGCCAATCAGACGACTATCATCACGCACCTGACTGACGTCAAGGGCAACGAATTCGCCGGCGAAACCGATGCCCTCAAGCCGATCCGCGACAAGATCGATACGATCTCCGGCGGCACACCGGTCAATATCGAGCACGAGAGCACTGTAATTAGTAAGGACTCAGGATAATGGAAGTTCAGAGCTTACGAGATCCGTTTGCCGTGCATCAACCAGCTCAATTGAGTGATTTAGCTTTGGAAGCCAGGTTTGACGGCAGAAGTTGTGTGCCGCTGCTTGCCAACAGTCTTGGAGGTGAATTTTATACAGCACGACATAAGCTGTTTCAAATCGATAACATAACAAGAGTCCACGATTTATGCTATGAACCGCTGACCAAGCACATTTGGGGCATTACTCGTTCGGACACGGCTGATAATTACATTTTCAAGATAGCGAGGGAGGATTGTACCCCTTCCACAATCGCCCTGGGCGGCGGTGCGGGAGCCAACAGGGGCATGGCCTGTTGTTATGCGAAAGGCTATGTTTGGTTCGCATTGTTCAGCACACCTGCTGGCCTTATTAAGTTGAACCCTTCTAACAGTTGCTATACTACCTACTCAATGGAGACGGGCGAAAACGCAGGTACAGGAGTCTGTGCTGGTCGTGATCATATTTACATGACGTTATACACCGACGAGGGTCAAATTGTCAAATTCAACATTGAAGATAATACACATACCTCAACGACAATCACGGGGACAAAGGAGCTTTATTGGTGTACCTTCGATGGAACTTACGTCTGGGCCGTTGGCAAGAGTACCGGCGGTAATGTCGCACTTGTTCGGTTCGTTCCTTCTGATAGCAGCTTCACCGTCTATGACTTAGGGTCGGGCAGCCCTCATCACGTTGCGTTCGACGGCAACTTTATCTGGGTAGCTTGTGCAACTTCCAATGTCGTAATCAAGTTCGATATAGATGCAGCAGCAGTTGACAATCAAATCACAATACCTCCGAGATTGGGAAGCCTTTATCTTTTAGAATTTGACGGCCGGGCCATGTGGGTGGGAATGTATAGCGGCAGTTTCGCGTGGCTCCTGCGTATGTCGCCGACAAGTATGGCTTATGAGGTCATCACTCTTACTCGTTCCGTACCATCTGAACTCAAGAATTTCCACGCAATGTGTTTTGACGGTACTCATCTGTGGTTCTCAAACTGGCACGATACTTGTTATGTAATGAAGTGGTCCGCATATCGCGAGTCACTGGGAGGCGGTGCACCGTGGATTCTCGACGGCAATCAGGAAACCGTAGGTCAAGACCAAAACAGATACGTTGATACGAAGGGAATGAACACCTCCGAGGCCGAAACACAGATACCCATTCTCTCAAGTTATTTTATAGAGTCTATGGCCACTAACGTCTTAACAAATTCAGCCAATCAGCCTGTTGGATTCGCTTTGCGTAAAGACGGAGTTCTTGTAAATCAGATTATTGTTCCGGCTGGTGAGACAGGTCAATTCTCTATAAGTATAGCAGAATACTTCAACCCAGGAGATTTACTGTCCGTCAGGGTTCGCGGCGGGGGCACTATGACGGGGACAATCAGCATCGGTAAAGTAGTTCTTTACACCAAGCAATAACCAAAGAAACGCACTTAACGAGATACGAACAATGAATGAAGTATCATGGGACTATCTGCCCGGTTGTACACTGTACTTTTGCAGGTTCCAGCTCAACGGAGACGTTTTCCTTTCCGACGGCGCATCCGATGAGGTATGGGGGACCGGCGATCGCGATGCGGACGATTACGATGTCTCGATGACCGAGGCCGGCAGCAGCGGCCACTACGTGGGTGATTTCGATAGCGTCCCCAATATCGAAGATGGTATCTATCGCGTTGTGATCTATCTTCAGGCCGGCGCCAATCCCGCCGATAGCGATGCGGCGATCGCCAGCGGCCAGATAGAGTGGGATGGCTCGGCAGAGACACAACCGCCGAGCATCGGAGCGCCCGGGCCAATCACTACCGAGCTGACTATACAGGAGAAGTTCACAATCGACGGTGTCCTGACCGATGTCACCTCGGTCAAACTCAGCGACCCTACCGGGGCCTTCGGCGTCAAGCGCAACGATACCGACGCCGTAGTCGTCGCAGACGGTACGGCAATGACCAAGGTCTCCACCGGCGTCTATCGCCACACCTTCACCGAGCCGGCCCTGGGCTTGGTCTATACGTATTGGGTGGAGTGGGAATATGATGGTGAGACCCATCGTGACGAGCATACGATAGCCGGGGCCACCGCCGAGGCGGGCTTGTGCACCCTAATCGACGTTAAGAACCGTCTCGGCGAGACCGGCACCGACCACGATGCCACCTTGGCCCGCCTGATCCTCGGTCTTACCGCCATTTGCGAGGGCTACGTCAACCGCCCGCTGATCCTCAACACCGCCGATGCCACCGAATACTACGCCGCCTGCGGGGAGCTGCTGCAATTGACAAGGTACCCGGTTGTCGCGATAACTTCGATCAAGCAGGCGGTTGATTACAATTTCGACGATGCCGATGCCTTAGTCGCCGATGAAGGCTATCGCCTCATCAATAACGGCGTGACCGGGATTGTCAGGGGGATATATGGCACCTGGTTCGATACCCCCGACGGTATCGAGGTAATCTATCGCGGCGGCTACTGCATCGCCGGCCGGACACCGGGCGAGGGCGAGACGGCGATGCCCGCCGACCTCCGCGAGGCCGCCATCGAGCAGGTAACGTTCCTGTTCAAGCGCCGGGACGATTTAGGCCTCTCGGCAGTCGGCTTCGAGGGCGGCTCTATAAACAAGTTCAGTGCAATCGACCTGTTGCCCCAGGTCAAGAAAATCTTAGATAACTACAAAATACCGAGCCTGTGAAAAAGTAAAGGAGACTGAAAATGAGTGCGCCAAGCGAAGCTGATGTGAGCAAGCTGGACAATCCAGCCTG
>CAYWOD010000010.1:0-31801 GCA_964459805.1 uncultured Pirellulales bacterium
CACATCACTATTTTGTGACCATTTTGCGCACAATTCTATTTGTAACAGACTAATGTTTCGCGGGCCATTGCGCCGGCGCCCAATATATAGATCATTTGTCGGGTATCTCTCCTGGTTTCTTCCAAATACTGTTTATTTTGCCGTTGATTAGCGTTCCGGAATTGCGAGTGCGATACGAAAACGCGAATCACAACTCCAATAGTTTCTTGAGCTTATATCTGTAATATATTTCTATTATAACGGCCTGGGAGCAATAGGCAACTACGGTTGCTATTGCCGCGCCTCTCAGGCCCATGGCGGGCACGAGTAGCAGGTTCAGAATGACATTCAGGGCGACCTGGATCATGCTTACGGTTTGCGTGAATTTGTACTTTTTGAGGGCGTTGAGGATGGGGGCGAGCAGAGTGGCGTGGAGCATCGGCACCAGGGCGATGAGCAGGATTCGCAGTATTGCCGATGAGCCCTCGTATTTGTCGCGGTAGACCGCTCTTAGGATAATCGGGCCGACGAAGAAGAAGACGGCTATGGCGACAAGGCCGAGGAGAAGTATCCTGGGCCTTTTCTTGAACAGGTATTCTCTCGTTTTCTTGCGGTCGTGGATGTGCTGACTTACAAACGGCAGGAAATAGGCGTAAACGATGAACGCCATCGAAATCATGCCCTTGAAGACCTGATATGCGAGATTGTAGGTTCCGATATCGCGCATCGGGACGTAGAACCTGAGGACGAGGTTGTCGCCCCAGTTTATGAAATAGACGGCGGTTACGCCCAACATGATCCACTTGGTGAAGTCAAACATCTTCCGGAGATGCTGTTTGTCAATACTGAAGGGGATGAGCGGGGTGAAGTCGATGGTCTTGACGAATATGAGCAGGAGGAGGAGGGGCGATATGAGATAGATTAGAAAGACGGATCTTAGATTGATGTTGTCGGTCAGGCAGAGCACAACGACCAGAGATAGTGTTATAGTCCCGAAAGTCAGTTCGGCGAGGGAGTATTTTATTCTTTGGCCCATCGCCGCGAAGAGATGGCACAGGAAGCACTTCAGGGCGAGTCCGACGAAGGCCAGTAGAACGAAGATCAGGTCGGTGCGGCTGATTTCGGCGAACTGTGCCAGTTGTTTGTTGAATAGCAGCGTTATCACCGTGAATATGCAGAAGCCGGCTGTGAGGAACGTACATTGCACGGAGAACGTCTTGTTAATTTTTGCGCTTTTGGTGCGTTCCTCGTTGGCGAAGACAACGAAGGGTGTCTGTGACGAAGAGATCAGCAGGGTCAGGAAGAAGAATGCTATCATTCTGGCCAGGGCGTAGTTGCCGAAAAGCTCGGGCGAGAAAAACTTTGCGACAACGAGGGGGGCGATCATCCCGAGGACCTGGCCGGTAGCCTGGAGCGATGTGAAAGTTATCAGGGTCTTGCCCTGTTCAAGCTCGTGTTTTATTCTTCGCAGCATAATCTTCCGGAAAACTAAAATATCGGAAGCGGTTAGGCAACCTTTTTCCCGTAAATTCCCTGTTGCCGGCCTGGATGCACATCCCTAATCCTCTCTCAGGCGTGGAAATCCCGTGGACAGCCAAACCTGCGCCTCGATTACAAGCTCAAAAGGCTCAAGAGAAACAGCGGGCCCCTAACACATCGGGAACTCGCGGCAAAGCTCCACCACTTTGTCCCGCACCTCATTTCTGAGGCCCTCATCCATTCTGTACCCCGTCTCGCCGACCGTCTCGACTGCCCTCAAGACCGCGTCTATCAAGACGGCTACGCTCTGCATCTGGTCATCGCCCATACCGTCCTGTGTGACGATAGGCGTGCCCAATCTCAGCCCGCTGGTGACAGAAGCAGGCCTGCTATCATAGGGCAAGCGGTTCATATTGACTATTATCCCGCACTGCTCGAGGCACTTCTGGGCCACGAGCCCGGTCAAACGACCACGCAGATTACTCACGTTTAGCAGAACCATGTGGTTGTCGGTCCCGCCGGTGAGCACATCGTGCCCTAAATCCAGCAGCGCCCCGGCAAGGCGTTGTGCATTTGCTATAATCTTGAACTGCCTGGCCCTGTAGTCGTCGCAAAGCGTCTCCTTAAAGAATACGGCCTTGGCCGCCACATTATTCAAATAAGGCGTTCCCTGCACCCCCGGAAACGTGGTCCTCTCGATGTGCTCTGCCAGGCTGAGCGTCTTGCCGCCGGCCTCTATCTTGCGCTCGAAGTCTTTGCCCATCAATATCAGGCCGCCTCTGGGTCCGCCCGGCTTGTACGTGCTCGTCGTCGTGAAATGAGCGTAGTCAATCGGCGAAGGATGCGCACCGGCTATCACCAGGCCCGCTATATGCGAGATATCGGCCAGAAGATACGCACCGGCCTCGTCCGCAATCGCACGGAACTTCTCGAAATCTATCGTTCTCGAATATGCACTGGCGCCGCATATAATCAGCTTGGGCCTGACCCTGAGCGCCGCGGCCCGGACGGCATCGTAATTTAGAAGAAACGTTTCCCTATCGACGTAATAGTTCTCGGTGTCGAAGAACTTGCCGCTAAAAGAGGCCCTGGCGCCGTGCGAAAGATGTCCCCCCTGGTCCACGCCCAGGCTCAATATCTTATCGCCTCTGTCCAGCATGGCGGTAAGAACGATCTGGTTTGCGCCGGTCCCGGAATGCGGCTGGACATTTGCATACCGGGCGCCGAAGGCCTCCTTTGCCCTGCTGACGGCCAACGTCTCAATATCGTCCACGACCTCACAGCCCCCATGATATCGCGCCCCGACAAAGCCCTCGGTCGTTTTGTTCTGAACAACCGACCCGAGAGCGGCAAGAACCGCCCTCGAACACCTATTCTCGGCTGCGATAAGCTGCAAGCTGTTCTGCAGCCGGTCATACTCGGCCCTGAGCAGTTCATACACATGAAGGTCCGTCCGGCGAAGTGCATCTAATATGCCTTTGTGATACTCCTCGCAGCTTTGAAGTTTCTCGGGCCTTTTGTTTATAGCTTCGCCGACTTCTTTATCGACGGCTCCGGTGGTACTAAGCTTGCTGCCGTGCAACTCTTCGCCGCTGTGCTTGTCCAACAACATCCGGTGTGCCTTCAAATTCTTCCTTGCGTCTGAGCAGTCTGTTCTTACCTTCTCCTACACCCGCTATTTCGGCAGTTTTGATAACATCTTATGAATTTTGACTGCCTGGGCGGTCAAATAGCCGCAGACGCGAACGGGCTAACTACTATCTGTTGCGGAAAGCCAAAACTGACGATGTCACCCCTGCGAAAGCACGGGTCCATATCGAAAAACCTGGATTCCTGCTTTCGCAGGAATGACAAATGCTCTTTCCGCAACAGGAACTAACTAAAGAAGTTCCTGATTACGTCATTGAGCGTTATGTAGAGGAACAACGCCAGCACAAGGACCAGGCCGGCCCGAATTAGAAACCCCTGTGTACGCTCGCTTACCGCCGAGCCCTTGATCTTCTCGACCACAAGCAAAACTGCCAAACCTCCGTCAAGAGGCGGCAATGGCAGAAAGTTGAACACGGCAATGGCTGCATTTATAAGACCAATAAGGAAAAGGTACTCAATCCACATCTTCTCAACTACAGTCTGGTAACTGACCGCAAGGATGCCGACCGGCCCCATAAGCTCTTTGGGGCTCACAAGACCACTAACAAGACGCTTTAACGTCAGGTAAGTCTGGGCAATCAGCGTAACGGTCTTCCTGCCTCCCATCACAACCGCGTCCACTGGACCCCTCGCTTTATAAAGCCTTTTGAGGGTCTCGAACTCAACTAACACCGCCGGGATCGGCTTGACGGTTATAGACTCCCGGCCGGTTCCAACGTTCAGCGCAACGGCGCCAGCCGTCTCGTCATCGAGGCGATATTCTATCGTGATACGCTCATCCGGGTACTTGCTGATCTCCCTGACCATATCGTGGAAGCTCGATACGGCCGTCCCGTCAACAGTCGTTATCATGGCGCCGCGGGGAATATCGAGCTTCGCCGGACCCTCTCCGGCAGCTATAGTCTTGGCGACAACCGCATGTCCGGCATCGAGCGCCAGCGCGATACCTATCAAAACCTTCTCACTACCCGCAGGTCGCTTCGGCGTAACCATAACCGTAACCGGCTCCGCGGCGCCATTGGCGTCGGTACGCAGAACCTCCATCCGCACTTCCTTGTCCTCGTACTCCTCAGTGAGCTTTCGCATTTCATTGTACGTCGGATTCGGCACATCACTAATCGCAAGAATAATATCCCCGCTCTCCAAGTCCGGATACGTGATATTCGGCTCCTGGGGCCTGCCGAAGATGCCCAGGATCCTGTTCTTGACTCGGTTCACAAGACCTCCTCTCCCCAGTCTATCAGGGACACCGCTGACAGTCGTCACCTGCAAACGCGGAACCATAGAATGGATATGGTAAAGCTCGGGTACAAAGTTACCCTCGGAGCCGCCCGCAATCGTCCATTCCATCTCGATCCGGCCCTCAACCAGCTCTGTTTCTCCGGTCTCGGTGGTTCGCTGCGCCGAGAGCTTGACAGCCGGCGCGTAAGTGCTCTCCACTATAGAGATCAGCTCCCAGTGCTTTTTAATTGGCTTGGCGTTGGCGGATTTGATCCGGTCGCCCGGGGTCAGGCCCGTTCTCGCCCGCAAATCGTTCACATCAGCTTCGTCAACAGGCTCGGCAACAGTCAAAGTCTGGGGCATCATGATGCCAAAAGTCTTCAACGGCCTGTCGGGCCTTTGCTCTGCCACGAGCGTAAAATCCCTCTCAGCACCATCCCGCTGTACTTTTAAGCTGACCTCTTCGCCCCGCCCGGACAGGGCAGCGGCGAGCATGATATCGGTAAAGTCAAGATTATTACTCTTGCCGTCAATCTCGATTATCTCGTCGCCGGCCTCCAGGCCCGCATGCTCAGCAGGCGAATTAGGCTCCACTCCGCCGACAAGCGCTGGCGGCTGATTTATCCCGATAAGGAAAACGACCATAAAAATGATCACTGCCGCGATGACATTGAAAACGACGCCCGCCGATACAACTACCGCACGCGCACCAACTGGCTTGTTGGCAAAGGAACGCGGGTCATCGCTCGATTTGGCCGAGGCCGTATCCTCCTGACCAAGCATCTTGACGTACCCCCCGACAGGAATTAGCCCGATGCAGTACTCGGTGTCCCAGGCCTTGCCCCCGCCCCCAACAGTAAAGCTCAACAAACTCTCCTTCGTCCGGCGATTATCATCTTTGCCCTGGTCCGTCCGACCGGCATCATCTTCGCCCTGGTCCGGCCGGCCAGCATCATCTTCGCTCTGGTCCGTTTCTTTTCCGGAGAAAAAAGCCGGCAGAATCCGAAGCCGAAGCCCGTCCTCAGTCCTTTGAAATCCCAACAAAGTAGGCGGAAAACCAATCGAAAATGCCTCTACCTTTATGCCCGACAGCTTGGCAAACACGAAATGCCCGAACTCGTGAACAAGTATAACCACCCCTAAGCCAAGCAAGACCAGCAGAACGTTGCCGAAAGTATCGATCTTCTGCACAATCAGATAAATAACAGCAGTTAGGACCACAGCCCAAAAAAACGCCTTCGGCCATTTACTCACTGAACTCTTTGGTTTCGCCATTAACTCGCCTCCAGGCTAAAAGCCCACACAAAACTACGTCGATTATACGCTGCACGCCACTCTCGAGACTTCTCTTCTTGCCCAGGCATCCGCCTCAAGCAGCTCTTCGAGCGAGACGCCGGTCTTAACATCGTGCTTGTTCAGGCAATGTTCTACAAGCTCAAGTATATTAACAAATTTGATCCTGCCCGCCAAGAACTCTTCGACAGCGGCCTCATTGGCAGCGTTAAAAACGACCGCCGCGGCGCCGCCGGCCCGCGCAACCTCATAGGCCAACGGTAGGGCACGAAATATCTGAAGGTTCGGCTTCTCGAAAGTAAGTTTGCCTATTTCCTCCAGCCGAGGGGCCCTGGCAATCCCCGCGACGCGGTCGGGATACGTCAGGGCATACTGGATCGGAAGGCACATATCCGGCCGGCCCAACTGCGCCACTACCGAGGCATCCACAAATTCAACCAACGAATGAATTATCGACTCCGGATGTATCAAAACCTCTATTTTCTCGACCGGCACATCGAAAAGCCACCGGGCCTCGATAATCTCAAACGCCTTGTTCATCATCGTCGCCGAGTCAACGGTGATTTTGGGCCCCATATCCCAGACCGGATGGGCAAGGGCCTGGGCCAAAGTCACATTGCCGATATCCTCAATAGCCATCTCCCTGAACGGCCCGCCCGAAGCGGTCAGAATGATTTTGGCGACCTCCCGGGGCCGACCGGCCTGCATCGCCTGGAAAATCGCAGAATGCTCGCTATCGACCGGCAAAATCTCACCCCCGCTGGCCCGTGCCTCCTTGACCAGCAGCTCTCCGGCCATAACAAGCGGCTCTTTGTTCGCGATAGCAAGCCGTTTGCCCCTTCGCGCAGCGGCAAGGACCGCAGGCAGGCCCGCCGCCCCGACAACGGCCGTTAGAACAATATCAACCTCCGCAAGCTCGGCAATCGCCACGAGACTCTCCGGCCCGGCCAAGATTTCAACGTCCAGATCGGCGAGCAGCTCGGCAAGACGCGTCTGGTTATCCGCATCTGTGATGGCAACATACTTCGGCTTCAAGCGCCGGGCCTGCTCGGCTAAAAGCTCGACGCTGCTGTGCGCGCTGAGCGCAAAAACGGAGTACCCGGACCCAAGCGCCTCGATTACACGCAGCGCATTGGCTCCAATCGACCCGGTCGAACCCAATATCGCTATACGTCTAACCATATACGCAACGCCCGTGCCCGCCCCGGCAAACAAGTCCAATACTCACTTCCACCCGCACCAAAATCAACACTAACCCTGATACTATGACATCCGCCGCCAAACTGTCAACAACCAATCTCGAAGTGAAACGCTCAAAGACGGACCGCACCGGCTGAAGCCCATCGTACGTAACTACAAGAGACTCGAAAGTGCGGGTGAAATAGCTGTGATTCACCCAATGAAAATCACATCCGGCCCCATCACCTGCCTTTTCAACGTCCCTTACGCCGTTTTTGGCGATAACCCCATCAAATTCGAGACCGGCCGCAAATCAGACACAGCCTGGATAGACCTAATCCTCTACTCCGGCCAACAACGCCAAATCAACTTCGCCGAAATAAACAAAGCGGGCATCATCTTCCTTCTCTCACTAAAGGCTTCCGACCAGAAGCAAAATGGCAAGCCTCTTTCTGATGTGCGGGTAAGCCAGATGGAAACGCTCATCACCGCCAAATGGGACAGACTGCCGAATCCTGAAATGTCTCTAAGAGCCCCCGCAAGACCCCTGCCAAGTGGCAAACAGAAAGCCACCGCTTCGGCTAAATTCAACGGACATAACGCGTGGAAGAGCTCAGCCTTTCCCACAGGGACACCGTGATTGAGAGACGCGGCGATTTTGCCGATAGTTGACGCAGGCATCAATGTTGACAAAAAATCTCAAAAAACCATGCAAAAGACGTTGAAAATCCCCGATCTCGCCCGAAAATCCCCCACTTTGGGCTGGGCGGGCAAAAAAAGTCTCAAATTCCAGGGGGTCGGGGCAAGTTCGGGAGAAAAGGGCTCGAGTTGGGGTCGGGGGTGGTCGAAGAGAATATGTGAGGTCTGGAGAAAAAAGTACTTGCAGCGGCGCGAAAGCCGTGTATAATTAGGTTTATGAGTGAAAATTGCACAGTTTGTTGTTCATTTCGGGCCGGTCTTGGCCTTGGCGTGTTGCTCCTGCGCCGTTAGGCGCAGAATAACTCCTACCACAAAAACCCATTGTACCTTCGTTTTTTGCCTTAAATTCATAGCATTTTGAGCCTGGTTGGGGCATAATTGGCCGCAATCACGTGAGAATTTTGGAGAAAATGCAGATGTCTGAAGAAAAAGTTTTGATATTCGATACCACCTTACGCGACGGCGAGCAGTCGCCGGGGGCCTCGCTTTCGATAGCTGAGAAGTTGGAGATCGCCCAGCAGTTGGCGGTTTTGGGCGTCGATATTATCGAGGCGGGCTTTCCGGTCTCTTCGCCGGCCCAGTTCGAGGCCACCAGGCTCGTGGCCGAGCGGGTCGAAGGGCCCGTTATCGCCGGTCTGGCGCGGGCCAGCGAAGGGGATATTGCCGCGGCGGGCAAGGCGATTGCCCCGGCCAAAAAGCAGCGCATCCACACTTTTATTGCGACCTCGCCGGTCCACATGAAGCACAAGCTCAAGAAGAAGCCGGGCGAGGTTTTTAAAATGGCGGTCGAGGCGGTCAAGTGGGCGAAGGGCTTTGTCGATGACGTGGAATTTTCGCCGGAGGATGCGTGCCGCAGTGAAATGTCGTTTTTGGTTGAGGTATTGGCGGCGGTAATCGAGGCCGGCGCCACTACGTTGAATATACCGGATACGGTCGGCTACGTGCTGCCTTACGAGTACGGCCGAATGATCGCGCAGCTTAAATCCGACGTCCCCGGGATAGAAAAGTGCATTATCAGCACGCACTGTCACAATGATCTTGGTATGGCGGTGGCGAACTCGCTTGCGGGCGTGCGCAACGGCGCCCGGCAGGTCGAGTGCACGGTCAACGGCTTGGGTGAGCGCGCCGGTAACGCGGCACTCGAAGAGGTGGTTATGGGAATCCGTACTCGACCGGACTTCTTTGCGACGCAGAGCACCGCCGGACTATCCACGAACATAAAGACCAAAGAGATATATCGCACGAGCCAGTTGGTTTCGCAGTTGACGGGTTTTGTGATTCAGCCAAACAAGGCCGTGGTCGGCGCCAACGCCTTTGCACATGAGGCGGGTGTGCACGTTGACGGCGTGCTGAAAGAGCGCACGACCTACGAGATTATGACACCGGAGAGCATCGGCTTAGGCGGATCAAGGATGGTATTAGGCAGGCATACCGGTCGGCACGGGTTCGTGGACCGGTGCACGCAATTGGGCTTCAAACTGTCCGAGCAGGAAATAGAGCACGCGTATCAGAGGTTCCTCGAAATTGCAGATAAGAAGAAGGAGGTGTTCGACGAGGACTTAGCCGCGATAATCAACGAAGAGATTCACGTCGTCGAGCAGATCTACGAGCTGGAGTATCTGCACGTTGCCAGCGGCACCGGGACGCTGCCGACCGCGAGCGTGAAGATTCGCACGAAGGACGAAACCACACAGGCTGCGGCGTGTGGCGACGGTCCGGTCGATGCCGCCTACGAAGCGATAAGAGAGGCGACAGGCCTGTCACCGAAATTGGAGAACTATACGATCCGGGCCCTTACCGGCGGCAAAGAGGCCCTCGGCGAAGCGACTGTTCGGATCAGCGACGACGGCAGGAAATTCATCGGCAGGGGTATCTCGACCGACATCATCGAGGCAAGCGCAAAGGCGTATGTCGATGCAATCAACAGGATGGTCTCGGCACAAAACAAAGGCGAAGAACCCGGCGTGAAAGTGGGACTCTAAGAAAATCAAAAGTGAAAATGCAAAAAGCAAAATGACAATGTAAAATTCAAAAACGAAAACCACCGACTTACACAGATTTGATACTGAGTGTCGATTGTTGGGCGGGTTGGTTCTTGGCGTGGGCGAGCTTGTATGAGATAGCCGGCACGCGATTATGAAGAATGGAAAGAGCTATGGGTATGACGATTACTGAGAAGATATTGGCTAAGGCTGCCGGTAGAGAGAGCGTTAAGCCTGGGGAGCTGGTCGATGCTGCTATTGATGTTGTGATGTGTCACGATGTTACTACTCCGCCGGCTATTTCTATGCTTGTCGAAAAGGGGATAGATAAGGTATTCGATAGAGACAAGATTATTGTTACGCCGGACCATTTTCAGCCGGCCAAAGATGTTAAGAGCGCCGAATTGCACAGGCGGCTGGATGAGTGGGCGAAGCGGCACAAGATAAAGTATTACTATAAGTTAGGCAGGGCGGGCGTGTGCCATGCGCTGCTGCCTGAGCAGGGTCATATTCGGCCGGGCGAAGTGATTGTCGGCGGCGATTCGCACACGTGCACCTATGGGGCGTTTGCGGCGTTCAGCACGGGTATCGGCTCGACCGACTTAGCAGCGGCGATTGCGACGGGCAAGCTGTGGTTTAAGGTCCCGGCTTCTATGAAGGTCGTGCTCAACGGCTCGCTCGCGCCAGGGGTCTATAGCAAAGACGTTATCCTTGCGATAATCGCGCGGATCGGGACCGATGGCGCCCTCTATCAGGCGATGGAGCTTGTCGGGCCTGCTCTGGCCGAAATGTCGGCCGAAGCGCGGATGACGATTACGAATATGGCGATCGAGGCCGGTGCGAAAAACGGCATAATCGGGTTCGATGATGTGACGAAGCAGTATCTCGATGAGCATCTGACGGACAAGAAGGATTACACAATTTACGAATCCGACGCCGACGCTGAGTACGCGGCGGTCGAGGAATTCGACTGCTCGGCGATTGAGCCGATGGTTGCCCTGCCGCACCTGCCGAGTGGCGGGGTCCCTATAGGTGAATGTGCGGGCAAAGAGATGGACCAGGCCTATATCGGAAGCTGTACGAACGGGCGGATCGAGGATTTGCGGATAGCCGCCAAGATTCTCGAAGGAAAGGAACTCGCCATTCGTACATTGATAGTGCCGGCTACACCGACAATATGGAAGCAGGCCAAGGATGAAGAGTTGTTCGATATATTCTACGCAGCGGGTTGCGTGATAGCGGCGCCGACCTGCGGGGCGTGCTTGGGCGGCTTTATGGGCGTCCTCGCCGAAGGCGAGAAGTGTATAAGCACCACAAACAGAAACTTCGTCGGCAGAATGGGACACCCGAAAAGCGAAGTCTATTTAGCAAGTCCGGCAACCGCCGCGGCCAGCGCAATAGAAGGGAAATTGACCGACCCAAGGAAGTACCTCTGACGAGGCAAATACTAAGCACTAAACTCTAAATCCTAAACAAATTCAAATGACGAAATCTCAAAATTCAAAACGATATGACCTCGCAGGTCGGCGTGTTACATTCGCCAGGCGGTATCGGGATTGAGCGCCGTGGAAACTAAGAACGATAAGAACGACTCGGAAAAGGCCTTTGAGCAATACTTGGATTCGAATGGATTCCAGGGCAAATGGGCTCACGAGCCTTCAATAACCGGGAAGACTAAGCACCCGGACTACCTCTTGGACTTCGGCGGCAAGAAGTGTTTCTTCGAAGTCAAGGAACTGCGAAAAAAGGATAATGAACCAACTGAGCGGGCTGCACATATCAATCCATACTCAAGCCTGCGCAAGAAAATACATGAACTAACAAAAAGAAAGCAATTCAAGGAGTTCAAGGAATATCCGTGTTCGCTGGTTGTGTACAATATTGACGATAGGCAGTTCATGTCTGAGCCGTTCTGGGTGTTCGGTGTCATGTTGGGGGACCGGGGTCTTGCAGCAACGTATGATCACGACGAGGGGAAAGTAGTTGCCGGATCAATACGGAATGAGTTTCTGGATGGGGGCAAGATGATCGACCCCGGCAGTAATAAACCTCAGAACACGACGATAAGCGCCATTGTAGTTTTGGAGGAATTCCCGGACAACACCAAGATACAAAAGGCATTTAGCAAAGAAATCAAAAAACAGGGCAGGAAACTCACGACAGTGGAGAAGATTGGTATTAGAATGAAGCTTTGCGAGCATTGTCCCATTACGAGGGTAAAGAGGGTCGTAGTAGTAGAGAACCCTTATGCACAGGTGGCTTTCCCTGCTGATTTGTTTAATGGGCCTTTTGACGAGCGATGGAGATTGGAAAACGATAGGCAGGAAAGAGTTTTTATGGGAAGCAAATTGAAAGAGTTGGAGTCTCTTAAATGCGACTTCTAATATGCAAATCCTGAGCAAATTCAAATGACCGAAGAACAGAACCCAAAACATTACGATCTCGAAGAGCGGACGCTGCAGTTTGCCAGGCGGGTCAGGGCTTTTGTCAAGAAGCTACGGAAAACTCTGGCAAACATCGAAGATGGTCGCCAGCTCATCAGAGCATCGGGCTCTGTCGGTGCGAACTATATTGAGGCCAACGAAGCGCTCAGTAAGAAGGATTTTCTAATGCGGGCAAAGATCTGCCGAAAGGAAGCCAAGGAGAGCCGATATTGGCTGAGACTCGTCGACACGGGCGACGCAGGCGAATTGGAAGACGAAAGGAAAGTATTAGAGGCTGAGGCAAGCGAGCTAACAAAAATCTTCGGCTCCATAGTAACTAAGAGCCAATGAAGGTTTGGGGGATTTGGGACTTTGGATTTTGAAATTGTTTAGGATTTAGAGATTAGATATTAGGATTTTGAAGCGTTGCCCCTTGCGACACATTATGAAGGGACCAGATTATGGCAAAGGCACATGTTTACAATCGGGACCACATCAATACCGATGAGATAATACCGGCGCGGTACTTGAATACTGATGATGAGGCTGAATTGGCGAGGCATTGTTTGGAAGATTTGGACAAAGATTTCATCAGTAAAGTCGGCGAGGGTGACGTGATAGTGGCCGGGGAGGATTTTGGTTGCGGGTCTTCGCGCGAGCACGCGGTCTGGGCCCTTCGCGGCGCAAAGGTGCAGACTGTTATTGCGAAGTCCTTTGCGCGGATATTCTATCGTAATGCGATCAATTGCGGTTTTTATCTGATTGAATCGGCCGACGCGCTGGAGAAAATCAAGGATGGTGACGAGGTGGAGATTGATTACAAGGCCGGGGTGATTAGAAACAAGACAACCGGTATTGATATCAGCTTTAAGACGCTGCCGGACTTCGCACTGGAAATTATCAACGCCGGCGGATTGTTGGAACATATTAAGAGAAAAATGTAGGGTTGACCAATCTACCGGATAGATACTAAAAAAAGAAAACTTATGAGATTATTCACGTGGATCACGGTAATATTGTCTCTTGCTATTTTAGTGGGCTTTACCGGTATTGGAATATACGTTTGGATGCACAGTGATAATGGTGAGGCATCGCAACTTCTTGCCTTGTCAGGTCAAGTTATTATTCTTAGCGGCATTCTTTGTTTCGTTGTTACCTGGATACTCTACGCCTCTATTCGCTGGATACAGATTCCTGTTTGGCGTTGGATGACAGGTCGATTCAAAGGTGCTCCCGATACTCCTTTCGCGCGTTCTGTTATGACGAGAGAGCAGATCGCTGAAGCGAAGAAGAAAATGAGCAGATTGCAACGTATTTGGATGTGGGTCGGTAATGTTTGTATGGCGTTGGGTGTGATTTTTTTGCTAATTGCAGTTCCGTCGCGCCTCGTATTAGATGTAACAGGTGAGCGGACTATTGGCAGTACTGCCAATATGTTACTTTTGGTTGGTATTCTGATATTATTTTTAGGTATGTGTATCTTCAGAATCAGTATAAGGCAAAAAAAATTGTAAAGGAAATGTGAAGCTTGTTGGCGAGATAAGCCCCGAATGAATTTGGGCTGATTACTTGGATTCCCGCCCCCCATCAGGTCAAGGGGCAAGCTGTGCGGGAATGGCAATTTCAGAAATCTAAAGAAAGGAAAAAGAAAAGTGTA
Organism: uncultured Pirellulales bacterium; assembly: GCA_964459805.1. GTDB lineage: Bacteria > Planctomycetota > Phycisphaerae > Sedimentisphaerales > Anaerobacaceae > DAOVRL01. Next base: position 13,563 of record CAYWOD010000010.1, read on the forward strand.
TGAGATTGTGGTGATGCCCGGTGACGGGACCGGGCCGAAAGTGACTGTTGAAGCGGTGAAGGTATTGAAAACCGCCGCGGGCGGACGATGATTATGGAGATTTGTTATGAACAGGCGTGATTTTTTGAAAGGTCTGGGCGCAGGGGCGGCGATGCTGGCTCTGCCGACCTACTTGAGAAGTAGGCAAGGATCGAGTGGTCCGGCGGAAGCCTCGGCCGGTGGGAAGAAACCGAATTTTGTTTTCTTTTTGATTGATGATTTGGGCTGGACGGACGTTGGGTGTTTTGGGAGCAGTTTCTATGAGACTCCTAATATCGACAGACTGGCTGCGCAGGGGATGAAGTTTACCGATGCTTACGCTGCCTGCCCGGTGTGCTCGCCTACTCGGGGCAGTATCTTGGCGGGCAAATATCCTGCCCGCTTGGGGATTACGCAGTGGATAGGGGGCAGCAATCAGCCGACCGAATACAAGCACTTTCTGGACTTAGAGGAGGTTACTATTGCCGAGGCGCTGAAAGCGGAAGGCTATGCTACCGCGTTTGTGGGCAAGTGGCATCTGGGCAATAAGGAGTATTATCCGGATAAGCAGGGATTCGATGTCAATATAGGCGGCGATTCATCCGGGGCTCCGCCGACTTACTTTTATCCTTATAAGAGGGGCAAGCGCGCCCTGCTGGAGATGCCGCCGGACGGGGTCGAAGGCGAGTACCTGACGGATCGGCTGACGGACGAATCGCTCAAGTGGCTGGATGCGAACAAAGATAAACCCTTCCTGCTGTACCTCTCGCATTATGCGGTGCATACGCCGATACAATCGAAGCAGGAGCTGACAGACAAGTACAAGGCCAAGGCCGAGAAGCTGCCCGGGACAGATGGGCCGAGGTTTGTGCCGGTGTACGGGCGGTACAAGACCAAACAGGTCCAGGACCACCCGGCTTATTCGGGGATGGTGCAGAGTGTGGATGAGAGTGTTGGGCGGGTGATGGCCAAGTTAGAAGAATTGGGCGTTGCGGATAATACGGTTGTGATATTCATGTCGGACAACGGGGGGCTCTCGACGGTGTCGCGGGAGGGGCCGACGAGCAATCTGCCGCTGCGTGCGGGCAAGGGCTGGCTTTACGAGGGCGGCATTCGCGAGCCGATGATTATCAAGTGGCCCGGCGTGGTCAAGGCCGGCAGCGTATGCGGTGAGCCGGTGACCAGCACGGATTTCTATCCGACGATGCTTGAGATGGCGGGCGTGCCACTTATGCCGAGGCAACATATTGACGGCGTGAGCCTGATGCCGCTGCTCAAGGGCGCCGGCTCCCTGAAGCGCAAGGCAATATACTGGCATTATCCGCACTATCACGGCAGCGGCAATCGCCCCAGCGGTGCGGTGCGGGCCAGGGATTATAAATTGATAGAATGGTATGAAAATGGGGCCGCGGAACTGTATAATCTGCGCGACGACTTGAGTGAAACAAAAGACCTGGCAAGCCAAATGCCGCAAAAGACCGCCGAGCTGCGGTCGATGCTGCACAAGTGGCGAAAGCAAGTAAAGGCAAAGATGCCAGTCTCGGAGCCGCGAGGCGACTTCGACGTATGGCAGAAGGGCTGGCGAAAGAAAGAATGATGGGAGTTCTTGGTAGAAAAGTGATTGGAGGCTAAAATTCTATAGGCCAGCACTTCGCGTACAAGTGCGTGTGGTTCTTCGGACTACTTGAGCAGAGATTTGAAGAAGCTTGAAAGGAAAAGATAAATGCAGCAGTTTTGGCTTGTTGTTGGAACCGAGAAGAGTTGGAGAATTGCTTTCGATAACAATAACATTTGGGGGCTAAAGGATCTCCGAGGGTTACACTCACTCTGGAACATGCTGAGGGAAGGAGATGGGCTACTTTTTTATGTATCCAAACCAGTGCACGGAATCATAGGTTGTGCGTATGTCCGGACAAAATTCAGACAGACAAATCCGTTATGGCCGGAGGAAATAAAGAGAAATGAGGTAATTTGGCCCCTGCGTTTTGAGTTTGACATGGAATATTGCCTGCCGCCCGACCTGTGGGAATCGCACAGGTATAGTGCGCAAGACCTTCAATTGATTACCAGGATGGTTTTTCAGTGCTACCCAATTGAAGAAGTCAATGCCGCCAGAGTTGCTTTGGGATTAAGCGCCATGGCTGAAACGGTTGTGACTCCTCTAGAGGAAACCGTATCAAAAACTGGGCCCACAAAAATCAGTCATGATGAACTAAAAAATGCCTTATGCAAGATTGGACGCATTCAAGGATATATCCCGGATGAGGAATACCGTTTGGGTAGTACATATCTCGATGTTGTCTGGCGGAGAGTTGAACGTTCAGTCCCAACATTTGTGTTTGAAGTCCAAGTTGCGGGGGATATCTACCATGCGATGGCAAAATTGAAGCATGCCTTTGACCTATGGAACAGCCGAATTTTTTTAGTTGCCAGTTTGTCAGACAAGCGAAAGTTTGAAGAGTTGGTTTCCGGTACTTTCCACGAGATTCAGAACAAAATACGCTTTATTGATTTGGAGATTGTCAAGCAGTTACTTTTGAAGAAGCTCGCTTATAAAAACATGGAGCGAAATTTGGGAATATTCGAAACATGACAGCCCAGTCAAAGGGTTGGAACAGGCATTATTATAGGGAGGTCCGAGCATGAAGAAGGTAAGTTTTGGTGATCTGCGTAAATTCGCAGATCGGAAAATGGTAGAATTGTACGAGTCTCAAACTGAATTGTTGGGGAGGATTGACTTACGTGCTCTTTTGTTAAGGAGGAATCCATACTTTTTGGCCTTTGAAGAGATTGGTATAGTGTCAGATTTCATTCAAGATGCGCTGCATGGTTTACTTCGTGCCAAAGAGGAAAAACTGTTTGGCGCCTTTCTTGAGGAACTGGCCGTTTTCACGTCATCAAGGACGTGTGGCGGAAGGAAGTCTGTTGCCACGGGGATAGATCTGGAATTCCAAAATGAAGGAACGCACTACCTCGTTTCGGTAAAGTCAGGGCCCAATTGGGGGAGTGGCTCCCAGCAAAAGAAGCAGGAAGCAGACTTTCAAAGCGCGAGAAAAGCGATCAAACAAGCTAAGCATACAGAAAACGTACAGCCGGTCTTGGGTATCTGCTACGGTAAGACGAGAACAAACTACTTGCACGGGTACCTGAAAGTCGTAGGGCAGAATTTCTGGTACCTGGTGAGCCGGAATGAGAACCTCTACACAGACATTGTTGAGCCATTAGGGTACCGAGCGAAGCAGCATGATTCGAAGTTCCGGAAAGAGCACGCAAAGATCGTTAATCTCTTCACCAAGCAGTTTCTGGAGGAGTTCTGTGATGATGGGCTAATCAATTGGAGAAAGCTCGTCGAATTCAATAGCGGAAATCTGGATTTGAAGGAAAACTCTGAGAGAAGCGGCAAGATACGAAAAAAGAAGTAGTATCTCTACAACAAGGAGATTTTGAAGTGGCGAAGAGTTACACGATTGCAGTGATACCCGGTGATGGGACGGGGCCGGAAGTTACGGTCGAGGCGGTTAAGGTTCTCAAAGCCGCGGCGGATAAGTTCGGGTTTAAGGTCGAGCTGACCGAATTCGATTTCGGCGGTGAGAGGTATATGAAGACGGGCGAGACGCTGCCCGATAGCGCGGTCGAGGAGCTTCGCAAATTCGATGCGATTCTATTAGGCGCGATCGGGCATCCCGACGTTGCGCCGGGCATTCTGGAGAAGGGCATACTCCTAAAGGCCCGCTTTGCGCTGGACCAGTATATCAACCTTCGTCCGGTCAAGCTCTATCCGGGGGTCGATACACCGTTGAAGGACAAGGGGCCGGAGGATATAGACTTTGTTGTTGTTCGGGAGAACACCGGGGACCTTTATACGGGTACGGGCGGTTTTTCGATGAAGGGGACACCGCAGGAAGTGGCGGTGCAGTCGGCTGTTTATAACCGCTTTCAAGTGGATCGCTGCTTGAAATACGCATTCGAATATGCACGCAAGTACGGCAAGAAGGCGAGGGGGCTGGGCGATAAGAATACGTTGGCGCTTTGCGGCAAGACGAACGTGCTGACCTATATCTACGATTTGTGGGAACGCGCTTTTCACGAGATGGGCCGGGCCGAATATCCCGATATAGAGAGGGAATATTACCACGTTGACGCGACGTGTATGTGGATGGTGAAGAACCCGGAGTGGTTCGACGTTATCGTTACAGGCAATATGTTCGGCGACATCATCACGGACCTCGGCGCGATGGTGCAGGGCGGTATGGGTATCGCGGCGGGAGGCAATATCAACCCTCAGGGCGTCAGTATGTTCGAGCCGATAGGTGGAAGCGCGCCGAAGTACACGGGCAAGGGCGTTATCAACCCGTTGGCGGCTATTTGTGCGGCCCAGATGATGCTTGCGACGCTCGGCGAGGAAAAGACCGCCGATACAATAGAAAAGGCAGTCATGTTCGTGACCGCGAAGAAGCTAAAATCACTGCAGGCCGGACGAATGGGATATTCAACGAATGAAGTCGGAGACCTGGTTGCCGAGAGAGTAGTTGAATCAGCAGCGTCCTACACAGTGTGAAGGGCAAATAAAACATCAAAAATCAAAATGCAAAATGACAAATCAAAGTTCAAAAATGAGTTCAAAAGGAGACTTTATACATTTACGTTGAGACTCATCAAATTTCTTGACAGACTCCCGAAAGATAACGTCTCAACGCGTATCGGAGATCAACTGTTAAGGAGTGGAACCAGCATCATCGGGAACTATATAGAAGGGCACGCGGCAAGCAGCAAGAAGGACTTCACAAACTACTTCAACCATTCGCTGAAGTCCACTAATGAAAGCAAGCTTTCGTTTGCGATTCTTCGCGATAGTGGGCGTGCCAAAGTGGAAGACGTAGCATGGTTCCTGGGCGAACTGGACGAGATTGCAAAAATTTTCGCATCAAGCATACTAACCCTCAAAGGCAAGAGATGATTTTGAACTTTGATGTTTGAATTTTGAAATATGCCAGCTAATCTGACACCGGAATATTTCAAGGCTGAGCAGTGGTTTCGCAGTGCCTCGACGAATGATGAGAAGATTCTGGCGCTGGAGCAGATGCTGCGCGTGATACCCAAGCACAAGGGTACGGACCACATGCGCGCGGATTTGCGGCGCAAGCTCAGCAAGCTCAAGGACGTCGCGACTCAGCAGAAAAAGGGCGGCAAGCACGTTGACGTATTTCACGTTCCTCGGGGCGGGTCGGGGCAGATTGTCCTTCTGGGCACGCCGAATTGCGGAAAGAGCTCCATCGTTGCGGCGCTGACGAACGCGAAAGTCAACGTTGCTGAATTTCCGTTTGCCACCGGTGCTCCGGTGCCGGGTATGATGAAGTATGAGGATGTTGCGATTCAATTAGTCGATATGCCGCCGATTACGGCCGAGTACAGCGCGCCGGGACAGGTCGGGACGTATCGCAACTGCGATTTGATTGCGATTGTGATCGACCTGTCGGGCAACGCCGCCGAGCAGATGGGCGTGTGCCTGGATTATCTCGAATCGAAGAGCCTGCTGATAGACAGCGAGACGCCGGCTTATGATGGTCAGGGCAATGCCCTCGGAAAGAGGGCGTTTTGCATCTGCACGAAGTCGGACATCGGCCAAGCCGGTGCTATTGACGCCCTGAAGGAATCGTGCAGGCATCCGTTCGAGTTCATTGAGATATCGGCGCTGACCGGGGCGGGGCTCGAGCAGCTTAGCCGTAAGTTTTTCGAGCTGCTGGAGATAATACGCGTTTACGCCAAGCCGCCCGGCAAGCCTGCTGATATGACCGATCCTTTCACGCTGCCGGCCGGCTCAACGGTGATGGACCTGGCCCAGGCCATCCACCGGCAATTGGCCGAGAAGCTCAGATTCGCCAGAATATGGGGCACGGGTGTCCGCGACGGCCAAAACACACAAAGAATCCACGTCCTCAGCGACAAGGATATTGTCGAATTGCATTTCTCGTGATTGGGGCTTACAATAATCCCTCTGACACAGGGTCGTGGTAGTCGGTTGCTTGTGATTCGGTGCATTGTCATTGCGAGGCCTGAAAGGCCGTGGCAATCTCCCGCATTCGAACGATGGAGATTGCTTCGCTTCGCTCGCAATGACAGCGGTCAATTGGGCTGTAACTGAACACCAGCCTCGACAAAGGACACAAGGGTATTCCAAGTTTGAAAGGAATTATTATGAACGTGCGACGAATAGCTTTGTTGGCGGCGGTGGTTGGGATTTTTGTTGGGCTGGGTCTTGGGGGATGCAATCCGGATGCGACGCAAGAGGGCGCGGCTGCTAAGCCCAAGCAAGGGGGCACGGCTGCGACGCCTATGAAGCCAGCCGGCCCGAAGAAGGATTATCCGATTGAGCCCGTGTCGTTTACGGCGGTTAAGCTTACCGATGAGTTCTGGGCGCCGCGGATCGAGACGAACCGCAAGGTCTCAATTCCTTATGCCTTCGGCAAGTGCGAAGAGAACGGAAGGATGGACAATTTTGCGATAGCGGGCGGATTGAAGAAGGGCGAGCACCGCGGCAATTATCCGTTCGACGATACGGACCCGTATAAGATTCTCGAAGGGGCGTCGTACTCGTTGAGCGTTCGGCCGGATCCGAAGCTTGACAAATACTTAGATGATCTGATTGCCAAGATCGCGGCGGCTCAGGAAGACGACGGGTATCTATTTACGTGCCGGACGAATCAGTCGAAGAAGCTGATTAACTGGTACGGCAAAGAGCGGTGGGCGAAGCTGGACGGCAGCCACGAGCTGTACAATATGGGTCATCTTTACGAGGCGGCGGTGGCGCACTACCGGGCGACGGGCAAGCGCACCCTGCTGGACGTTGCTGTCAAGAACGCAGACTTCTTGGATACGGTTTTCGGGCCCGGCAAAAACGAGACCGCACCGGGGCATCAAATAATCGAGATGGGTCTGGCCAAGCTGTACCGGGCCACAGGCAACGAGAAGTATATCAAGCTGGCGAAGTTCTACCTTGATACACGGGGGCCGGGCGGCAACCCATATCGTCAGGCACATCAGAGGGTGGTTGACCAGAGCGAGGCCGTCGGACACGCGGTCCGGGCGTCGTATATGTACTGCGGGATGGCGGACGTGGCGGCGCTGACGGGGGACGTAAGCTATCTCAAAGCGGCACAACGGATATGGGAGAACGTCGTCGGCAAGAAGCTGTACCTGACCGGCGGGATCGGGGCGACGGGTTCGGGCGAGGCGTTTGGGAAGAACTACGAGCTGCCTAACGAGACGGCCTACTGCGAGACGTGCGCGGCGATAGGCAACGTCATGTGGAACCATCGAATGTTCCTCTCCACGGGTCAGTCCAAGTACATCGACGTTCTGGAGAGGACGCTTTACAACGGCCTGATCTCGGGTGTGTCACTCGACGGCGACAGCTTTTTCTATCCGAATCCCTTGGCCTCGCACGGCCGGCACAAACGCAGTCCCTGGTTCGGCTGTGCGTGCTGCCCGGGGAATATGACGCGATTCGTTGCTTCTCTTCCGGGGTATGTCTATGCCAAGGCAGGGGATAAGCTGTATGTCAATCTGTTCGCAACCGGGACCGGCACGATCAAGATGGGCGACAATACGGTCAGGATAAGGCAGGAGACTCAGTATCCGTGGGATGGAGCGGTGAAAGTGACGGTCGAGCCGGAGCGTTCGAGCAAGTTTACGCTTGCGGTTCGTGCGCCGGGCTGGTGGCAGAATCAGCCGGTGCCCAGCGATTTGTATCGGTATATGAATGCGGCCGGCCAAAAAGGAGCGAGCTTGAAGCTTAACGGCGAGTACGCGTTCGAGGTGGATGTTGAGGGAGGGTATTTGTGCATCGAGCGGAGGTGGAAACAGGGCGACGTTGTCGAGTTTGGCCTGCCTATGGGCATTAGGCGGGTATTGGCGCACGAGAACGTCGAGGCCGACCGAGGCAGGGTAGCTATCGAACGGGGGCCGATAGTCTATTGTGCCGAGTGGCCCGACAATCCCACCGGTGTTCACAACCTCGTTCTGACGGACAACGCCAAACTCACAGCCGAGCATCGCAAAGACCTGTTAGGCGGGGTGACGGTTGTGCACGGTAAGGCGGTGGCGATTAGCGATGCCGGCGAAGGCAAGCTCGCCGAGAAGGAGCAGGATTTTACGGCGATACCTTATTACGCCTGGGCTCATCGCGGGCCGGGGGAGATGGCGGTGTGGCTTGCGCGTGACGTAGCGGTGGCACAGGTTGCGACCAAGCCCGGTACGCTAAAGAACCCTTCGTTCGAGAAGGGCACTGGGAACAAGCCTGTCGGCTGGCAGGCGACGACGTATGGTGGCAGCGGCGAGTTTAACTACGTCGATGGCGGGCGGACAGGCAAAAAGTGCGTGATGCTCTCTTCGGACAGCGGAGCGGATATCGGATGGCTGACGTCGGTAACGGTCAAGCCTCGTTCGCAATACCGGCTCACCGGATGGATCAAGACCGAGAACATCGAGAGCGTCGGCGACCGGCAGGCCAAGGGCGCGCTGCTGAACCTGCACAATATTCAGCCTTTGCAGTCCAAAGCCCTTACCGGGACGAAGGATTGGACGAAGGTCGAGCTTGCATTCAATTCGGGCGCGCGTTCGGTAGTGGAGATTAACTGCCTGTTCGGCGGGTGGGGATTGTCAAAAGGCAAGGCGTGGTACGATGATTTGCAGCTCGAGCTGCTTTCCACGAAGTCAACGAAGACGTCAATCGAGATTGATGCGGGCAAGACCAAAGAACCTGTCTCGAAATATATTTACGGCCAGTTCATCGAACACTTAGGTCTGTGCATTTATGGTGGAATATGGGCCGAGATGTTGGAAGATCGCAAATTCTACTACGAAGTAGGTGATAGAGCATCGCCCTGGAAGGCCATCGGCGAAGCTGATGCGGTCAAGATGTTCAAAGAGGACTCTTACGTTGGCGATCAGACTCCTGCGGTGCAATTGCCTGCCGGTGGCGGGCCGGCCGGTATCGCCCAGGGCAAGCTGGCCCTGATTAAGGGCAAGAAGTATGTCGGTCGGGTAGTGTTAGCCGGGAGCAGATCGGCTAAAATCAAGGTGTCTCTGGTTTGGGGGCCGGGCGAGAACGACCGGCAGACTATAGCTGTCGGGGCGCTCGCAGATGAATATGCAAAGACGCCTTTGGAGTTTACCTCAGGCGGTGCGACCGAGGACGGCCGGCTGGAGATCGTCGGGACGGGGAGCGGGACGTTTAATATCGGGACCGCTTCGCTTATGCCGGCGGACAATACCAATGGTATGCGGGTCGATACGCTCAAGCTGCTCAAAGAGCTAAACGCCCCGATTTATCGCTGGCCCGGCGGCAACTTTGTGAGCGGTTATGACTGGCGGGACGGCATCGGTGAGCGGGACAAGCGTCCGCCGCGGAAGAACCCTGCGTGGCGCGGGGTCGAGCACAACGACTTCGGTATTGACGAGTTGATGGTCTTCTGCAGGGAGGTCGGGACCGAGCCTTTGATAACGGTCAATTCCGGTTTCGGCGACGACCATTCGGCTGCCGAGGAGGTCGAATATGTCGTCGGCTCGGCCGATACGCCGATGGGCAGGTGGCGTGCGGCCAACGGCCACCCCGAGCCTTATGACGCCGAGTGGTGGTGCATCGGCAATGAGATGTACGGCGGATGGCAGTTGGGAAGCATGAGTATAAATCACTACGTCCAGAAGCACAATCTGTTCGCCAGGGCGATGCGCAGGGTTTATCCCGACATCAAGCTGATTGCGGTCGGCTCGGTCGGGAACTGGTCGGAGGGAATGCTCAAGAGCTGCGCCGATTATATGGACGCTATCAGCGAGCACTTCTACATGAGAGAGAAAAAATCGGTGCTCGAGCACGTGCGTCAGATCAGTGATGCGGTGCGCGGCAAGGTCGAAGCCCATAAGCGTTACCGCGAACAGATCGGCACGCTCAAGGGCAAGGACATCGACATTGCGCTCGATGAGTGGAACTTCTGGTACGGGCCGCACCTCTACGGTGAATTGGGGACGCGGTATTTTCATAAGGACGCTCTTGGCATCGCGGCCGGCTTGCACGAGATGATTCGCAACAGCGATATTATGTTTATGGCGAACTACGCCCAGACGGTGAACGTCATCGGCTGCATCAAGACCTCGAAAACGGCGGCGGCCTTTGCCACGACAGGCCTGGCGCTGAAGCTTTACCGGGAGCACTTCGGGGTGATTCCGGTTGAGCTGGGCGGCGAAGCGTATCCGCTCGACGTTGCGGCGGCTTGGACGAGCGACCGCAAGGCGCTTACCATCGGGGTCATCAACGCGACGGAGCAAAAGCAGGACCTGCCAATTAAGATCAGAGGCGCTAATCTGACGGGCAAGGGAAAGCTGTGGCTGATTGCGCATTCGGACCCGATGGCCTACAACGAGCCGGGCAAACAGCCGAACGTGGCGATTGAGGAAAAGGCGGTTACCGGCATCTCTAACAAGCTCAGCGTGCCGCCATTGAGTATAAACCTTTACAAGCTGGCTGTTCGCCCAGAAGAGAAAGGATGAATAGACTTGCAAATGCTTGGAATAAGGAGAGTAGAAATGAGCAGAGTACGCATTTCCGGTATCGTTTTCTTGACGGTTGTGATTGGGGCTGGCAGTTGCCTGGCGAGAGAGGCTTCGCAGCAGAGAGTTGTGGTCAATACCACCAATCGCAGTGCCCCGATTTGCGAATATGTCTATGGCCAATTTATCGAGCATCTTGGGCGGTGCATTGATGGGGGGATATGGGCGGAGATGCTCAAAGACCGCAAGTTTTATTATCCCGTGGGCGTCGGTAAATCGCCGTGGAGGACGGTAGGCGACGCGGCGGCCGTGGCGATGCAAAAGGAGAATCCTTACGTCGGCGAGCACACGCCGCAGGTGCGATTGGCCAAAGCAGGACCACCGCGCGGTATAAGCCAGCGCAGGCTGGGGCTGATTAGGGGCAAGGAATACACGGGGCGCATAGTCATTGCGGGCAGTAACTCCGCTAAGGTTGAGGTTAGTCTGGTCTGGGGCGTGGGCGAAAAGCAGCGCCAGATGGTCAGGATTAAGACGCTCGGCGCCGAATACAGAACGCGGGCTTTGAAGTTTACCGCGGGTGGTGACAGCGAGGACGGCCGGCTCGAAATCGTCGGAGTGGGAAAGGGCACTTTTCAAATCGGGGCGGTTTCGTTGATGCCTGCGGACAATATCGAGGGGATGCGGCCCGATACATTCAAGCTCCTGAAGGAATTGAATTCGCCGATATATCGCTGGCCGGGCGGCAACTTCGTCAGCGGGTACGACTGGCGGGATGGGGTCGGCGAGCGAGACAAGCGGCCGCCGCGTCCGAATCTCGCCTGGCCGAACCTGCTCGAATCCAACGACTTCGGCATCGACGAGTTTATGACTTTCTGCCGGCTGTTGGATACCGAGCCTTATATCGCGGTCAACAGCGGATTCGGGGACGCACACTCGGCGGCCAAAGAGGTCGAATACGTCAACGGCTCGGCCGATACGCCGATGGGCGCCTGGCGGGCCGCCAACGGGCACGCCAAACCCTACAACGTCAAGTGGTGGGGGATCGGCAACGAGATGTACGGCAACTGGCAGTTGGGGTATATGAAGCTAAATCACTACGTCCAGAAGCACAACCGCTTTGCTATAGCGATGGGAAAGGCGGACCCGTCGATAAAGATCGTCGGCGTCGGGTCGGCGGGGCCCTGGTCGGAGGGGATGCTCAAGAGCTGCGCCAAGTATATGGAGCTTATCAGTGAGCATTTTTACTGCGACAGGAAGAGGAAATCTTTGACCGAGTATGTCAGTCTCATACGCGACAACGTCCGCGGCAAGGTTGCGGCGCATCGCGATTACCGCAAGCGATTGGGGTCGCTGGCGGGCAAAGACATCCGCATCGCCATTGACGAATGGAACTACTGGTACGGAAGCCGGCATTACAATATGAAGGATGCTATGGGGATCGCGGCGGGTCTGCACGAGATGTTTCGCAATAGCGACATTGTGTTTATGGCCAACTATGCACAGACGGTCAACGTCATCGGCGCCATTAAGACGAGCAAGACAGCAGCGGCATTCGATACCACCGGCTTGGTGCTCAAGCTCTATCGCAATCGGTTCGGGCAGGTGCCGGTGGCAATAAGCGGGGTCGATCTTCCGTTAGATGTGGCCGCGGCGCTGAGCGGCGACGGTAAGACGCTGACAATCGGCATTGTCAATCCGACCGAACGCAAACTTGACCTTCCATTAGAACTCAAAGGCGCTCAACTGACGAGGCCCGGCGGGCGAAGGTGGCAAATAAGCCACCCGGACCCGATGGCGCATAATGAGCCCGGCAAGGAGCCGAGGGTAACGATTAAAGAGACCGTGTTTTCCGAAGGTGTGGTCGGTAATCTGGCGATACCACCGATTAGCGTGAGCATCTATAAGCTGCCGCTGGAATAGTTGGTTGCGAAAAATCGGTTCTGCGGGTATAATGTGCGCCGGTGACTTATGAAGCAATATGAACTCATACTAATCGATAGTCGTTTTACAGATGGATTAACACCGATTTACACTGTTTTGGTATAGATTCCCGCCGGAGTTTATCCCGCACCTCGATGCGGGGCGCGAATGACATAGTAAGGATCTATCGTAATATGGAATGCAAGAAAGAGCAAAATCTGGCCCACTGCAACTGTACATATCCGGGATGCGGCAAGAAGGGAATGTGCTGCGAATGTATAAGCTACCACTTATCATTGAAGGAGCTTCCCGGCTGCTGTTTTCCCGATCACGTCGAAAAAACCTTCGACCGAAGCTTCCGCGCCTTCGCAAAAGCGTGGGGATTGTAAATTTTAAACTCCACGTAATATGTAGGGCTGAATAAAAAGTGATAAAAAGGCCGAGCTGTTTAGCTCGGCCATAAACCTGTGAACCAAATAGTCTTACCGAATCTTCTTATTTTCTACACGGTCAAGCCAACAGCTTGCTTCAGCGAGGTAAACATTCTTCTTTTCGGTCGGTCTTAACACAATCTTCGCCGTAACATGTCTGTATTTGTTATCTGGCCAATATTCCGAATCGCCCACACCGAATATGCTTTCTTTGTTTAATTCCAATGGCATCTGCTGGCATATACCGTGCCTGAAACCCTCAGTTGTAATTACCGCCAGATCCAACACGTTTAGCTGGCCGGTGTTTTCCAAATGCTTATTGTAGAGACGTAGCGCAATAGCTTTTATACCGGGCGAGTCCGAAATATCAATTATTATCTCTTCGCCATCAAGCTCAATCTCTGCTTTGCCTTGTGGTGGTTTACTAACGCTTTTGGTATCAAAAAACTCCGCTGGTTTTTCCGGCTCTTCATAATCGAATATATACAAATCGTAAGCATTTTCTTGGTCTTTACGGTGTATCTTCATCTGAACAGGCAAAAGAGAGTTTATCCCAACTGTGATGGAAACACTTTGCACCCATTTTCCCATTCTTTCAGGAGGATTAAACCGGTATATCAGAAAGTCATGCGCAACGTGCGATGGAACTTGTTTTAGCAAATCCTCATTATTATATTGCATAAGTCCCTGCGTGATTTTTTCGAAGAACTTCATGCCCCTAATATTACCAAGTTCAGATGGCCCTTTTCGGATTTGTTGTCCATACTTGTCGAATACAGTTTCCGTTATCCTGTCATCGAAGAACGTAGTGCCATTGTCCTTCTTGGCAAGGAGTCGTTCGTTGGAAAACCATCCTTCCAAAGAGCTGTTGACTCGATTTTTACGAAACTTAAGCTCATAAAAATGCACAAAATCAACCTGGTCAACACGCGTAGTAACTTCTGCCCATGCCACTGCGGTCATATCCGCCCTCCCAACCAAGTTAAGCCCCCAAAATACCGCAATAATTATGACTGCTGCGGCGGCGGCGAGTTTTATTGTTCTACTTCTCATGATATGCTCCAATAAAGTGGGTTTTGATGGTTGTCTTGATTGCCTTAGAGATCTACTGAAATTATTGGAGGTTTCCTGAGCGATCTCGCGCACCTCTGTGGGTATATCTTCGGTGCCGATGCTTTTTAGGATTTGTTCGAGTTTTTCGTCGTTCATTTTCGTACTCCCGTTAAGCCAAAACGGCCAGTTTGTTCTTCAAGGCTGCCAGTGCTCTGGACACGTGCGACCTTGCCCCGGCCTTTGTGCAGCGCAGGCTCTCGGCAATCATCTGGTAATCCTGCTGCTCCATATATCGCATCACGATTGCCCTGCCCTGCTTTAGGGGCAGTTTGCTAATCTCGCGGCGTATCAGTATAGCCAGCTCACTTCTGCCAAGCTTTTCCTCCGGGGCATTTTCGGCGCCGGCACCACCATTGCTGATATGTCCGTCTCTGCCGATCCGGTTTCGCCAAGCCCGCGAGTTGGACGTCAGGGCAATTCTATAGACATACGCGCCTGCCCTTTCGCCTTTTAGCTTTTCGATATGCTGCCATATTCCTAATAACGCATACTGCATCGCCTCGGTGAAAAGCTCCTTATCGCCGGCCAGCTTCCACAAAACCGATGTCAGAAACACCGAATAGCGGGCTCTTATCTTTTCAAATAGCTCCAATCGCTCGCAGTGCTCCATTTAGCATTTTCCAATCTTCGGTTACAGCGAACATGTCCGGTTTCCGTATAATAGTAACGCCCGTGCGTGCGTTCTGTGCAAAAAAATCTTTGAAGAAATGGGCCTCCGTCAGTGTTCGTAACGCCGAAACGGCTGTTTTAAGCCTCTCAACTCTGATTTAGGCTGGTTTTGCCGCGTTTCCTTAACATGATGTGGAGGCCGAGCAGGCCTGAGAGGAGATAGCCGAGGGGTACGTATTGGAGGACGAGGTGTGTGCCGAAGCGCTCTGCTATGGGTACGATGGGGAAGAAGACGACGCTTGCGAAGAGCCACGTTCCTCCGACGATCCAGCCCATTCGCCGTCCGAGGTTTGCACCTGGTGCGTATCTGGCCAGGGTGATGAGCAGTATGTAGGCCGCGAACGCGCAAAAGCCGGCGGCGAAGATTATCCATACGGCCCAGTTGTTATTTATCAGCAGCAGATAGGCCAGTGCGAAAGGCCCTGCAAGCAGGAACGCGAGGGTCGAGCAGAGCAGCTCGCCCTTTCGGTGTGCGATGGCGGCCCAAACGAATGAGCCGAGGGCGCCGCCCAGGCCGAACATCGTTGCCGAATATCCACCGAAGGTCAGCTTGAAGCCAAGCTCCTCGAGTTGCGTCGGCAAAAGCAGTGCGATGAGGGTTGTGGAGACGGCGGCGGGTATTGCCATAATCATTATCAGGTGAAAGCCCGGGCCGGTTTTTGTTGGGGCCGGCTGGCTCGCGCGGGCCGATGCCGGCTCGACGGCCAGGCGGATTCTCAGCAGGACAACCATCAAGATGCCTAAGACCGGACAAAGAATCAGAAGGTACAGGCCGGGCAGGCCAAAGCGGGATACCAGCGCGGTCGAGACCACGCCGCCGCTTGCGAAACCGAGCAAGCCGCCCGTCATAAAAACGGCCGTGCTGATTGCCGGCGCGATGCCGGGCAGGGCGTGTACGGCCCGCAGGCCTTCGGGGTGGACTACTGCGATTCCGCAGCCGGTGATTACGGCCAGAACAATCAGAGCCGAGACGCCGACGGGCGATTTCGGCAGGGCGGCGAGCAGGCATATAAAGATGGCCAGGGCCAGACCGACATGCAGAAAGAAGGGCCTTGTTTGTTCGGCGCGGAGGTGGCCGGTGAGCAATTGCACGCCGTTGGCCGTGATAATCAGGGCGGCCAGCGCGAAGCCGCCGAGCGACAGGCTCAATGTGAGCTCGCTGCGGACGGCGGGGAGGATTGAAGGCAGTATATTGCCGAGCATATCAACCGTAAAATGCACGCCTGATAGGACCAGCAACTGCGCCCATTGATATGTGGCAATTCTTTTCTTCACTTGATTATCGGATATAGTCTTTTGATCGAGGCTGTCACATTGCGGGAACTCTCGGCAATGTACGTATCGTCGTCGCACCAGAGAAAACCGTACTTGGAAGCCCAAGAAATCAGCACGACCAGAACGAAGCTTGTCGGAACATTGCGAAATTCAGGGAGAAAGTTATCCATCTGTTGAACCTGGATTCCCTGAATGGTGCTTGGACTGATCATTCCCACAAATGACAGGCCAAGAAGCTTGAAGCCGAGCAACTCTAACCTCCAAACACTTGTTTTCACCCCAGAGCATCAGGAGGCCGCCTGCAAGCAAGAGACTCGTGGAAAACGCCATTCCCAGGAGCATGCGGTTGTCCCCCGGCGACAGTCGTGCCATCCAAAATTTTGCCGGAGACCTTTCAGGGCGTTCCGATGGGACATCAACAACTTCGCTCTTTACAGAAGCTTCAGAGTCATTTTCCGGGTTATTGGCAGAGGGGAGAAGAAAGAACGCGAAGCTGAAGGTCAAGAGGAAAATCACTCCAAGATAAATCAGGAAGCCCCCCCACAGCTTGGATCGTGCCCCGGCTTTCGGAGCTAGCAGAGCCCGGGTCCTTTTTCGAGCATCCAGGATTCGACCGGCGAGAACGTTACTGAGTTCGGCACATTCGGTGTGATCATTTAACCCAAAGCCTAATGAGCCACCATCAAAAAGACGCATGTCGACAACTGAAACCAGCGCATCTCCAAATGGTTCGTCAACTATTTCAAATGACTCAATATCTTCATATTTTCGGAAACCTCTTTTGCCTTCGCCAAAAATAATCCTGTCTCCTACAAGCCTTACTTTCCTTGCCCGGGGTTTCCGATAGAGTACGAAGGGCACACAGACTGCAACATACACATGAGGAAATGTGAACATTACCACGAGGCCAATTACGAAAAGGGCGACTACAGAATCAGGGACGCGTACCACAAAACGCCAAAGAAGAACACCAGCGACAAGCAGGAAGACATGGAGTAAGGCCCCGAAGAGAGCGGGTTTAAGGGCCTTCTTCAGGCTCTCTGTCGATTTTCTTGGTCGGAAGTCTTCCGGCGTTTCCCACTCGAAATAGGTTTTCATTTCTCGACCCTCCGCTTGGGCTTACCTCTCGAACTTTTTGCCGGTGAGCTGTTCGTAGGCATCGATGTATTTCTCGGCGGTTTTTTCTCTGATGTCGTCGGGCAGCTCAACGCCCGGACCTGATTTATCGAAGTTGATGGACTCGAGGTAGTTGCGAACGAACTGCTTGTCGTAGCTTTCCTGGTCTCTGCCTGGTTCGTATTTGTCGGCGGGCCAGAAACGCGATGAATCCGGGGTCAGGACCTCATCAATCAGGATGATTTTGCCGTCAATCAGGCCCCATTCGAATTTTGTGTCGGCTAAGATTATCCCTCTGGTCTCGGCGTAATCGCCGGCCTTTTTGAAGATTTCTATGCTCTGGTCGCGGACGTACTCGGCCTGGTCTCTGCCGATGATATCGACTGCCCGCTCGAAGCTGATATTCTCATCGTGCGTTCCACTCTCGGCCTTGGTTGCGGGGGTGAAGATCAATTCCGGGAGCTTCCCGCACTGCCTTAGCCCATCGGGCAGCTTGTGACCACAGACGGTTCCGTTTTGGACGTATTCCTTCCAGCCTGAGCCGGCTAAGTAGCCTCGGACCACACATTCGATGGGCAGGACCTCCCCCTTTTTGACCAGCATGCTGCGTCCAGCCAGCTCCGGACGGTCGCAGAACGGATCGGGGAAATCGGCTATCTCGTCGCTGATCAGGTGATGCTCAACTTCGCCGCTTAGAAAATCGAACCAGAACCGCGAAATCTGCGTCAGGATGATTCCCTTGTATGGTATGCCGTTGGCCATAACGACGTCGAAGGCGCTTATTCGGTCGGTGGCGATTATGAGCAGCTTGTCGCCCAAATCGTATATGTCGCGAACCTTGCCCCGGCTCGGCTCGGCGACGGATATGTTTGTCTGCAATACTGTTTCCATAGTAACTCCTTGCTTTGCGGCATTCCCAGGCAAGCGGGAATGACATTCATCAATTGAACTACACCAGAGCAGTACGGCCAAATACTACCGGCTGCTATTTTAGCCGAAATCCTGTCAATTGCACGAACTTTTCCGGTTTTCCGCGAGCCCTGGAAATTTCTTCAGAATCCGCCGGCTGAGGTTTCTTAGCCCAAGTTACGCTGTTCGAAGAAAATTTCAGGAATTTTCGGAGCAAGATCATCGATGTTGGGCTTTGAATTC
>CAYWOD010000011.1:0-31310 GCA_964459805.1 uncultured Pirellulales bacterium
ATTTTTCTCGGTCGTACGATATGCCAATCTCACCTACCCATTTCCCGGATGAGCCGGATTTTTTGCGATTTTTGCCCAAACAAGGACACTTCCAGACCGTAAAGAAAATCTGCTGGCCTTATACCGGCCCACTGATATAATGGCAACGTTGATTAAACCTATTGGAGACTGCTTATGTGTGACGAATGCGGTTGCAGCCAAGCTGAAACTGAAAAAACCTTTGAAGAGAAGGTTAAAGACACAATTGAGGTCATTCGGCCAAGCCTGCAAGCTCACGGTGGCGATGTCGAACTCGTAGGCGTGGATTACGATAACACCGTCAAAGTCCGTCTCCAGGGCGCCTGTCAGGGCTGCCCGGGCGCCCAAATGACAATGAAAGATGGCATCGAAAGAATCCTCAGGGAAAAGGTCCCCGAGCTCAAAGATGTCGTCGCCGTAAGCTGAGTGAAGGCAAAAGGGCGGTTCATCGGTTATCCGCAGTTTTCTTGCTTGCTGACGTTAGCGGACTGTCCCACCTTCTCGACAACTCGGATGACGGGGCAGGCCGGCAGCTCTTAATCGGCTTTCTCCAACTCTATTGTCTGAAACATGCCTACCAGATCGCGAACCGGCGATAGTACATACTCCATTGCTTTGACACCCGGATAAGTAAACGATGGGGCCAGTTGACGCAGCGTCAGACCGCCGCTGAGCAGATACCGCAGTGGAGTATGATTGCGCATCTTCGCTATTTTCAAAGAAGGAAATTCTTTTTCAAATACTTTCCGATCTCGCGAAAAAATTATCCATGGCAAAGCACCGTTGCCCTGTGAAAGCGGCCCGGCCTTTTCCAGCCTCCACTTGCCTGCTATGTCAAAGGCTTCGTGATGAAACTTCGTATAGACAAACCTGGACCAAACCGTATTCGCCGGTTCGACCATGACAATCTTGCCGCCAATCTTAAGACACCGCAGCGCTTCAGTGAAAAAGGCCCTTGGATTCGTGATATGGTGGAGCACATCGATCATAAAAAAGGCGTCCACAGTCCCTTGTTCAAAAGGCATTTCGATGGCCGAAAAAACCCTATCGACGTTCGGCAGCTCAAGAATGTCGGAGGTAATCACGTTGCCGATTATCTCCTTGATAAACCCGCCTCCGCTGCCAAGCTCAACAAGAACCTTCCCTTTAGGATCGGACACCGCCTTTGCAAACTGCCTATAAAAATCGACATATATTTTTCGCAGAAACGGCTTCTTTTGTATGATCTCAGCGTGCAGCAAGCTCACAGCAGGGTCGTCAAGATCCTCAACACATCGCGTCTCGGACAGTTTAAGCCATTCAATTATCTTCATGACTGGTGCGGAACAGCGCTAAAATATCAATAGTTGCTTTTGACGGAATATGCTTATGGTAATTAGTCGCGTTTATTTCCCTGAGGTTGCTGCTGTTGAATAGAGAATAGTCCAGAGAACAGAAAAACTCCAAATAATCTGAGAAGACAATATTTCTCTCTTCCATCACGTATAATCCAGCTTCAAAAATAATAGTCGGCCTAAACTCGGCAATAACCTTTTGCGCCCCCTTTAGAACTTCAAACTCATGTCCATCAGTATCTATTTTAATGAAATCTAATCTTCTGATTTCGTTTTCTCTACAGAAATCATCCAGGGATACAGCCCCGATCCCGTTGGTGGATTTCTCGATGCCTCCGTGCACACTGTGCTTAACTCCTTTTACGTCCCCGCTAACCTTCCAGCTTGCATAAGTTTTGATATCAGTCTCTTTAGATGTGCTTGAGGACACGAGGCTTTGAATGGCGACTATACGTTTTGCAAGCTGAGGATTCAGCTCTAAATTCCTCTTCAGCTTGGAGAAAGCATAATGAGTAGGTTCGAATGAGTACACTTTACCTAAAGATGCAAGTTTTGCATATTGTAGTGTCATCATTCCAAAATTTGCCCCCACATCGAAGATAATAGCATCTTCGGGCAGCGATAAACGCTTATTACCAGAGACGTTTTTTTGAAATTTGCCGAACAGGAAGACAGACAAATCTATGCCTTCCGACAAATCAACTTCATATTTAATCCCGTCTCGAATGATAATCCGTTCATTTCGGCGATATATCAGGTGCACTATCCGGTAAAGTAGTCCGGCGAGAAATAGCTTGATCTTAGTTATAGGCAATCGATTAATGAGTCCTCTCATAAAGCTCCTTACGGTTTAGAGTTGGCCGGTCCCTATTAGTCTAACGTGTCCTTCCGAGCCACTTGATTTTCTTAAACGCTATCCAGCTCATCTTCAGCAGCAGCCAGCCGTGGGTAAAACGACTGATATTCGTCGCGCCGTAAGTCCTTGCACGATAAGCCACCGGAACCTCGACAACCTTGAGATTTTGCTTGACCGCTCCAAAGATAAGATCAAAATCACCGAACGGGTCGAAATCGCCGAAATAAGAACGGTTGGCCTCTATAAGCTCGTAGTCCTTTTTGCTGATCATTTTCGTCCCGCAAAGCGTATCCCTGAATCTCTGACCAAGCAGCCAGCTAAACAGTGCGCCGAAGAACTTGTTTCCGAGAAGATTCAAAAACCGCATTGCCTGCTTCTCCATCGGATAAACAAGTCGCGAGCCGTTGATGAATTCGCCTTGGCCGTCACGCAGCGCCCTGAAGAACTTCGGCAAATCTTCGGGCGGAGCCGTCAGGTCCGCGTCCTGGATGACAAACACATCTCCCTGCGCGGCGGCGAAGCCTTTTCTTACCGCATCACCCTTGCCTATTCCGTCACCTTGGCGAATCAAGCGGATATTGCGATCCGGATGTTCGGTTATCTGACGTTCTATCTCGTCGGTCGTACCGTCCGTGCTGTTGCCGTCAACGAAGATTATTTCCGTTTCCCTCCCCATTTGAGGGATTCGCGTCACTGCATCTTTGATATTCCCGCGTTCGTTTCTGCACGGCACTATTACAGACACAGATAAATCCTCATCGTGAGTAGCCACAGGCGCAGGACGGGCTATCACAAGATTCACCAGGTTGAAATACCGGAACCCCGGAAGCAGCGAAAGAATGTAGTTGGAGAAAGCCGTCAAGGGCGGAATCCGTTTGGGCATCATCAGATAAGAAGTGCTTCGAATAACATCGAAACCGCTCAACTCGAGCAGATTTGATATGTCACCGGGCGGCAGCCAGTTTTGATAAGGGTAAGGCCGGCGGATTCGCAGCAGCGACCCCAGACTCAGAACCGCCTCCCAGAGATAGTTGTAATAGGTGATGACAATCCGCGTGTGCTGGTCCGTCAGCGGGCGAACGCGCTCGAGAACCCGCTGAATATCGCGCCATCTACCCAGCGAGTTACATATAAGAACGTAGTCGAACTTCTCGCCAAGCTCCAACTCATGTGGGTCCATCTGGTAGAAATTCAGGTGGCCGAATCGCTTCTTGGCCAATTCGATCGACTCTGCATCTGCATCAATCCCAACGCCGTACGAAGGCTTTACCGCGGCCAAAAGGTCGCCGCATTCACAGCCGACGTGCAATACCCTGCTGCCCGGTCGGACTACAAATCTGTAAATCTTGTCCAGCCACTTGTAATAATATGAATTTCGCTTTCGCCAGCGAGGCACCAGTTCGTCGGCGGGCTGAGTGTGGTTCTCAGATGAGTGTGGGGTTTGATTATTCGACTCAATCATGACCTCAACCCTGTCTTACGCTGCGGCCCGGCTTCAAGTGTTCCATGACGGCGGCGGTGTTGGGATTCTCGATCACTCCCTTTTCGGTAATGATGGCGGCAATATCGCGGGTCTGGGTAACGTCGAAAGCCGGATTGTACACGTCAACGCCGTCGGGAGCGGTTTGCGTTCCTGCAAACTTCGTCACCTCATCGGCGGATCTTTGCTCAATCGGTATCTCCGCTCCGCTTCTTATACTCAGATCAAATGTGCTCGAAGGCGCCGCAATGTAGAATGGTATGCCGTGTTCTCTCGCAAGAATGCTCAAGCTGTACGTGCCTATCTTGTTCGCCGTGTCACCATTTGCCGCGATTCGGTCGGCGCCGGTTATTACCGCGTTTATTTTACCCTGGGCCATCAGCCACCCGGCCATATTGTCACAGATAACCGACACGTCAATTCCGCCTTCTTGCAGCTCCCACGCCGTCAACCGCGCACCCTGCAGCAATGGCCGAGTCTCATCTGCATAGACCTTGAAATTCCTGCCTCTGTTGTGCGCCTCAAACATCACTGATAGTGCCGTCCCCTGCCCCGCCGCTGCCAGTGCCCCGGCGTTGCAATGCGTCAAAACACCGGAATCTTCTTTGATGAGATTCTGGCCGTTCACGCCGATGCGCCGGCACATATCTATGTCTTCGGCGCAGATCGCGTTGGCCTCGCTCAGAACAAACTCGTGCAATGCCGCCACAGTTGCCTCCGGTTGCCCGGCCACAAACTCCTGGGCTTTTCGACGAACCCTTTCGGTCGCCCAAAACAAATTCACCGCAGTCGGACGGGCCGACGCCAAGTATTCGCACGACCGGCCCAAAACGTGCATCCCTTGTTCGGCGCTATTATCCGGCGCTAACTTCTGCATACATAAAACCAGCCCGTAAGCCGCCGAGACCCCTATAGCAGGGGCACCGCGAACGGCAAGAGTCTTTATCGCTTCGTAAAGCTGCTCGGTGTCCCGGCACTGAAACTTGACAAACTCAGCAGGCAGCCGCCGCTGATCCACAAGCTCCAAAAAGCCGTCAACATCGCCAACCCACTTAAGCGCCTGAACAATCATAAAAACCGCGACTCCTGCTATCTTATTGCATATTGCCTTTGTCACATCCGTTATCGACTATCTTTAGTCTTTGCTGTAGATTTTTCCCTCTCTGTAATCCCGCCAGGCCGGCTCAAATGCCTTCCTGTCGCTCGGGCCTGGCCCCAGGGGCGCCGGCCTGACTTTCACATTCTCGCACCGGAAGAAGCGGGGCAAATCCTTGTCATATTCGATCTGCAATATGGAATGCCTCAGGGACTCATTCCCCGGTTTGAACTTCAAAGATTCGCCGGTTGTTTCGTTAATAACATCAGGGTGCACCTCAATCCCATCCTTGGCCACAACAAGATGCGAGCCGCGCGACCCGCTGCCTTGCACAAGCAGCTCTACAATTGCCTTTAGATACGCAACACTCGTTAAAGCCAGATGCTCTGCCCGTATCGCCCATACGATGTCCTTTTTGCCGTTTAACATCAGCCCTTGCTTTTGAATGCATCTATAGAGTTCAACGGCCTGCTTCAAAGCCCTGCGGGCATCCCTCAACTGTCGTACGTGTCCGGCCGACGCCGTCATACGAGACTGGATTGCCTTTATCGCTTGCTTCGGCATAGGACCGCCGGAGACTCTGTAACGGTCGAGTCTCGTGATCAATTCAACCAACTGGCGATCAATCTGGCTCTCCTGGCTCGAGTAATTCGGCACCTGGCAACCATAAACGTTCACGATGTATTGTGCTGCTCGCAAACCGCCAACCTGCCCGGCATTAAGGGCCGAACCACCGGGCCGTTTGACGCCGTGAGTACCCGCCATCTCGCCGATTACAAAGGTCCCGGGTATGTTGGACTCCCACCACGTGTTCACCGCAAAGCCGCCGTTGTTGTGCTGAGCACAAACCGCAATCTCCAACGGCTCCGAATACAAATCGATACCATTGTCCTTGTATATTTCAATGGCAGGCGGATTCATAGCAAAAAGCCGTTCGATAGGCGTATCCTGAATTGCTCCGGCCTTTTCCAGATATTGGCGTGCTTCCGGCTTGAGATGCTCAATATCAAACGTCTCGGTGCGGCACGGGCTTCCAGCCCCCGAATCCGCCTCAGTGTGGCACGGGCTTGCAGCCAGTGGATCCACGGCCAAGATGGGCGTGCCACCACCGGCGCCTCTGGGCCCAAAGGCCGGATTGTGCAGAAAGTCCATGAACACACGCCTGCCCTTTTGCGTCTCGCTGAAAACCAGAACATCAATCAACGATGATTGATGATTCTCAATCCGCTGCGGGTCGAAAGGCCACTGATAACCCTTGAGAAAAATACTCGTCGCCATCTTGCTCATCGAAGGGAAATAGTCCGCAAGGAACTCCCGCTCATCGCCGCCTTTCTTGTCCGTGCTGAAAATTCGCGGAATCGCCTGCATATAAGTGCCCGAGACGTTCCATCGAAACTTGGTGCTTGCCAGTCCGAATTGCGACTCGGTCAGGTTCTGTGCCGCCAGGCCCGCCTTAAAGGCAAGCCCGTGAATACCGAACTGGCCTTTGGGATAAACGCTTGTCTTGTAAAGCTCGCCGGGCCCACCGGCCGCGAGCACTATGTTTGCACCGAGGTAAACGTTTATGGTGCGCTTCACTCTATAAATGCGACCCTTGTCGAAAGTCACCACGCCGGCAATTCGCGCCGAACCGCCCGAGCCGACCGTCAGTAAATGCATCACCTCCTGTTTGTCCGCTATCGTGACACCATACCCATCGAGCTGCCTCTGCAGAGCCTCGCTCATAAACTTGCTCGTCTTCGGGCCCGCCGACGTGGCCCTCTCAGAAGGGTCGTGATCTGTTTTATATCCGATGAAGCTGCCCATAGAGTCCGTCGGGAACGGAACACCCGCCCGGACCAAATGGTAGAATTCCGGAAGCGAGCCGATCGCCTCGGCAAGTGCCAGATCCCCGTGGCAGCAGCCGGCGGCAGTCAACGTCTTGGCGAATTCCTCGGCACTGTCGGCCACGTCCGGACTTGTACCCATCTTATAATAGGTCTGCTTATCGGAGCCGCTCATCCGCGAGGCGCCTAAAGCAAGCCCCCCTGTCACAACCACAATCCTCTCTGCCGGATTCTCCAGCCCTTTTCGACCCATAAACTCACACAGGTGCACCGCACAGTTCATCCCCGCAGCACCCGAGCCCACAATCACAGTATTGTACCGATGAAAGGTGAACGTTTGATTGGCTATCTGTCTTTTTTCCACGATTCTTTCTCTTATCAGGTATTGAGTAACTCGCTTGCCGGGCCACAGGGCCTCTGGCGATTTTATGCGTCTATGCAATGTTAAAATATCTGCCGGTGGCCTTACTGATTTCTTCGATCGACGCCTTGGCAAAATCGATATCCGGATATTTCTCGCCCCTCAGTGTGTCTATCAGGTGTTTGACTACTGTCAGCTCTTCGGCCAGAAGTTCGTAGTCCTGCTCATCGACTATTTTCTTCATCGTTGCCTTTTCGGTCATGCTGAACGACCCGCCCAGGACCAGGACTCCGGCGTCTATGTAGTCGGGAATATTGCTTGGATTCGTGCCGCCCGTAGGCACTAAGCTGATGATCTTATGAAGCGGCGCATCAATCGCCTTGATGAAAGCCGGGCCGCCTAACTGCTTGGCAGGAAATACCTTGCAAAGATTCGCCCCCTTGGAAAACTGATCGACAACTTCGCCCGCACTGCCGCAGCCCGGTATCATAGGTATCCGCCCGGCAAAGCTCTTGAAGCTCTCGTCACTGAAATTGACCGCCGAGACAAGGTAACACGCACCTGCATCGACAACCTGCCGCAACCAAGGCAGCGGGTCCTGTGGATTGGCCCGGTTGTAAACCTCAAGCATTGAAGCTGAGTCGATCAAACTCGCCACACCTGCCGCAAAGTCCGGAAGCTCCTTACGCAGCCGCGCAAGCTTCTCCAGCGGCTTGCTTATACGACAGGTTAGTTCCATATTATTCACACCCGCCTTGACAAGTGCCTCAGCCGTCCTGACAATGTCCAGCTTATCTTGATTGAACACCAGAACAAACCCATCCCTTAACAAAGTCGTAATCGTGCTTCTGATATCCATTTCAATACCTCTTTCACTGCCACCTTGCCGAGATCTCTGCGGTAAATCCTCCTATAGTCTCTTCAAATGAAATCCCCCGTCAACGTCAATCACGTTGCCGGTCGAAAAATCAAGTTTGCCTTCCGCGATGGCGCCGACGGCTTTCGCCACATCTTCCGGCCGGCCCCATCGCCTGATCGGCGTTAGCCCCTCGGCAATCAGCTTGTCATATTTGCCTTTGACCGCACTGGTCATATCCGTCTCTATTATGCCCGGACTGATCTCAAACACTCCGATGTTGTATTCAGCCAACCTGTCTGCATAAAGCTTCGTCATCATCGTCACGCCCGCCTTGCTTACGCAGTATTCGCCGCGCGCCGGCGAACTCGTATATGCGGAAATCGACCCGATGTTCACAATCCGAAACGCCCGCTCCGGATGCTCCTTTTTCTGCTTGATCATCCAGTTGGCTGCCTGCTGGGTCAGAAAGTAAGGCCCCTTGAGGTTTATCCCGATAACCCTGTCAAAGCTCTCCTCCGTTGTCTCGAGCATATCAACTCGCTTGGCCACGCTGACCCCTGCGTTGTTTACCAGCATATCGCATCTGCCGAACTTGCTTTTGGTCGTCTCAACGAGCCGCCTTCGATCCTCAGCCTTGCTGACGTCACCCTGGGCAAATTCACACTCAGCGCCAAGCTCTTCGGCCTCGGCTTTGGTCTTCGGGGGAGCATCCTGAACGCGGTTCACCACCAAATCATATCCCAGGCTCGCCAATTCCAATGCGATCGCTCTTCCGATACCACGACTCGCCCCGGTAACAATCGCTACAGGCCTTTCTGCCATACTCAGATCCTTCCTCATTTATTCCTTCAAGAATTCGCCAATTTCTTTCGCCGCTGCCATTCCGTCCGCCACGGCCGCAACCACCGTTGATGCCCCTCGCACAAGGTCGCCGCCGGCAAAGACCCCCGCCCGGGATGTCGCCGCCGTACCTTCGGGCGTTTGTATAAGTCCGTTTCGCAATTCCACGCCGGGCAGAATTTCTCCGATTTCCTTTGGGCTCCCTTGTCCTATCGCCTCGACCACGATGTCCATATCAAGATCGTAAGCGTTCGATTCGGCCGGCTCAGGCCTGCGTCGGCCCGAAGCGTCCGGCTCACCTAATCTTGTCGGGCAAACCCTTATCCCTGTGACCTTGCCGTTTTCAGAGTTAAATCCAATCGGCTGTGTCAATATCAGAAAATGAACGCCTGCCTTCATCGCCCTGTCACGCTCGGATCCCCAGGCCGGCATCTCCTTGAACGACCTGCGGTATATGATATAAACATCCTTCGCCCCGAGCTCGCCGGCCGCAACCGCCACATCCATAGCCGTATTGCCCCCGCCAATCGCCGCCACGCTCTTACCGGCAACGTCCGGTCCCCCCGGCTCCCTGGCCGCAGAAAGAAACTCCAGCGCACTCCATAAACCCTCAATATGCTCATTTGTATCGCTTGTGCTGACTGACTGGGGCAGGCCCATACCGATAAAGGCCGCGTCAAAACCCTCCGACATAATCGTATCGAGGTTGAAACCGGCATCCAGCTCCTTGCCCAGACGCAGAATCATCCTCTCCTCAGGCACATCGCTAAAGACCGCCGCAATCTCATTCTTCAGTGAACCACTCTGCCTGTCCTCGGGGATCACCGACTCAACCATTCCACCGAATTCGCTGCTCTTATCGAAAACTGTCACGCTGTGCCCGGCCTCGAGCAGCTTCGCCGCACAGGCAAGACCCGCCGGGCCCGCGCCGATTACAGCAATCTTCTTCCCAGTGCTTGCTTCTGGTATTCGCAGCTTCGACCAGCCCTTCTTGTTGGCCTGCTCTGCCAGGTACCTCTGTATCTTCGCAATCGGCAAAGGCCCGTCACCAATCACGCCCTGCAGGCAATTACCCTCGCACTGCTGCTCGACAGGGCACAGCCACGCACACACCTCGGAGAATATATTGGCCTCTCTTAGCACCTCATAAGCACCCCTGTCTTTGCCATCTAAAAATAGGCTGATGAATTTCGGAATATCAACGCCGGCCGGGCACGCCAACCGGCACGTAGACTCCTGGCAATTCCGGCACGCAGACGCCAGGCGGGCGAGATTCTCCCTGTCGCTCATCCGCCCGTGCTCAAATATCGGCCCATACACCTCGTTGTCCCGCACAACGCAGCCAGCCATTCCCCCGTCACGCATAATCTGCGTACACGCGCTGCAGCTCACGCAGACCTTTTCCGGATACATCCGACCTTTCGTAAAGATATCCTTGGCAAAATCGGGATATGCAAACGCCATCCGCCCGGCACCGGCCAGGCTCACCAGGCCGTTCGCCTTATTTGCCGCCGCTACGTTCGCAAACAGCGTCCGCAGCCAGCTATAACCCGTCCCCACAATCGCAATATCGCTGAATTCTTTCTGGATTTCACCTGCGGTGTTTATCAGCCTGGCCACGCCGGCCAATGGATGCTCCGGCTCTTCGTACCCGCCGACTATCGTCTCATTGAAGGGCCTACCGACATGCGGGTTGTAATACGGATTGGCCACCGTCACGTTAATCAGCTTGACCCCTCGCTGCCGCAGAAGCCCAATCAGCTTCTTCGGCTCGGTCAAATCCGGCCTGCTGTAATCATCCTTATCAACACCCCAGCCGTAAGGATACGGTATGGCGTCATAAACGCCGAGCCTCGTGACCACCGCCTTATCGTCACCAAGCTCCTGATGAATCTTATCAACCACGTCTAACACAAACCTCGTCCGGTTCTCGAACGAGCCTCCATATTTGCCTGGCCTGTTGTGACAGGCAAAAAGCTCGTTGATCAAATACCCGTGACACGATTTCACGTCCACCGCGTCGAACCCCGCCTCGAAGGCAATTCTCGCCGCCTCAACATAAGCATCCACGAGTCCGTCGAGATAATCATCCGTCACGACAGGCCAATCGTCCGGTATCTTGCTCCCTCTGTTCGGATCGGGCTTTTGCTGTGGAGCTAACGGGTCCCGGTAAGGGTCACGCTGGGCAATCATTGGTTGCGCGATGCCCTTTGGCTTGCTGTATCGACCCGAGTGAGTAAGCTGCATCACGATTACAGGTCTATGCTCGCCCCCCATACTTTCGGCTGCGACCTCCCGCATCCTTTTGGCCATTGTCGCGAAGCTATCTTTGTTCTTTTCGTTGAGCCACAATTGCCTCGGATTGGCCCTGGCCTCCGGCACAACCGCCGTCGCCTCCGCCCAAATCAACCCCGCCCCGCCGGCGGCAAATCTCTCGTATCGCCGGAGGGTCAGCTTGCCCGGCCCACCATCCGAGTCCCCGTCACACCCTTCCATGGGATGCACGGCCAACGAATTAGGTATGACAAGACCTCCAGCCTGCACAGGCTCAGACAAAATCGAAACATCCTTCACGGCATCGACATCGACGCCGAGCCGGCTGCTCAATTCCGTCAAATCTTCAACCCTGCGTAGTTGAAACTCCCACATCTTTGCTTTCTTTCATTCCACGCCTGGCGATTCGCCCAACAACGCTCTATATCATATCTCAGATGACCGGTGTCATTCCCGCGAACCGGTGTCATTCCCGCGAAAGCGGGAATCCAGATCCTTGCCGCTCTGGATTCCGCATCAAGTGCGGAATGACAACTCGTCAAATCACGTGTGACAGAACACTAGCTCATTCACAGAGTTTTGCCTTTAGATACCTGGCCGTATAACTCTTTCTGTTCTTAACAATCTCATCGGGCGCACCAGCCACCACGACCTGCCCGCCGGCATCACCACCTTGGGGACCGAGGTCTATTATATAGTCTGCCATCTTGATAACATCAAGATTATGCTCTATCACCACCACCGTATTGCCCATGTCGCAAAGCCGGCCCAATACATTCAGCAAGTTATGAATATCAGCAAAGTGCAGACCCGTGGTCGGCTCATCCAGTACGTACAAAGTATGTCCCGTGGCCGCCTTGCCTAATTCCGCCGAAAGCTTGACCCGCTGGGCCTCACCGCCCGAAAGAGTCGTCGAAGCCTGACCCAACTGCATATAACCCATACCAACGTCTGCAAGCGTTTGCAGTATCCGCATAATCTTCGGGAAATTCGCAAAGAAATCAAGCGCGTCGGCAATCCGCATATCGAGCACATCCGCAATGTTCTTGCCCTTGTACGTGACCTGCAGTGTTTCCGGATTGAATCTCTTGGCCTTGCAGCTCTGGCACGTAACATAAACATCAGGCAAAAAGTGCATCTCAATCTTCTTAGTCCCTTGTCCCTTGCAGTATTCGCAGCGGCCACCTTTGACGTTAAAGCTGAATCGGCCCGGTTTGTAACCGCGAATCTTCGCCTCTCGCGTTATCGAAAACAGTTTCCGGATCAGATCAAACACACCGGTGTACGTGGCCGGATTGCTCCGAGGAGTCCTTCCGATTGGCGATTGGTCTATTTCTATGACCTTATCAATCTGGGAAGTGCCCAGGATGTTCTTATGCTTGCCGGGCCTCTCGCGTGATTGATACAGCCTGCGTTTCAATGCTCTGAGCAGAATCTGGCTGACCAAAGTGCTCTTGCCGGAACCCGATACCCCAGTAACGCAACTGAACACACCAAGCGGAAATTTGACATCGATGCCCTTGAGATTATTTTCCGCCGCGGCCTTTACCTCGATGCACTTTCTCAGACTATATTTCCTTCTTTTTACCGGCAGTGCTATGCTCTTCTTGCCGCTGAGATACTCGCCCGTCAGAGATCTTTCACAGCGTGCAACATCAGCCAGGCTTCCCTGTACAACGACCTCGCCGCCATGCGTCCCGGCCGCCGGCCCTATGTCGATAATATGGTCCGCGCTCCTGATAATATCCTCATCGTGCTCAACCACTATAACCGTATTACCGAGCCGGGTCAGCCGCTGCAGTATCCCGAGCAGCCGGTCGTTGTCGCGCTTGTGCAGACCTATCGTAGGTTCATCAAGCACGTAGCAAACACCCACCAGACCGCTGCCGACCTGCGTGGCCAGCCGGATTCGCTGGGCCTCACCGCCGGCAAGCGTCCTGCTCATTCTGTCCAACGTTAGATACCCAAGACCAACATCGACCATAAACCTGAGCCGGGCCTTTATCTCTTTCAACACCTGCGCGGCAATCACAGATTTCTCTTTGTCCAGTTTTAGCGTCTTGAAGAACTGCTGCGCCCTTTCGATACTCAGCGACGTCAACTGGTTTATGCTTTTGCCTCCCACGGTAACAGCAATGGCCTCGGCCCTAAGACGCGCACCGCCGCACTTCTGGCACGACTGCTCCGAGAGATAGCTGTGCAGCCTGGCCTTAACGTATTCACTCGTTGTATTCTCCCATCGCCGCGTAAGGTTCCCGATAACACCCTCAAACCACACGCCGTATTTCCCCTCATCGTCCGTCGTGGTCCCGTAAAGCAAAATCCTCCTGTATTCTTTTGGTATCCGCTCGAATGGAATGGACTTGCTGATGCCCATTTTTCTGCAGAACCGCTTGACCAGCCGATTGTAGAAGATGTTCATTCTCTTGCCGCCCTTGCGCCACGCATCGATCGCACCGTTCTCCAGTGAAACGCTCTTGTCGGGCACTATCAGATCAGGATCAAATTCCAGAATCGTCCCCAGACCGTCGCAGCTCTTGCACGCGCCGTACGGACTGTTGAAGCTGAACAGCCGCGGCGACAGCTCCTCAAGAGACGCCTGCGGATGCTTGGAACAGGCAAACTTCTCGCTGTATATAACCTCCTCCCAGTTGTCCTTTCCGCCAGGGGCCCTTAGCCCAGGGGCCTTACCTTCACCGCCGTTTTGCTTGTCCTTGCTGGGCTCGGCCACCAGAACCAGGACTATCCCGTCGGCTAATTTCAGCGCCGTCTCCACCGAATCAGCCAACCGAACGCGAATCGAATCCTTGATTATCAGCCTGTCAACCACCGCTGCGATATGGTGCTTCTTGTTCTTGTTCAAAGCCGGTACCCCGCTGCCCCGGCTCACATCGTAAGTCGCTCCGTCAACACGCACGCGAACGAAGCCCTCGCGCTGAATGTCGGCAAAAATCTCTTTATGTTCGCCCTTCTTGCCGCGCACTAACGGAGCACAAATCTGCACTTTCGTCCCCTCAGGCCGTCCAAGTATCGACTCAACTATCTGCGAAGAGTGCTGGCTCGTAATCTCCTTGCCGCACACCCAGCAGTGCGGCTGACCGGCACGCGCAAAAAGCACCCTGAAATAATCGTAAATCTCCGTCGCGGTAGCCACGGTCGAGCGCGGATTGCCCCCCGCCCGTCGCTGCTCAATCGCAATCGTCGGCGGCAAACCTGTAATATCCGATACGGCGGGCTTTTGCATCTGTTCCAGAAACTGCCTCGCGTACGCACTGAGCGACTCGACATACTTCCTGCGCCCCTCGGCATAAACCGTATCGAACGCAAGCGAGCTCTTGCCCGAGCCGCTTATCCCCGTAATAACCACCAGCTTATCACGCGGAATGCTCAGGCTGATGTTCTTAAGATTGTGCTCAGCCGCACCCGTTATCCTGATCGCTTTTTCTGCCCTTTTGGCCATATTACCTCTTTGCACGTGTTACCGACACCACTTTCAAAAAACCGGCAATAACACAAACTAACGATTGTACCAAACTACCCCCAAAAGGTAAAATGTAAATTGGTGATTGAGCCAACCAGACAACCGTTGAAAATGATCGCAATAATTGATGGAAAAGCTGCATAGCTGGAACTTATCTTATTCTAAGGCCAGAGACGTACAGGAACGCCTGGCCTGCAGAGTGCGGCTTACGCCGCTGAAAAGGTTGCCCAAAACGGTCGCAGGTATTGACTGCGCCTTCAGCAAAGACGGCAAGAAAATCCTCGCCGCCGTCATCGTTCTGCAACTCGGCGACTTTGAGCCGGTCGAAACGGCAAGTGCTGCCAGAAAAGTAACCTTCCCCTACATCCCCGGCCTGCTTTCCTTTCGCGAGGCCCCAGTCTGCATTGCCGCAGTCGAGAAGCTGCAAAAACAGCCGGATGTCTTTATCATCGACGGCCAGGGCATCGCCCATCCTCGCCGGCTTGGCTTGGCCGCACACCTGGGCCTGTTTTTCAATAGCCCCACCATCGGCTGCGCAAAGAGCAGACTGACCGGCCAATTTGAAGAGCCCCCGCTTGAAAAAGGCTCCCACACTTTACTAACAGACAAAAAAAGGCCAAAACACAACACGCAATCCGCAATACGCGATACGCGATACGAAACCATCGGCGCAGTGGTTAGAACCCGCACCAATTGCCGGCCCGTCTTTGTCTCCGTGGGCCACAAGTGTGCCCTAAGAGATGCCATAAAAATCACCCTCGCCTGCACAACCAAATATCGCCTGCCCGAACCTACCCGCCTTGCCCATCAGCTCGTCGGTAAGCTCAAGCTAAAAACCTGACCGTACTCAATCCCGGACCTCAAGCAGCCCTTATTCCGATATGACCTTAGCCGATTTTATCACTACAGGCTCAACCGGAACATTGGGCATGCCCATTCGATTCGTTGTCTTTACCGCCGCGATGGCATCTACAACGTCCATACCTTCGACCGCCTTGCCGAATACAGCATACCCCGGATTGCGATTTTCAATATAGTTCAGAGAGTCGTTGTTCTTGTGATTGATAAAGAACTGGGTCGTTGCACTGTCCGGATCAGGGGTCCGGGCCATCGCGATAGTGCCTCGATCATTTTTCAAGCCGTTGCTCGCTTCGTTGACAATCGGCGCATGCGCTTCTTTCCGTGCCATCTCGGCTGTAAACCCGCCCCCTTGTATCATAAAGTCCCGTATGACCCTGTGAAATATCGTCCCGTCATAGAAGCCTTCCTCGACATACACCAGGAAATTCTTCACCGTAACAGGAGCAGCGGCCTCATCAAGTTCAATAACGATATCACCCATGCTCGTTTCCAGCTTTACCATCTTTGTTTTCGATTCCACTGTTTTCGTTTCCGACTCCACATCTTTCGGTTCCCCGGCACAACCGCAAAACAAAACGGCCGCCGTCAACAACCCACAGCACCAAAACTTATTGATCATAAAAAGTCTTTCTCAAAACCAAAACTCTTATGCACAGACCATTCAATTTCTTCCATAGGCTGGTCACTATGCGCCATAATCTATTTGCTCATTCCACTTGTGTTTTTTGACTGAAGCAAGAATCTTCGCAGCGCATTCCAGTGCGGCCAGACCCTCTTCGGCGCTGACCTCTGGGGTAAGCGTCCTGTCGGCAACCGCCTTCAGGAAGGCCTCCTGCTCGAGACGGATCGGCTCTTTGTCATTTATGTCAAGCTGCTCAATGTGCAGCAGATCCGGCCAGTTCACTGCCGTCATATCGAAATCCCCGGATTCTTTGTGCTCTTGTATCCACTTGACGACGTTAATATTCGGATCGGCCTTAATGATAATCCCGCTTTTTCTGGAAAAGTCGGCGCTCAGGTACGCCTGCCGGGAGAATACCCGCACTCGTCGGTCGGTCTTCAGCGCCAATCGCGAAGCCGTAATATTTGCAATACAGCCGTTATCGAAAACAATCCTCGCGTTACAGATATCTTCCTTCTCTCCTATGACATTAACACCGACGGCATCGACCCTCTTAATCTTGCTTGCCGCCAGAGACAGAATAATATCTATGTCGTGGATCATCACATCCAGAACAACCCCCACATCCGTTGACCTGAACGGATACGGACTGATGCGGTTGGCCTCGATAAACTTCGGTTCGATGGCAAGCCGTTTCATCGCCTGAACGACAGGATTGCAACGCTCGGAATGCCCCGCCGCAACCACGCTGTTGTTCTTCCTCGCAAGTGACACGATCTTCTTGCCCTCCCTGACGTTGGCGGCCAGCGGCTTTTCAATCAGCACCGCAACCTTATTCTTGATAAATGCCTTCGCCAGCGCCAGATGCGTCACCGTGGGGGTCGCTATCGTTACCGCATCGACCTTGCCAAGAATATCCGCGCAATCCGTATAGGCCGAACAACTATATTTGTCTGCCAGCCGCTGAGCTTTGGCCGCGTTGATATCAACCGCCGCTACAAAATCGCACTGCGGCAACTGATCATAGACCTTTGCGTGTATCGCACCCATCTTGCCCGCGCCTACTACCGCAGTGCGCACCCTCGCATCTTGCATACTCGAATCCCTAAAACTTGAAATTTAAAACTTCCTTAACGTCTCGAGGTACCTGCCGTATTGATGCTTGCTGCTCCTTATTATCGAATCAACAATTGCCCCGACGTTTTCATCCAGCCCGTCCTCCTGAGCCAAAGCGTCTGCATTCTCCAGAAGCGTGCCTCCCTGGCGGTAGAGTCTTCTGTACGCCTCTAAAATTCGCTCTTGCTGCTCCTCGTTCAAGCCGGCCCGCCGCATTCCACGTCTATTAACGCCGCGAACCATCGGTGGATAATGACCGCTCACAGTCAGAAAAGGTGGTATGTCCTTATTAAGTCCGGCAAGCCCCGCCACGAAGCACCACTTGCCAAGAGTAACAAACTGATGCAAACCAACCATACCGCTGAGCCATACCCCCGTCTCGATCCTGCAGTGCCCGCTCACCTGTGCACAGTTGCTCATAACAATCTTATCTTCAAGCCGGCAGTCATGTCCAAGGTGCACCCCGACCATAAGGAAGTTATCATTTCCTATTTTGGTCGCTTTGTCTGGGTGCATGCTCGAATGGATCGTCACCTGCTCGTGCAGAACGTTGCCGTCCCCTATCACAAGTCCTCCAACCTCTGACTCTGTCAAACCCAGCACCTGAGGCAAGGCGCCGATAACGGAATTGGAAAAGAAACGGTTGTTCCTTCCAATCTTGACGTTCTTCTCAATCACCACATTCGCATCGAGCACCGTGCCCGACCCGATTGATGCCCCGCTGCCGATCACACAATTCGGACCGATCATAACCCCGTCGGCCAACTCGGCGTCTTTATGGACTACTGCGCTTGGATGCATCTCAGACATTTCAACTCTCTGCTCGCAATCAAAACCAAAACATTCACCGTCACCACTCTCATACCTTCTCTTCGTCAACAAGCATAAACCTGATTTCTGCTTCGGCGACTACGACATCGCCCACCATCGCCCTGCATCGGCACTGGGCCGTTCTTTTCTTCAACCGGACCGTCTCGGCCGTGAGGATAAGCTGATCCCCCGGCACAACAGCTTTGCGAAGTTTTACATCGTTCATGCTTAACAGCACCGCAAGCTTGCCTGTAAGCTCGAGCCTCTGAGCAAACAGCAAACCGGACACCTGGGCCATAGCTTCGACGATAAGAACACCGGGCATTATGGGAGTGCCCGGAAAATGACCCTGGAAAAATTGCTCGTTGAAACTTACGTTCTTGATCCCTTTTATCCACGTATCACCTTCAACCT
Source organism: uncultured Pirellulales bacterium (assembly GCA_964459805.1). Taxonomy (GTDB): domain Bacteria; phylum Planctomycetota; class Phycisphaerae; order Sedimentisphaerales; family Anaerobacaceae; genus DAOVRL01. Next base: position 18,249 of record CAYWOD010000011.1, read on the forward strand.
CCACTATCTTGTCCACCAACAAAAATGGATATCGGTGCGGCAGTATCTTTTGAATCCTCGAAATATCCAGAACCGCGTCGGTCCCGAACTTCTCGATGCGCTCCTGCTGTTGGGCCGCTTCGTAGAGTTTCCTTGCAAGCTGCTGGTTCAGCGAATGCCCGCTCTTATAGGCCACAATCCTGCCCTTGACTGCGCGACCCACCAGCGCAAGATCACCGACCAAATCCACAATCTTGTGCCTGACGCACTCGTTGGGAAACCTGAAGCTGTTCTTGATGGGCCCGTCTGAGTTGATGACCAGGAGGTCGCGAGGACTAACGTGCGTCCCTATCCCACGGGCCCTAAATTGCTTGGCCTCTGCCTCCAGCAGAAAGGTTCGCGCAGAGGCCAGATGCCTCTCAAAATCATCGGGAGTAAGCCGACAACTGAAAATCTGTCTGCCTATGCCCGTGTGCCCGCCGTAATCCAGGTCGTACGTCAGACTCAGTCCGTCATCGGAGTAAGGCAGCGCATATATCGATGCATCCCCCGATGTAATGGTAATGGGCTTGCTGATAACATACTCTTTGCGGTTGACGTTCTGCTCAACTATCCCGGCCCGCTTGAGCACCTTGAAATACTCGGCACAACTGCAATCCGGAGCAGGCAGCTCCGAGCTGTTAACCTCAACCAAAACGTTATCGATCTCAAGGGCGTTGATCGCCGCCAAGCAGTGCTCGATCGTTTCTATACTGACCGGTCCCTTCTTTATCGTCGTCCTGCGGCTCCGCTCGGCAACGTTCGGCGCAACAGCGCTAATCCGAACCGGCTCAGGAACATCCGTCCGCACGAATGTTACCCCGGCATTTGCTGGAGCAGGCCGAAAAGTAACCTTCGCCTCCTTGCCTGCGAACAAACCTCTACCGGCTATCCTGCCTTCATTTTTTATCGTCTTCTGAAGCTTCAAGGCTTTCCATCCTCTTGCTCAGTTGCTTCAACTGCTTAGCAAACTTCGGCAACCTCATCATGAGGTTTATAACGCGAAAGGCCTCTCTCCTCTCCATAGCCGGGCTCCCGAGCATCTGCCGCCCGGCTCCTACGTCTTTCATAATCCCGCTCTGCGCGGCTATCATTGCACCGGCCCCAATCTCGATATTGTCCGCCAGCCCAACCTGGCCGCCCAGCGCAACGCCGTCGCCCAGCTTACAACTGCCCGAAACGCCAACCAGCGCCACTATAAGACAGCACTTGCCGATTACCACGTTATGCGCAATCTGAACGAGATTATCTATCTTTGTCCCGGCTCCGATTATCGTATTGCCGAACTTCGCCCTGTCAACACAGCAGTTCGCACCTATCTCCACAAAGTCTTCAATCACCACGCCCCCGTTGTGGGGAATAAGTCGATGGGCGCCGTCAATGAACGAGTATCCAAAACCCGTTGACCCAATTGTGCTGTTGGCCTGAACGATCACGTTGTTGCCTAAACGGCAGTTATGGTAAATAACAACGTTACTGTCGAGCCGGCAATTCTTTCCGATGCTCGAATCCTCACCTATCTTGCACCCGCCTGCGATTATGCTGTTTTCGCCGATTTCAACACCATCGTCAATTACCACCCCAGGTCCTACGGAAACGCCCTTGCCTATCTTGACATCCTTTCCGGTTACGGCGCTCGAGTCAATGCCCTCAGTTGCGGATTTCAACTTAGGGGCAAAAATGCGCAAAACTTCAATCAAAGCCGCATCCACATTTTTCACTATCAATTGCGGCTTGTCAAAGCCGTCAAGACGCTCGGAAACAATAACCGCACCCGCACCACAGGCTTCCAACGCCACTTTGTGCTTATCATCCGCAACAAATGTAACGTCACCGGCGCCGGCCGCCTCGATCGGACCCACCGACCCTATCACTTGATCAGCGGCGTTCGTATTATCAGCCAGCTCCGCGCCGATCCGCTCGGCCAATTGTGCAACTGTCAATTTCATCCCGAACCAAGCGTCAAAAGTAAATCTCTTGCGTTCACCCTGCCTTAAAGCTTGAATTTTGACTCTATCTTATCCATATCCGCCACAACCTCGGCAGTAAGATCTGCGCAGCCCGCGCTATACAGCACTTTATGAGTTTGCAGCGCCATCATGAGCGCTTCGGAATTCGCCATCGGAAAATCAGGTTCGTCGACTTCAAGAACCATAGTCAATCCCTTTTGCTTGGCCAGCTCCTTGGTTATCCGCAGAATCTCCTTGTACAGCACTTCTGTCCATTGGGCATCTTTTAATATTCTCTGCCGACTGCTGAACTGCTTCATGGCATCAAGCTCGGCCTGTTTCTTCAGAAGCTCTTCGTACTGCTTCAGGTGATCACTGCTGCCGGGTTTCAAGGCCTTCAGCCCCGCCTCCTTTGCCGCGGCATCTTTTTCGAGTATGTCCAGCTTCGCGATTATCGTCTCTTGCTCGGCGATAGCCTTTCTTCTGTAACTGGCATTTGCCTTGCAATCCCGGAACACTGTACTGAGACTCACAACGCCGACCTTCGAGCTAAGCGCATCGCTCTTCAGTTGAGCAGAGCTGTATTCATGGCCGCAAAACAAAACAACCGCACCTGCCAGACAGCCCAAAACCACTATTCTGGTCTTCATAAACTACCCTTTCTTGCTTACTTTTGCTTCTCTGATTTTGCCTTTTTCACTTCTTAAAACAACAGGCCTCCAACCGAGAAACTGAACACCTGCGTATCATCCTCGTCTTCCTTCAAGAATGGCGAGGCAAGCTCAAATCTCATCGGCACCGGCCCGAACCACTGCGGTATCAGTATTTGTATTCCCGTTCCCACTGCCGCACGGTAGCTCCCGCTGTCAATCAATCCACTATCTACAAAAAACAGCCACGACAGGTTCTCGCCCACCACTGGAACAGCCACTTCGGTATTCGCCAGGAATATCCAGTCGCTGCCGATGGGGTCTTTTCGCTCCGGCGTAGAACCCACGGGAAGGTTCGTCTGAAGACCTCGTGTGCTCACGCCGCGATACTCAAAACCTCTGATTCCGTAAGTGCCGGTGCCCCCACCGTAGAACTTCTCGAAAGGTGGGGCGCCGCCTAAAACTGTTCCTGCCCGAAACTTCGTTGCCAAAATTGTCTTTCGATCCAGCAAATCCTGATGGAGTGTCGCGTATCGTGCGTAAACACCGCTCAATACCCCAAAGTTGTGATCACCTGAAACTTGCTCGTAACCGGTCTCAAAAGTGTACCCCTCACTTGGGTTGTATCTGTCGTCGGCCATATCACGCCCCACTCCAAACCTCACGCCCGCAAGGGCATTGCCGCCCTTAACACGGTAGATCTCCTTGGGAGCATCCAAATCAATGCTGCCGACGTCAACGTTTTCGGCTCTAAAGCCGATGCTCCTGCGCCAGTTGCCTTTGCGCCGCTGCTCAAATCCGAGGCGCCCCTTCAGGCGTTCTTCGTCGTAGCTTCGCCGGCCTCTCTCATAATAAGAGCCAACCACGTCAAGTGACGTAGGTTTGTCCCTGAAATACGGCTCTGTGAAAGACACCGAGTATTGGTTGACCACGGTGCCCGGCTGCAGCGCAATCCGCAGCGTCTGACCCGCACCCCGGAAGGATTTCATCATGATGAAATCCTTAAAGCTCTCAGGCGTGTCCGTAATGTCAAAGTTCCGCTGCTGGAAAACCAGATGCCCCATCACACCGCTGTCGCTGCCCACGCCGACACCCGGATTCCACATCCCCGTCAGGCCCTCTCTTATGTCAACACTCGCATCCATCCGGTCGCTCGACTCGTCAGCGGGCGGTATCGGCATGATGATTGCCTGCTCTGCTAATGTCATCCTCTGTATATATCTTTCCAACCGACCGCCGGGCTCGTTGGGTGCTGCGTGGGCGTTGTACAATGCCCCTGGTGTAAAGCCATACTCGTCCAGCACCCGCCGGATAACCTTATCCTGGGTCGCTTCGTTGCCGGTTATCTCCACCCGGCCGATCCTGAACTGCTTGCCCTCGGTGATCTCGAATACTGCGTTTGCAATGTTGGAAACCGACCCCCGCACAAACTCAGGTCGCTGCACAACCCTCGCATTGACAAACCCGTTCTCTCGGTAAAGCTTCAAAATCCTTTTGGCGTGGGCCTCCGTCTTCTGCTGATAGTAAGGTTGACCGGGCTCTAATTCCAATCCCTCAAGCAGGGTTTCGTTATCGAAGTGAGTATTGCCTATAAGAACGATATTCCCGACCTTATAGAGAGGCCCTTCATCAATTATGAAAGTGATATGCGATTCGCCCAGGGCACGTACCGAGTTATTCAAATAGCCCCGCCGATAGTAGATCGTGCGCAGCTTTTCCACGTCCGAACCGACCTTCTCCTCCGTGTAGTGAGCAGGCCGCACAAGCCATCTCCTGGTCTTGGTGCTCACGGCCTTTTTGAGGCTGGAGGTCTTTATACCCTTGTTGCCCTTAAACTTCACCGACATAATCCGCACCCTCGGACCTTCGTCAATGATGTAAATCAGCTCACCCTCTGATATCTTCGCCTCATTCAGCATCACCACGGTGTGGGCAAAGCCCTTCTTGCGATAAAACTCGTCTATAATTCCTCTGCCTGTCTCGGCCAGGACCGGATCAAGATAGTCGCCCACCTCGAAGTCGAGCTTCTTCTCTAAGGCCTTGTCTTTGTACGTGTGATTGCCCTCAAATCTAATCGATCGGACAACGTTTCGGCCGCCCCATCGTTTAGCCCCGCCACCTGTGGGCGGGGTCACATTCACCCTCGCTCGCCCACCCGGCCCTGCGCAGCCGGAAACCACAACCAGGACACACGCAAACACACAAATGATTAGCCCCGGCACCTGTGGCCGGGGTCCGAGAGGTCTTGTTTTGTTGGCTGAACCACACTTCAGGGATTTATCGCTTTGAGGCACTAACATTTTCCCGTATGCTACGCAATGCCGTTGATTATGCTCGTGCCCATAATGCGGTAAATCCAGCCCTGTATAACCACTGCTGGCCCACCAATCTTTTTTTCTCCAGTTGGCTTTGATTTTCAAATTCTTCCCTTTCACTTTCCTGGCTCGGATCCCCTAAAACGCCGCCGATTCCAAGACAGCCCGATCGATATAAGAGAAATCAAAACACGCCGACTTGCGCGACTGTATCGTTTTGAATTTTGAAATTTCGTCATTTTAATTTGTTTAGGATTTAGAGTTTAGCCCTTAGTATTTGCCTCATCAAAACGGCGCCGATTCCTGCTCCACACGAGAGGCATTTTCAAACCGCGTGATCCTCTCTCTGAATGTCAGCGGAACATTTCCCGTCGGTCCGTTGCGCTGCTTTGCTATTATCAGCTCCGCTGTGTTGTTAGGCTCATAATCCGCCTCGCCGCGATGGTAGTAATCTTCCCGGTGCAGCAGCATAACCACATCGGCGTCCTGCTCGATACTACCGCTTTCACGAAGGTCGCTCATCCTCGGCCTGTGCCCTTCCCTGCCCTCGGGAGACCGGTTCAACTGGCTCAAAACCACAACTGGAATGTTCAGCTCACGAGCAAGGCTCTTGATATACCTCGAAATCGTCGTGATCTCCTGCTGTCGTGATTCTACCCGACCCCCCAAGTGCATCAACTGAAGATAATCTACCATAATGCACCGAATATCATGCGTGCTCTTGAGCCGTCTCGCCTTCGCGCGAAGCTCTAAAGGTGTCAGGCTCGAAGTGTCATCCACAAAAATTGCAGCTTCCGACAGACGCGAGCACGCCTCCACTAACTTCTGATACCCCTCCGTATCGACCATCCCTTTCCTCACCGCTTGAGCATCAACCTCGCTTATACTGCACAAAAATCGCTCTGCCAGCTGCTGCCTGCCCATCTCTAATGAGAACACCCCAACGCCGGCTCCCTCCTGAACACCCATATACTCGGCGATGTTCAACATCAAAGACGTCTTGCCCATACTCGGCCGACCCGCCACGATTATCATCTCCCCGTTCTGCAGACCGCACGTCAGATCGTCAAGCTCATGATAGCCCGTCCCCAATCCCGTTAAATAGTTACCTCCCTTAACCGACCGCTTCTCTATAAGCTCGTATGCCTCTGTAACCAGATCTTTCAGCATTACCGCACTGCCGCTGATGTTCTTGTCCGTAACCGAAAATATCCGCCGCTCCGCCTCGTCAAGAACCTGATTAGCCCCGGCACCTGTGGCCGGGGCACCTCTGGCCGCCGTACCGCCACCGTACGCATCATCCAGAATACCACTCGCCGCCGTGATCAGCTCGCGCAAAAGCATCTTCTCTTTCACTATCCCCGCATAGTACTCCACGCTCGCCGCCGATGGCACAGAATCAAGCACCCTCCCAATGTATTCCACCCCCCCAACCGCCTCCAGAACCCCACGCTTCTCAAGCTCATCACGCAGCAACACCGCATCAATACCTACCCGCTCCCCGCTACCCACCAACGCCGGCTTCTCGTAAAGCCCAATCACACCCTCGAATATCTGCTGGTGCTCAACACGATAAAAAGCCCTCTCCGGACAACGCCCCAATATCCCAACCACATCCGCGATGCAACTCGGGTCAATCAACATCGAACCCAATACCGCCGCCTCCGCCGCTAACGACTCAGGCATACTACGAACCATTGTCACACCCTCACCCATATATACCCCTCCATCCTTTCCCTTTCCGCCTCTTGCTTTGCTCGCCTTCGTCATTTGACCCATTACCTTATCCCTGCATATTTACCCCCCAAACCCGCCCTGGGGGGTTAAAACGACACAATGTCTAATCCACAATAAACAAAATCAGCTCCCTTCTGCCTCGCCGGCCTCGGCCTGCTCAGCCACCACCACCACATTAACCTGACAACTCAAATCCTCATCGTATTTGAGCGTCACCGTATGTGTTCCAACCTCCCTTATATGTCCGGCCAACTGCACAACCTCATCCGACACCTCAAATCCCTGCTCTCGCAGGTTGGTCGCTATCTGCCTGCCTGTAACCGACCCGAACAAATGACCTTGCTCGTTCGCTTTGGCCGCCACTACAGCTTCCGCACCTTCCACGGCTTTGGCTGACTCCTCCAGCCGCATCCGCTCGCTCTTACGCTCCTCCGCACCCCGCGACTTCTCGTCCGCAATCGCCTTAATATTCACCTCGGTTGCAACCTTTGCCAGGCCCTGCGGAAGCAAATAATTCCGAGCGTATCCCTCCTTGACCTCAACAACATCCCCAAGCCAGCCCAGCTTCTCCACATCCTCACAAAGCAAAACCTTCATCACGTTAGCCATCTTTCTAACCATCTTTATCCCCTTGTACAAATTTCCCGTTGGAAACACGCGCCTCTTCATCTTGCGAATGTCTGACGGGCTTCATATCTCATACCTCGTCTTTTGTTGTGAATCGCCCATAACTCGGCCCCGCTTCCGGCAAGAAGCCGGTTATGAGCGGCACCCGATTAATCAGTTCGTAAAAGGAAGCAATGCCATGTACCTCGCGCGTTTAATGGCTCTCTTGGCCTTTCTTTGACAACCGGCGCAGTTGCCGCTGCGCTTGCGAGAGTATATCTTGCCGCGATTGGTCAAAAGCTTCGCAAGAGTCTCAACGTCTTTGTAGTCAACGTACTTTATACCACGCCTGCAAAAGCGGCACTGAGTCTGTTCCCGGCCCCCTGCAAAACCTGGCTTTCTCCTGTTGCTGCTTCTGCCACGTTTTTTTTGTGGACCTCTTTGTGAGCTTGTTTGTGGACCTCTTTGTATTTTTCCCATCTTTTACCTGTCTATTTTCGTCTTTCGTATCTTGCGGCCTCCATATCGAGCCGCGATTCACGAGCCGCCGGTGGTGACTCAAAACGGTATGTCGTCCTTGCCGGCCTGCTGGGGCGATTGCAATTCTTCGCTGCCTGCACTCTGCGGAGCACGGTCTGAACCTTCTCCGCCCGTACGAGGCAGGAATTGAAAGCTCTCCACCGTAACTTTAAGCCGGCTGCGCTTCGTCCCGTCCTGGGCCGTCCAGCTATCGAATTTCAGTCTGCCCTCTATAAACACCGGGCGGCCTTTGCTCAGGTACTTGTTTATGTTCTCCGCCTGACGCCCAAACGCAGTACAATCAACAAAACACGTCTCCTCACGTTGACTGCCGTCCTGACCCGTCCACCTCCGATTCGTCGCCAGACCGAAATCCACCACTGCCGTTTGGTTCGGAGTGTATGAAAGCTGTGGGTCACGGGTTAGATTGCCCATCAGCAGAACTTTATTAAAACTTGCCATGCTCAAACTCCCTTTCTTAACTTCGCAGAGTCGAATTCTCAGCACCTGTTTAGCTCAAAGCCCGGCGCTGAAAGCCCAAGACACCTACCGGTTTTCTTCTTCGGTCTGTTCCGATTCAGTTTCTACAAAAGCCTCAGTCCCGTCGCCCGGCTCGCGTCCTTCCGGCTCCTTACTTTCTTCCGCTTCCCCGGCGCCTTGCGCTTTCTCAGCTTCCTCTTCGGTTTCGGCGGTTTCTTCCGTTCTCCCGGCTTGCTCGCTCTGGCCGGCCTCTTCTTTCCTCTCAACCTCGCTTGCCTCTGCCGGCTCTTGCTCGGAGCTCTCTTGCTTGGCTTCTGCCGCCTGCGCGGCTTTCTTCGCCGCGGCTTCCTTCTCGACCCTTGTAGCCGGCGTATCCTTCTCGACATCTTCCGCCGTCATTTGCTCGGCACTAAGAATCAGGACACGCATAACCCGTTCCGAAAGCTGAACCGCCTTCTCAATTTCACGGATCTTCTCGCCGTCGGCCCTAAAATAACAAAGGATGTAAGTCCCTCTGTTTTTGCCGTTGATTTCGTACGCCAGTCTCCTCTCATCCCACTTGCTCATCGAGACATCCTCGGCATCAGCCCTTTCAAGCACTTTTTCAAGAGTCGCGATGGTTGCGTCCCAGTCCGATGCCTGGGCCGAATCAACGAGGAACATCCCCTCATAAAGCTTCTTGCCAACAACAGCTTCCATCTTATCACCTTCTGCTTAAATTATACTCTGCCTATTTCCTTCTAGGTCGCACATGATGCGCAACTGTCATTCACTATCCGGCGGCTCGACTGAGCTCGCCCCGTTAGAAATCGGCTGCCCTTTCGTTGTGTTGTTGCCTGCGTTGGAATTTCTAACGGGGCTCGCCGTTAAACTCATTCATTGTCTTATCGATCCCGTACTCAATCCAGCAAAGCACAGCCTCCAGAGATCTCTCAATCGCTTCGTCCAGCAGCGGCCTTTCCGCTTGAGTCGGTCTCCTGAGTACATACTCTGCTGCCTCTTGGTCGCCGCTGCTGCCGATACCGATTCGCAGCCGGCCGAACTCATCCGTCCCCAGCTTCTCTATAACGTCGGCCAGACCATTGTGTCCACCAGCCGAGCCCTTGCCGCCGATACGTATCCTGCCGGGATCAAGGCTCATATCATCGGCCACCACAAGCAGATTACTCAACGCAAGCCTGTAAAAGCCAACCGCCGTCGCCACGGCCTGCCCGCTGCGATTCATGAACTGCCACGGCTTCAACAATATTAACTTTTTCTCTGAAAATTCGCCCGCCCCAAAACGACCACCGAATTTCCTTTTCCTTACATCTATCTTTAACGCTGCTACCAGCGAATCTACTACCTTAAACCCCGTATTGTGCCGAGTATCAATATACTCATCTCCCGGATTACCCAGGCCAACCACCATTTTCACCCCGTTAGAAATCGGCTCTCTTTTCGTTGTCTTGTCGCCTGCGTTGGAATTTCTAACGGGGTTCATATCAACCATAATTCACTTATGCCTGATCCGGCTCATTTCTTCTCTTGCGGACTTTCCTCATCCTCAGGTTTCTCTGCCTCGCCGATAACCTCAGGCGCCGTCGGCATCTCCTCTTCAACCTGCTCGGCCGTCTTCGCGGCAGCCACCAGATGGCAAGTAACAACCAGCGTCTCCGGCGAACTTGCCAGGTTCACACCCTCCGGAAGCTCAATGTCGCTGGCGTGCAGCGAGTCGCCGACTCCAACATCTTTCACCAACACAAAAATCGTTTCCGGAATATCTGTCACCTTGCACTCGATCTCCAGCCGGTCCGCGTGCTCTTCGATTATACCGCTCTCGTGTGTCCCCTTGGCCGTGCCCTTAAGCTCAATCGGAACCGTAACCTTGACCGTCTCGGTAACATCCACACGCATCAGATCAACATGAATAATCTCCTTACCAAGATAGTCGTATTGCAAATCCTTAACGAGAGTCTTCTCTTTCTTTCTGCCGATCTGTACATCCATCAGACGATGTCCGTGATGCAGGCCTTCAGTAAAGTTATGCGCATCCAGCGAAATAGCCACCGGCTCCTGTTTATGCCCATAGACAATAGCGGGTATCCGCCCGTCCTCTCGGACTTTCGCCGCATGCTTTGAGCCCGTATCTTCCCGAACTTCTGCTTTCAAAAGCCGGGGTCCGGCTCCCTTATCTGCCTTGCCCATAATCACCTCATTTAATTCTATCTACCCGAACGGCTCGACTGAACTCGCCCAAGTCCTCCTCAAAGCCCGCACAGCGGGCTCCAAAAAGTTTAACAGGCCTCAAATAGTGCTGAACAGGCTGCTCACCGATTCATTTCTGTGAATTCTCTTTATTGTCTCTCCCAACATCGCCGCGACGCTCAGAACCTTGATATTGCCAACATTTTTTGCCTCTTCGGTCAACGGTATCGTGTCGGTAACAACCACCTCATCAACCGGGGTCTTCGCCAGCCGCTCCAGTGCCTGCCCTGCAAAAATCCCGTGTGTCGCGCCAATGCATATTCTCTTGGCGCCACGCTCCCTGACCAGGTTTGCCGCACTGCACACCGTCCCGGCCGTGGCGATAATGTCGTCGCACATCAGCACATTTTTGCCTTCCACTTCGCCGATTATCTCGTCCGCCTCTACCCGCTCACCGCTGACGCGCCTCTTATGTACTATCGCCAGATCACCGCCGAGGTGCCTGACATATCTCGCCGCCATCTTAATGTTGCCAACGTCAGGCGAAACCACAACCAAATTGGCGATATTCTTGTCCCTGAAGTACTCGCTCAGCACCAGCTCACCCGTCAGATGGTCAACAGGTATATCGAAAAAACCCTGCAACTGCGCCGCATGCAGGTCTATCGTCAACACCCTGTCGGCCCCGGCTGCCGTGATAATGTTTGCAACCAACTTCGCCGTTATCGGCACTCGCCCTTCATCTTTTCGGTCCTGCCGCGCATACCCAAAGTATGGAATCACCGCCGTGATACGCTGGGCACTGGCCCTTCGCAGGCAGTCTAAATATATCAATAGCTCCACCAGATTTTCATCAACCGGCTTGCACGTGGACTCCATAACGAAACAATCCCTACCGCGAACGTCGTCTTCAAGCTTTATCGCTTTCTCGCCGTCCGGAAAACGTTCGATCTTCACGCCACCTAACGGAATGCCAAGGTACTTGCAAACCCCACTCGTCAATTCCGGATTACTGCTGCCCGAAAATATCTTCAGATTGTCATTCAGAAACATCTTTTTTAGTCTCCCTGCCCAATTCGTTTACACTTTCCTGTGAAACCACCGTCCCGGATGCTATATGCGAGCCGTTTTTGATCTCAAGCGGCGCTATCAGTATCGCACCCGAGCCTATGTAGCAGTCGTCGCCTATATTTGTCCGATTCACCTTCCGGCCGTCGTAATTAGCCGTTATCGAGCCGGCCCCCATGTTTACGTTCCGCCCCATTGTCGCATCACCGATATAGCTGTGGTGCCGGGCGCGGACCCCGTCCTCCAGAGTCGAATTCTTAACTTCCGTATAAACACCTAACACAACGTCGTTCTTCAAGACCGTCCCGTGCCTCAGATAAGCAAACGGCCCGATTCGACAGCCCTGACCAATCTCCACTTCACCGTGAATATACGTGAAAGGCTCGATAACCGTATCCTGTCCGATTCGCGCTCGCGCATCAATCCAGGTATTATCCGGATCCACTATCGTAACACCGTTCTCCATCAGCACCTCCTGAATCCGTCTCTGCATGATCTTGCTGGCTTCGCTGAGCTGCCTCCTGCTGTTCACGCCCATCGCCTCCTCGGCGCCAACCGCCGTAACAGCAACAACCTTATGACCGGTCCCAATGATACCGGCCAGCGCGTCTGTCAGATAGTACTCCTGCTTAACATTGTCCGGCCTTACCTTCTCCAGCGCTTCGAGAAGGACCCTATTATTAAACAGATAGTAGCTCGGATTGACTTCCTTAATCGCCAACTGCTCCTTCGTACACTCGCTGTCCTCGACAATACCCTGCATATTGCCGTAAGCATCACGCACTATCCGCCCGTACCCACTCGGGTCATCCAGAACCGCAGTCGCCAGCGTCGCCGACGACTGCTCCGCTTCGTGCTTTTCTATCAGCGTTTTGAGCGTCGCAGACCGAATCAAAGGCCCATCCCCGCAAAGCACGAGCGTCTGGCCCTCGAAATCCTTGAGATGCTCCTTGCAGCACAAAACCGCGTGCGCCGTCCCCAATTGCTCTTCTTGTATTACCCACTCAATATCTCCAGAGTCGAATCGCTCCTCGACCTTTTCGGCCGAGAAGCCAACCACGACATACATCTTCGTCACGCCAACTTCCCGGCAGGCGTCCAGCACGTACGCCAACATAGGCCGACCGCACACTTCATGCAGCACCTTTGCCATCAGCGTGTTCATTCGCTTGCTGACGCCCGCTGCCAGTATTATCGCTGCTCTTTCAGCCATCTTTCCGTTTTCCAACATTTTTAGCCCCCTGCACCGTAGGGGGTCTCAATCTCTACCATTCCACGTTTCCTCTCCTTTAAATAATCAATTATCACTGATCGATATCGAAGATCCCGACCCTTCGGGAATCCTTCCAAAAGCTACCCGGCCAGGACTCGAACCTGGAATATGGGCACCAAAAGCCCATGTGTTACCTATTACACCACCGGGTAAGCAAATCGATCGTTGACAACTCTATCGATTATTCGCAACGCCTTTCCCAGGTCATCAACAATCAATCGCCGATAGTTTGTCACGGAGACCGTCTTGCCCGGCCCGAA
>CAYWOD010000012.1:0-29366 GCA_964459805.1 uncultured Pirellulales bacterium
ATTCAGGATATCGGCAAAGACAAGCTAAATTGTTCAATTACTATAAGACACTAAGGTATTTTTTGGACTTAAATCATTTTTCGGGTTGACACGCCAGCCCGGTCGTATAGAATATAACCTATTACATATCAAAGGCTTGAAGAAATTATGCAAAGGATTGTCAACCCGAAACAAACACGCCTGTTTGACCCTTTTGATTCGGTCTTGACCGAGAAAACACGCAAACGCCTGCTCGACGGCTGGCCCGGCGTTTTCCGCCATGTCATCCTTGAGTTGATGCCGGTCGATGCCATCAGCGAACACTTCGACCCGGTCATGGGCAGCCCGACCAAGGAACTTTATTCGATATGAGCCCAAAGAGGCAAATTAGATTGCATCTTCAAGAATTAGACAATATTCTAAAGCTCAGCAAAGCCGCCTGAGCAAACTCTTGACGCAGGCGTCTATATTTGGAGAAACACGATGAAAGCCAGAGACACCTTTACCAACTCTACTTTACTTCGACCGATATTGTTCGCGGTGCCTTCCGCCCTGCACAATGTCCTGTATGCAACACTCGTTCTCGGCCTCCTCAGCTTCGCCGGATGTCGCCGCTTCGTCCCTCCGCCCCAGGCTCAGTCAAGTGAGCCGAATGCCTCTGTTTCCCCTGATGAGCCCAATACCTCGGCCCCGGCTGCGCCCAATGAGCCAAACGCCTCGGCCGACTTAATCAAAACCGAAACAAGCCTCTTCGACGGCAAGTCACTCGGCCAGTGGAAAATCACCGATTTCGGCGGACAGGGCGACGTCTATGTCAAAGACGGCGCAATCTATATGGAAATGGGCAACGATATGACCGGCATCAACTGGGCCGGCCCGCTCATCCGTATGAACTACGAAATCACCCTTGACGCAATGCGCGTCAAAGGTGGCGACTTCTTCTGCGGCCTCACCTTTCCCGTCGCCGATAAGCCCTGCTCGCTGATACTCGGCGGCTGGGGCGGTGACCTCTGCGGACTTTCCAACATCGACTACTATGACGCCGCCAACAACGAGACCACCCGCCTCATTTCATTTGAGACCGGCAAATGGTACCACGTCCGCCTCCGCGTCACACCTGGAAAAATCGAAGCCTGGCTCGACGATGAAGTCCTCGTCAACATCGACATCAAAGGCCGGCACATCGACATCAGGGCCGAAGTCGATCTCTCACAGCCCCTCGGTATAGCAACCTGGCAAACCGCCGGGGCAGTCCGCAACATAATCTTAAAACCAGTCACCGGCGGACCCGCGCTGCCCTCGAATTCAGACTTGTTCTAAGAAACAATACGCACTACGCGATACGCGATAGGAGACTATTCAACCACCGCCCCATCTTGAACCGCAACTCCCAGCCGCCGCTTGAACAAATCTATCTTCATCCACCGGTTGCTCTTAAACCGCCAGTAGTTCGCTGCTCCGACCGCCGCGATGCTGACAGCCGCCGCAATCCACGGACCCATATACCCAAGCTGTGGAAACAGCTTGACGACAAGCCAGCCGCCGAATCCCAATATTAGCGCCGCTCCAACCCCCGAGACAACAGCCGGCCAAACCGTATCGCCCGCCCCCCGGAGCGACCCGCCGTAAATAATCCTCGCAGCATGAAAAACCTGATACGCAGCCGCACAGATAAGAATATTTGCCCCCGCCTCGATTACCTTCGGCTCGTCGGACCAGAATGCCATCAACTCACTCCTGAACACAAAGAAGCATACCCCGACCAATCCCATATAAATCACTCCGATCCGCAGGCACACGCTCGTCTGTTTGGCCGCAAGGTCCTTCCGCCCCTGCCCGATTGTCTTGCCCACCGCCGCCGACAGGGCAGTCGCTATCCCCACAACCGGCATAACCGAAAGCCCTCCATACGAAAGCACCGCGCTGGTCGCAGCGAGCACCTCTTTGCCCTGCCTGCCTACTAATCCGACTAAAATCATCCCCCAGAACGCAACATTCAGCATCAGTCCGAATCCAGCCGGAAGCCCGACCTTCAACAGGTCATACATTTTGCCGAAGTCCAGGCCCAGCGTATGCCTTGACCTAAACTCCGCGTTTATCCTCCTGCTTAAGAAGACCGCAGTATTTATAACAGCCGCCACCGCTATCCCGATAAACGTCCCCCACCCTGCCCCCGCAATCTCCATTCGCGGAAACCCAAACTTACCGAAAATCAACGCGTAGTTGGCCAGCACGTTGACTATCTGCCCACACAGGGACGCGCACATGGTAATGATCGGTCGATGTATCCCCATAAAGAACTGATTGGCCGACCAGTTTATGACCGCCAGCACATGAGCATACAGGATAATACGGAAATACAATACTTCCAACTTGGCCACATTGTCCGGCTGCCCCATCATTTTGAATATCCAGGGCGCCATAGGCCACATTACAAGCACTACGGCCAGGAAATACGCCGCCCCCATCCAAACCACCTGCCAGAAATAGCTCGAACACTCCTTAGTTTCCCCTCTGCCCAGACTCTGACTTACGAAAGTACTAAGACTTGCCATCGCCCCCATCGCAAAGCCGCTCGGCAAAAAGCTGACAAGCCCCGCCGGCAAAATCGCCGCCAGAGCATCCGTGCCGAGACGCGATACCATAAACCTGTCCACGAACTGCATTATCGTAAAGGATATGGTCGTCACCACCATCGGCGCGGCCAGCTTTAGCATATACCTAAGCGAAGTCGGATCCTCCCCGCCGGCCGATGAAAGCAAAGATGATTTATCCGTCATTAACCAAAATCCTATCGCTGCGCCTGTCATTGCGAGGCCCGCCGTAGGCGGGCCGTGGCATTCTCATTTGGCACACATTATTGCCGTCCTCAAAAAGGGAATATCCGCAAACTACATGCCTTCCAAACCGTTATGCACGCATCTTATCAAATGCGGTACTATTCATTCAAATTCAGTTTCTCCAGCAGCGCCTCGGTCGTTACGCCCGAAACCTGCACATCTTTGACCGGCCTGCTTTGGCCCGAGATTATTCTAACAGCATTCTTCTTCACGCCAAGTTCTTTGGCCAGAAACCCAACCAAGCACTTATTGGCCTTTCCCTTCTCCGGTGCCGCAGAGACCTTGACCTTCAGCATCCCATCAAGCACGCCGCAAATAGCCGTCCTGCTGCTGCCCGGCACTACCTTCGCCGCAAAAACCACACCCTCATCAACTTCTCGTATCGACAGATCAGCCATATACCATAATCAGCAGACAGCAGCTGGCGGCGCGCACGCTCCCGCGAACCGCTATATCTCCCGAATATTGCTCCCGATTGCTAACTGCACGTACTTCTCAATCTGCTCGGCAAGCTCACCCAAAGACGCAAGCTGAAAATCCTCGTAGTGCCCGGGGATAAACTCGCCGTCCAATGCCTTTTTCGAGATCTTGACCCGTATAATAGAAGGCTCCGCCTCCGACTTGCTAAAATCCTTGTCTTTATGCTCGGTTAGCTCGACCCGCCAGTCCTCGCTGATAAACACTAAGCACTTGCCGGTAAACACCGCCATCGGAAAATAATCACGAAGCACCTTAAGAGTTTCCACTAATTCGCTTCCTTTTTAACACCGACTCCATGCAACACGCCGATGCTGCCCCTATTGTCATTCCTGCGAAAGCAGGAATCCACTTCTTTTCCTTCCAATACCGTCTTTTCCCTGCGTCCGGGTGGCAGCCTCAAGCACAGCTTGGGGATGGCCGAAACCCAAACGGCCTTCATCCATTTCTCATCATTATTGTTTTGCCTCTGTGACCTCGGCGTTCTCTGCGGTTAATTCATCCCTGCTGTCATCTGTATCGAAAGCTTCCGCCACGCAGCCATCGTTCGCTTGAGATTATCATAAGCATCGCCGCCTATCCCGTAGCCCTGAAATCCTATAGGTCCCGTGTAGCCACAATTCGCGAGCGTCTTTAGAAAAGCGCCCATATCGAACGTCCCGCGATCCAGCGTCTGAATCAGGCTCTTCCAGTCTTTGCCGCCGCTGTCGGCGCCGTTGATTGTCACCACAAAAAGATAAGGCATCGCCGCCTTTATCAGCGATTCGGCATTCTTCTCGTCATCGACCTTCAGCCAGTGGCAAAGGTTGAACGTCACCCCCACGTTCGGCCTGTCCACCTTCTTTACCACTCGAATCGCATCTTCAACCCGCTCGACCCAGAACCCGGTATGCGGATACAGTGCCACCCGGACCCCGTTTTCCGCCGCCATATCTGCAATCTCGCTGACCACCGCAACCGCACGCTCATCGCCGGAAGGCGAAGAAGGCTTGTCCTTATTGCTCTGCAAAAACAGCCAGAGCATAGAGTTGGTCCCCTTCAATATCTCGATGGCCTCTTTCAATTCCGGCCCATATTTCTGCTGGCCCAGCCCGATATTTGCACCGAGATACGCCGCAACCAACGTTACGCCGTTCTTTTCGCACTCTTTAGCCATCTCCGCCAGGCCGCCGCCCGCATGGGGTCCTATCCCCGCATATCCCAATTCCTTGACCATCTCGACCTGCTCTTTTGCGGTTTTGTGCCTGGCGTCTCTCGTTGCTGTATCCATCGCAAAGAACGGATTCGGCCCCGCCAGCCGGATATTCCGATACGCTACCGGCCCGTGGTCGCCCTGCAGCATAAGCGGCCCGGTTGCTTTTTCGTCATTGTACGTACTGGCCCGCGTCGGCCCGGTTAGCTCAACGTCCTCGTGAACCACCACCCCGTTGTGAACGACCTTCTCAAACCTCGCTTTAGCGATTTTCCTCCCTTGCTTGTCAAAACGCGGCGCACGAAAGATAACATCGAAGCTCTGCCACTGCCCCGGCGCTCGTGAGGCGTTCACCCGCGGCGGATGTCCCTCAAAGCCTTGCGGTCTCCTGTTATTGTCCCACCGTTGATAGATACCACCGCAGTCCGAGTGATGCGGCTCTTTCACACCCCAACTGTCGAACACCTGAATCTCGTACCGCCCCATAAAATACACGCCCGAGTTCGACCCCTTCGGCACCATAAACTCAATATGCGCCCGCACATCCCCGAATTCCGCCTTGCTCACTATGTTCCTCGTCCTGCCCGTCGGCCCGTTCAATATCACGCCGTTGCCCGCCTTACTGCTCAGCAGCTTCTCATTCGCAGGATTCGTAAAGGTATCGCCAACAATCTGCCATTGTCCGGTATCTCCCCGCCACCTCGAAAAGTCACCCCCAACCAGACTGACCCGCCCTTTGCTCTGCTTGCCTATAATTGCCCTGCTCATAAGCAAACAGCAAACCCCACCCAACAACAAAACCGCCCAAATCTTTTTCCTTCGAACCTTCATAATACCTTCCTTCCTTTCCCAACTGTTATCTGGCAGACCGCACTCAGTCCTACATAATCATCAATAATCAATAATCCTTAATCAATTCTATAAGTGCCACGGACTCCGCATCGACCGCGACAGCATCCGGTTCGCCTGCTCGTCGTTCACAAACTCCTCCTTCTGCGGGTTCCACCTGAGTTTCCGCCCTAACATCATCGAAATATTCCCGATATGAGCAATCGCAAAACACCGCTGACCTATCTCCGGCGGAAAATAGCACGCCTTGCGCGACTTAATGCAGTCAAGGAAATTACGCTGTTCCCCCGCTTTACACGTATAGAGATGAGTCTCATTCGGCCCAATCTGCGAGCTGAGAATAGACTTCGGTTCCGCCTGCAATGGCGCCCTCCAGCCGACGTTACCGATCCACCCTTCGCTGCCCTCGAACCGCAGGCTCGGATTCCCCGATTTCACGATCATTTTGACCCCGTCGGCGTACTTATATTCGATCTCATATTGCTTGGCCGTATTATAAACTCCCCCTTCACAGAACACCCCCTTGCCCTCGACCTCCACAGGACCCGTATGCTCGCTGTCGTTCCCCCACTGCGCACCGTCCAATAGATGTGCCCCCCAGTCCGCCAACTGTCCGCCCGAATAATCCAGAATCCACCGCCACTGATAAGGAAGCTGATCCTTACCTGTATAAGGCGCCCACGGCGCAGGCCCAAGCCACATATCGTAATCCAACCCCTTCGGAACAGGCATCGGCTTCGGATTCCCGGGATTATGCGGCCCGCTCGGGAGCTCCACCCGGATCGTACGCACCTTGCCGATCCGCCCGTTGCGAACCAGCTCGCACATCCGGTGATACTCATAGACAGCTCTGTCCTCCGTTGACCATTGGAACACTCGACCGTAACGCTCCGCCGTCTCAACCAAAACCCGCCCCTCGCGGACCGTCAACGTCGGCTTCTCGCACTCCACGTCCTTGCCCGCCCGAAGCGCCGCCAACGACATCGGAACATGCCAGTGGTCCGGTGTCGAAATCATCACCGCATCGATATCGTCTCGCGCAACGACATCTCGAAAATCCTTGTAGCTAGCGCAGTCCTTATTCCCGTACCTCTGGTTCACTAAAGCGCGCGCCTTGTTTATCTGGTTGACGTCCACGTCGCAGACCGCCACTGCCTGACAATCCGGCTGCCCCAAAAACGTCCGCAGGTTCATTCCTATCCCGTGACTGCCCACCCCGATAAAGCCCATCGTAATCCGATTACTCGGCACCACATCACCGGCTCTACCCAACGCCGACGACGCAACTATGTATGGAAACGCAGCCGCAGCTCCTGTAACAGCCGCCGCTTTTTTCAAAAATCCCCGACGCGTAACACCTCGCTTACGATTCATAGCATAACATCCAAGCCCGTTCATCCCTGCATCGCAAGACGTCTCATTCAATCCTGCCCACAAATCACAACCTCAGAACGACAGAAGACACTGCCAGATATAAACATACCCCAGCCCGTCAATACCTTCCCACATCTTCTTGACGAGATCCTTGTCGCCCTTTATGGTCTCCAGATCCTTGACCTTCTCCTGCCAGGGAATACAGACCCCCGGCTTCCTTACAACCTTCTTCTGTTCTGCCATCAGGCCATCTCCAAAAATAATCGGTACCGTCGGCTCTGCCCACCAAATCCTAATCAACAGTGTTAATCCGTGTCTAATATCTCTTATGTCATTCCCGCGAAAGCGGGAATCCACTTTTCTTGTCTGCCTTTTCGCGGCTGGTTTTGTATTTTGATCATTTGAATTTGTTTCAGATTTCGTGGTTCGGATTTCGAGTTTTTTACGTCTCCGTGTCCAAATAAGCAATCATCAATACCTGTCCTCAGCGCGGCCGAAGGAATCAATTCAATACCCCCCGTACTCCCGCGTAAACTCCGTCATCGCCTGCATATTCTCAACCTTCGTATCGTTCTGCATAATAGCGCCGGCATCCATAATATACCCGCCCTCGCCCGCCACCCCGTCGATCACCTTCTTGCAGCATTCACGCACTTCGTCTGGCGTCCCATAGCTGAGCAGAAAATTCGGGATTCCCCCGCTGATGCAGAACTTATGCCCCAGCTTCTTGTGCGCCTCGAAGATGTCCGCCTTGTCAACGTGATACACGATTGCGCCGTCGGGCAGCTCCGCAAAAGAATCAAGGTGCGCATTCCAGTTACCCTCGGCATAGAACAGCACCTGATGCCCGTGCCTCCATATCTCCTCGATGATCGGCTTGAGTGTCGGCCAGAAGAACTTGTCGAAGTGCTCGTGCGAAAAGAACGGCACGCACCCGCGGTGCATCCATAACCCGATAGGCACGTTCTTGTCCGAGTCCGCTCCCGAAAGCGCAACGTGCGTCAAATGCGGCACCAGCGCCTCGCACGCAGCCAGCACCTTCTCCGGCCGCTCTATTACATCTGTCACCAGCCCTAAGTACCCGCGCAGTTTATCGGCAATAATATCAAACGGCGCCTTGAGAATCCCCGAAATCGCCGAGACCGTACCCGATTCCTGCCGCAACTGTTCATTTTGCGTGCCGAACGCATTGAAATAGCTCAGCATCGCCATCCCACCCTTGAGAAACGACAGATTATTCCGCAGCGACGTCGCCTCTCCCATTGCGCTGACGTCCGCCGATATGCGCGGCAGCCACACGTTGAACAAAAACCCAGTCGGGTCTTCGATAAGCTGGTCGTACTCATCCGGCTTCATAAACGCCTTCTCCTCAGACGGCTCAAGGTATTGAAAACCCGTATCAGCCGGAATATGGATCCCCGGAACCGCGTAGTATTTCGTCCCGATCGCCTCGGTCAGCCCCGTCCAGACATAGACCATATTACCCACCACCGCGTCCCAGTCGAAATCCGCCGCGCACTTCCGCGCCGCCGCAAACGCCTTCTCGTAGTCGTGCGTCACCTCCTGGCACGTATAACCCGCGTATTTCGCCGTAAACTCCGCAACAAACGGGCGAATCGGAACCATATCCGGCTTCTCGTTCCGCATCGCAGTAACATAACGGTTCAGCCGCTCGGCGTACAACTCTTCCATATCTTTCGCCATATCATTTAGGTCCTTCAAGCCACAACTTTCCCTTGCCCATCACCCACCCCTCTGCTTATCTTGGTCGTTGGGTGTCGTTCCTGCACAAGCTTATCACCCCTGCGAAAACCAGGGCAACAATCCAAACGCTACAAACATACCCGAATCCCACCCAAACGTCAAGTAACCGTCCCCTTTGAATCGCAAGCTCACTTCGCAGAATCCCGACCGGGTGGCGACCTCAAGCCCCAGGTACATCTTTAGCCACAAGGGCTTGACGATGCTCATATTATACGGAACATAAAAAGTACATGCGCCCCATCAAACAGTGCGACGGCCTTCGCACAGTAGCAATTGAGCTACAGCTTTTTGCCCATTAGCGCCAGGCGCGTTGAATTTCTACGATTCGTGTAAGACATTCGGCGTATGCCATTTCTTCAATATGGCAAATAAACTCCGATGCATGCACCTTCTCAAGAAATCCCCTACACTACTTTAGTCCGCCCGGGCATCGCAATCGGATAGCTACCGTTCGCATCGGGCTTTACCGGCGGCTCGGAATCCATCGTATAATCGTCCAGGCCCGGCGCCACTTCCAGGTTCGAGGCCATCGCCTGCTCCCATGTAATCATCTTGCCCGATTCAGCGGCCATTCGCCCGAGGATGCCTGTCATCGCCGCATACGCGCAACGCTCAGTCTCATTATGCCGCTTGTTCTGCCGAATCGCCGCGAACAGCAAATCGTGTTCCCTATCGTAAGCATTACATCGCGGCCCTTCGTATCGCCATATCACGTCCTCAGGTTTCTGACGATGCCCCTTGAAAATTCGCGGCTGCGAGACCCCTTCGCCCAGAACAGCACTCCCGGTCGTGCCGTGGATTATATCGCCGAAGAAACCCCAAACGTTACTCATGTGACGACCCTGAGCGAACAATCGCGTTCCGTCAGGAAAATGATACTCGACTGCATAGTGGTCGAATAACTGGTCCTTCTTTTTTCGGGTCTGTCGCCCGCCCTGCCCCTGCGCCGATACGGGCCAGGCGTCTTTGCACCAGCAGCAAACATCAAGGTTGTGGATCAGCCAGTCTAAGATAAAGCTTCCGTTCAGCCATGTGAAGCACGAGTAATTGCGAATCTGGTGCGCAAGTTCGCTCATCCCCTCTGATTTCGGGGAAAGTCCTACCGGCGCGTGCTCGCGATACGCCCAACACGTAATAATCTCGCCGATAAGCCCTTTATGTAGTTCCTCCACCGCCTCCTCCAATGGCTTGTAGTGCCGGCTCATCAACCCGCCCGCGATATTGAGATTCTTCTTCTCAGCCATCTTGCCGGCATTGAGCACCCGGCGAATACCTGGCGCATCGACCGCGAATGATTTCTCCATAAACACATGACAGCCCTTACTAACCGCGTATTCCAGATGCATCGGCCTGAACGCGGGAGGAGTCGCAAGCAGAACCACACCGCCTGGCGAAATCACGTCGATGGCCTTGCGGTACGCATCCATCCCTAAAAACCGACGCCCCTCTGAAACATCCACCTGGCCGACGAATTGTCTCGACAGGTTCTTGAGGCTGTTCGCAGCACGATTTTCGAACACGTCGGCCACCGCTACCAGTTGGGTGGGTCCGTCGGTCTTAAGTGCGTTCGCCGCTGCGCCCGTCCCGCGCCCGCCGCAGCCAACCAATGCTATCTTGATAGTGTTTTGCTCGCCGGCATAGGCCCGGGCCCCAATGGCGCCGGCCAGCGACACCCCGGCCAAAACGCTCGTTGTATCCTTCAGGAACTCACGCCGTGAACTATATGATTTATGACCATTACTGTCTCTGTTCATCGAATAACCCTTTCATTTTTTTACACCTTCTCTAATCGTACTGTATAGACTCACAGTCGCTGCTGTACCTCCATATTGTATCTTGCCCGGGCCCAACCTTCAATGCCTTTAACCTCTCGCTGGGTGGAATCCTCAAGCCCGCTTATCCAACCTCAACGCCGCTGCCGCAACCCCCTGTACAAGCAATAGTGACACAAGCAGAACCGCCACGCAAACTTTTACCCTGAAAATCTTCTCCGGCCAACCCATCCTGTCACCTCTAACCTTCCTGTTCCGAAAGCGAGCCAACCAGTTCTTTGATTTTAGTGATATTATGCCCAATGCAATATTTCTTGATGCCTTCGATAATATTCGCCGCACAGCCCGGCTCGATGAAGCTCGCCGTACCAACCGCCACCGCCGACGCCCCCGCGATAATAAATTCGATAGCATCCGATGCTGTCCTTATCCCTCCCATCCCCAAAATAGGTATCCCCCGTTCCTTCGCCACTTCTTTATAGACCTTATTCACCAAATAGACCGCTATCGGTTTTATCGCCGGCCCCGACAGTCCACCCGTCCTGTTGGCCAAAACCGGCCGCCGCGTCTTGATGTCAATCACCATCGCGGTAAACGTATTGACCAAGCTGAGCGCATCGGCCCCCGCCTCGACCGCCGCTCGCGCGATGACGCTTATATCCGTAACGCTCGGCGTCAATTTGACCATCAGCATCTTGGCCCCACACGCGTTTTTCACCGTAGCCGTAATCTCTCGCACCTGCCCCGTTTCCGTCCCGAACGTTATCCCGCCTCTTTCCACATTCGGACAGCTTATATTCAGCTCAAATCCCGCTATTCGCTCGTCATTCGCTAATCGCTCAACCACACTCACATATTCCTCGATAGTCTCACCCGCCACATTGACAAAAACCGCCGCCTTCATCTTGCCCAGTATCGGGAGCTTCTCTTCAACGAACCTCTCCACTCCGATATTGGCCAATCCAATCGCATTGAGCATCCCCGCATTGGTCTCGACTATCCTCGGCGTCGCATTCCCCTTCCTCGCCTTGGCCGTAATACTCTTGGTAATAAACCCGCCCAGCCGGTTCATATCCATAAACTCCCGCAGCTCATCAGCATACCCCGACGTCCCCGAAGCAGTAAAAACCGGATTCCCCAGCCGCAACCCACCAAACTCCAGCGATATATCTACGCAATTACCCATGACATAATATCCAAATCAGCATTTCATGAGGGTCCATACACTCGATATTGGATCTTCATCGGTGGAACAATCCTCATTCGGTTTCATCGGGATCTTCGTACTCTGTAATATCATAGTCATCATCATAGCTGAACTCAAGTTTGCTCTGCTTGACTATCTCTGACAGGATGTTGTTGAGATGTCTCTGATTGACGGCCTGACCAAATCTGTCCAAGAGCACCGGTATGTTGACTACCTCTTCTATGCAATCCATGTATCGTTTAACGATTGCTTTTATTGAGTATTGCCTCTGGGCCTGCTGACGTATCTTGTTCCTAATTACTTCGATAGGCTCTGTGGACTTGACGACGAAAGTTATGGGATATTTCTCGATCTTGTCAATATCAAGAAAGTACTTGTTCACATCGACAGTCTCGGTCACTTGAAAGAACCGTCCGAGTGGCTTCATTACGAAATCAATACCGCCGTCATTGGCATTTGTTCTGCCCGTCTTGAAAAGCTGGAGCCTATCTTGCTGAATCTTGTCGAGCTCAAAGCCCCAGTAAATGTTCTCGTCGTGGTAGTAATACTTCAATATGCTGTAACTTACGATTTCGAATATCCTCGCGTCTGCAGTTGGCTCCACGAGCTTCCGGATAAAATCCACGATTTCTTCCTCGCTAAGACTCTTAGTCCCTTCACAAAACTGAATGAACCTCTCGAACGCATCTTTTTTAGTTTCAACGTAACTGTCGATGATTTCGAGTATTGCCTCAGCCAAATTCGCTTGCCTTCTCTTGACCTTAATCTTTAAGAGGTTCTCGTTGAACCAATACCTATTAGTCTCCGGGCTCCGGAGGATTGGTATGAAGTCACATGTCCGAAAATACTTTTTGAATTCCTCATTCATCCGGTGATTCAGAGCATGATTCTGCAGCTTCTGTCCAAATGGCAACTCGCGCTGCCTCTTCAACAGCTTGGTGAACATTGCCCCTTCGTATGTGCAATACTCGCCACTCTTGTCAAAATCGTTTGCAAGATAGTCCTCGACCAATACATATATCGCGTACAGGTTTGCAAAACTACCGCGCGACTTTGCTCCTTTAGCGGCCGATCTTGTTTTTATGTTGAGATACTGCAATATCTCACTTGAAGTAAATACTTCCTGTGCCAACGTTCCGTACTTCTCCTTCAGTATCTCCTGTATCTTCTTTGTGAACTCGTGCTCCATGGCTACGCCTGAGAAAAATCAAAGGTCTTCTGCCTCTTAGCTGTACCACCCTCGAAAGACCGCGGCTCCCTTCGCAAGGATTGTCCCTTGTATTGTTTAGCTAGCCCAAGACGCCGCAACCCTATCTTGACGTACTCTTGCTCTATCTCAATCCCTATCGTCCTTCTTCCGAGTTCCTTTGCGACCCACGAAGTCGTAAACGTTCCGGAAAATGGATCGAGGACAAGGTCTCCCTCATTACTACTCGCCTTGACAATTCTTTCAAGGAGAGCCGTTGGCTTCTGAGCAGGATGATGCTCGTATTCGTCCATTCGGTACCGTACTCTTGCAATTTCCCAAACATTACCCGGAACTTTCTTGGAGTTATACCGTGAAGGTATGGGCTTGCGATAGTCAATCAGCTTTCTAACGGCGCCCGTTTTCGCCTCCACCAAGACATCACTTGAATTGAACGTGTAATCATTGCGATCCTTCACACAAAATAGAATAGGCTCATATCTCGACCCAAAGTAGTTTTTTGCCTGTACGCCAGAACTGTCATAGTACCATACAATTCGTGACAGTACAGCCATGCGTGTGCGCAAGTAGATGTCGAAATAAGGCATGTTTTGCGTGGATGCCATTACGTAGAAGCTACCATTTGGCTTGAGTTTCTTAATGCACAGATCCAACCATTCATAACACCAGATTAGGTATTCCTCGTCTGATCGCCACCTGTCTTTATTCCCATTGAAGTCTTTGCCAATGTTGTATGGTGGATCAGCGAAAACCAAGTCAACAGTCTTATCCTCAATTTCCTCTCGAAGCACCTCAATTGCGTCACCATGTACGATCGTGTGCTTGTCCTTTTCGAATATCTCCACGCCGATGCCTTCCTACTCACCAAACGTCCTTAACTCGTTATAGATCAGTCGCAAACCAAAGAAGTCCTTAAAAGACTACCTCTTTCGCATCGAACACAGGCCCATCCTCGCAGCACATCTTATACACCGTCTCATCCGATCCCTCGACCCTGCACTCGACCGCACAGCTCTGGCACACGCCGATCCCGCACGCCATTCGCCGTTCCATACTAACCTGGCAGTCGATATTCCGCTCCTTTGCAATCGCCGCCACCTTCTTTAACATCGCCTCCGGCCCGCAGCTATATATAATCGCCTCTTCCGCCGAGGGCTTATTCTCCTTAAGCCACTCCAAAAAGCAATCGGTCACGAGCCCGTGAAATCCGGACGAGCCGTCGTCCGTCGCAACCATCGATTCTATCGTATATTTCGCGAATTCGCGTATCGAGAACCCTAACTGCTGCGAGATCTCATCCATCCTACCCTCGAACGGCAGGGCGTGCACCGTCTTGGCGCCGGCAAACGCAACAACCTCAATATCCCGCTCCTTCTCATCCCACGCTAACACCTTCGCCAAATGCTGCATCGGCGCGGTCCCCATTCCCCCGAAGACCAAAAAGGCCTTCTTCTTGCCTTCCGGCACCGAGAAACCGTTGCCCAACGGCCCCACAATGCTCACCGAATCCCCCGCCTTGAAGGTCGTCATCCGCAAAGTCGCCGGCCCAACAACGCAATAAAGGAGATCGGCCACCGTCTTGTCCCCCTCCCTCGTGACATCAGTGAAGCTAAAAGGCCGCCGCAGCAGTATCTCCCGCCGGGCCGCATCCGCCAATTCATCCGGTATCCTCTCCATCGGCGGCATGGCGGCGCCGCGCACATCCAACTGCACGAACTGACCTCCCTTGGACTTCCCAATCGCTTCAGCCCCCTCTTCTGAAAACTCCAACCCCAGCCGCCAGAACGTAGGCCCTATCTGCCTGTTGCTTCCTACAATAGCCCTAAACTGACCTCTACTCATCAACCAGCCTTTCTCCGTCCAAATTCTCTGTCATTGCGAGGCCCCTGCCTTCCAAGGGCCGTGGCAATCTCAAATACTCGCCTATCAGTGATCTCAAATACGGGCCAAAGCCACGATACGTAACTCGATACCCCACTATAGTATCCCCTCGAACACCTTTACGCCATCGACAACCTTGCACACATGGACCGCGTATTTCTCGGCAAACTCAGGCTGGCTCCGCGGATACGCCGCATCCACTGCCTCCCGCACCGCCCCCACGCTCTCAGCCCGGACCAGAGCGCCCGACGCCCCCTTATCGCCACCGCCTAACATACGCTCGCCGAGAACACCCGGCACCGTCCGCACAATATCGCACATCGTCTCCAATTCCGGCCCCGATATCTTATAGTCGTCCCGCAGCCCAATCCCGTCGGCCCGGAATATCCGCCCGACCGTCTCGATATCCCCGGCCTTCCACGCATCAAGCATCTCATAAAACCGCTTCTGCGCCCCGAAGACATACTTCAGCCGCTCGCACAAATCCGGATACTCCTTGCCGAACTTGCCCATAATCTCCGCATACAGCCCCTCATCCTTCACATCCGCCAGGCACTTCACATCATACCCCGCCTTGCCTATCATCGACGCCAGCTCTTCGCACTGTCTTCTTCGAACCGCGTAAGTTGACTTTTCGAGACCGGGACGGTCAGTCCCCGTGTCCAGCACCACGATGCGAAAGTCAGTCGCCCCCGCCCCCAACCTCACATAATCCACCGACCGCTTCGCCGGATTGTAATACGTCCCCTTCCCTTCCTTGCCGAACAGTATCATAATCTGGTCCAACTGCCCGCACGGTGACCCGATATAATCGTTCTCAACCGCCTGCGCCAGATCGACGACCCTCATCTTATCTTCTATCTCGATACCGTTCACATCCAACAGCGACAGAATCAAATTCAAGCTCAACGACGCCGACCGGCTCATCCCGCCCCCCGGAATATTCCCGTAAATAACCCCGTCGATCCCCTGTGTCAGTTGATGACCTTCTCGCCCGAGGATGTAATCGACCCCGTATGCAAACCGCCCCCACGTCGCAGCTATCTCTTCTGACTTTGGCTCCGGAACCTCCCCCAACTTAAACTCTATCACCCCATCATCCGGAAAATTCCCGCTAAACAGCCTGACTTTGTCCGTCCCGTTCGGTTTGTATGCCATCCAGATGAACCGGTCCGTTGCAACCCCGAATAGCTCCGTCCCGTTATAATCACCATGCTCAACACCCAGACAAAACCGAGACGAAGTCCGCCGCACCTTCCCCCCCCCAATATCGAGACCGTTAGCTTCGGCAAGCCCCTTGATTCTCTCTAAAGCCGCCTGTCCTTCCGTAGTCAAATCCATTCCAATTACTCTCACTTTCAAATTGCCACCGGCAACAGTCAATCATCGTTTGCCAGACTATACCACCCTCCGCCAAAAACATCAACCCCCAATCTCAACGCCTCGACCCCCAGGTCGTTCCGAGCGCAGTCGAGGAATCTATTAACAAAAACGGCCCCTTTGCTTCACTCAAAAGGGGCCGCCTGCAGATTGTCATCTTGCCTATCTTACCAGAAAATAATGTAAAGCGCTATTGTTAATAGCGTCACAAGAATCCCTGCGTATACAGAACCCTTAGACCAGTTCAGCTCGATCTTCGTCTGCTCCGGCAGTGTGATTCGTTCCCTCATCGGGTTAATCAATGTCACTAATAGGAGGATGCCCGCAATAGCACCTACCGTAATGCCCATCCGGTTCAAAAACGCCATATCACCCCAGCCGAAGAACAAAATCCCGTAGATAATCGGGCTCAGGACAAGCCCCAGCACCCCGCAATACCGCGGCGTCCGTCGCACGAACAAACCGAACAAAAAGATCGTCAGCACGCCCGGCGATACGAACCCCTGGAACTCCTGGATGTATGCAAAGGCCCCCCTGAACCTCGGATTCGCCAGCAGCGGAGCGATCAAACAGCCAATCACTACGCCCACCGGCACACAGCACCGCCCGACCCACACCAGAGCCTTCTGTGCCGCCTTCTTGTTGAACCACTCCCGGTAAATATCCATCGTGAATATCGTTGAAGCCGCGTTCAGCATCGATGCCAGCGAGCTGATCACCGCACCCATCAACGCCGCCAACACAAATCCGCGTAGCCCGTGCGGAGTCAGGTACCGAATCAACAGCGGAAACGCCCCGTCATAATCATAGCCGACCAATTCCTGCTCTTTTTCCACGTTGAATTTCTCCCTGGAAAAAATCTTCTGTAAAAGCGAGCGATTTTCACCGGCCGACAAGTTCACTGCCTCATTATTCATATCGGTCAAGCTTACTTTTTTCTCTTCTTCTTCCGGCTTACGGTTCTGATTAAACTCTTCCATCTCCTCGAGTTTCTTCCGGAATTTCGGATTCTTCTCGGCAAAGTATTTGATGGCTCTTTCCCGAACCTCGGCTAATGTTGCTCCCTCGGGAACCGCTACGTCGGCTGCCCGGATGTTGAACAAACATATGTTCTCTGCTAATTCAGGATGTAGGCTGGCAAAGTCGCCGTCAAACGGGAACACCTTGTCGGACGAAGGTGGATCCAGTTTGGCCTGCTCATATTTGCTCAGAACAGATTTATTGAATCGCGCATCGTTCATTGCGTTCTCCTGCATCTTCGGCGCGTATAATGTGAACGCAATAATCCCCGGAATGCACACGATAAAAGGAATAATCAGCTTCAGGAAAGCTGCAAACACCACGCCCCTCTGCCCTTCACGCAAAGAGTGGGCCCCGAGTGTCCTCTGCATGATATACTGGTTCAGGCCCCAGTAATAGAAGTTCGGAATCCATATCCCCAACAGCAGCGCCGTCCAGGGCAGAAAGTCGCTGGTCCGCGGTAGTTTCATGTGCATACTGGTCCCTTTGAGCACCGCAAACTTCTCGCCAAATGTCGCACCATCCCCCACGCCCAATGATGTATTCACGGCTGCAACATCGATCTCCGCGAAATTCCCCGGTTTATCCAGCGCCATAAACGTCAGCACCATTATCACAGCCCCCCCGACTATCAATGCCGAGCCCTGAATCAAATCCGCCCAGGCGCACGCCTTCAGGCCTCCCGCTGCAACATATATACCCGCGAGGATACCGACAAACCACGACAGCGTTGTGATATTGATAGGTATCCCCCCCAACTCTTTTGCAAACAACGGATTCAACGCCTTGGCCCCAAGATAGATAACCGTAGGGACTGTCACTCCCAAATAGATAATTACCATCAAAAGCGACATCACTAATCGGGCCGTGTGATTGAAACGGTATTCCAGGTACTCCGGTATCGTAAAAATCCCGCTCTTGAGAAACTTCGGCAAAAAGAAAAACGCCACGACAACCAAAGTTATCGCAGCACACCACTCGTAGCTCGCCACCGCCAGACCAATCGAGACCTTGGCCGCCTGGCCTGACATCCCGACAAACTGCTCGGCCGAGATGTTCGCAGCGATTAGCGAAAATCCTATCAACCACCATTTCAGACCACGACCCGCTAAAAAATAATCCTCGCTCGTCTTCTCTTTGCGGCTCTTGAACAGGCCAACCGTTATCACCGCAGCGAAGAATACCCCCAATATCCCAATGTCTAAACCACTCAATTCCATTTGTGAGCTCCTTAAATAGTTGAAAGCTTCAACAATATAGGTCTAACCTCCAATTTTGCAGAACTCATTGAACCTTCCCTGCAAAATCCTTTCCTATTACGTTCGCTATAAGTCAATCCTTTCCCTTAGTCCCGTCAAATCCCATTCCATTATATGGGCCGGGCGATTTACCGCAACAAAATACGGCTGGCGTCACGACTTTGAACTAATCTACGCCGAGCACCTCCAGCGTATCGATCACTATCGGCACATGCCTATACGCCGGCCCGCTGTTAGTCATCACCGCGACGGTCACCGCCTGGAGCACCTGCATTCGGCGAAGTATCGCCTCAACTTCTCAGTGTAGGCTATGCTATGCTTCGGCGACCCCTTAAAGCATACCTGCAAAGCGAATCGCGGTTCTCAGACCATTTCCTCGACCAACATAGCGTTGTAACCCACAGCACACTTCAAGGAGTTGGACGCAAGACAGTATTTCTCCGCGAGTTCCGCCAATTCCTGGATCTTCTTCCGAATGTCCGCACGCGAAGCCTTAACGCGGGCCTGGACGTTCACATTTGTGAAGCGCAAAGCGCCCTTCGTCTTCCGGACAATTCCTTCGGCATCGGCCTCATACGATTCAACTTCAATGCCGGAATTCTCAGCGAAATGGTAGAACACCAACATCAAGCAACTGTTAATTGAGGCCACAAACAACTCCTCGGGATTGAGCATCTCTGCGAGTCCACCATATTGAACTGGCGGTCCGATCCCTGCTTCTTTTCCACCACTCATCGTCGTAGTAGCGGTTCTCCCCGCCGAGCGGCGTATCACGTTTTTGAACGAAGCCATTCCCATAGGGCGCTTTCACACAATGTTCTGCGTTTTGCCGATTGTTTTCACTACGTGGTTCTATAAGGACTTGGCCCTATACCCCTGAGTGTTTCGGTCATTTCCTCAGCGATCTTTGCGAACTTGGGTCCTTCTGATGCAGATACCCATTCAAGTCTGAAACGCTCTTCTTCAAGACCAAAGTCTTCGAGCAAAAGCCTAATCGCTTCAGCTCTGCTTTCGGCTATCTTGTTACCGTCCTGGTAGTGACAATCACCGATATGACAGCCACATATAAGAACGCCATCCGCATAGCCGTTCGTTAAGGCATCCATGACAAAACTCGGGTGCACCATGCCGGTGCACATTACCCGGATTATATGAATATTGGGCGGATATTGGATTCGTGCCGTACCTGCAGAATCCGCAGATGCATAAGAACACCAGTTACAGCAGAAAGCAATGACTACGGGTTCGTAATCATTTCCCATATCAGACCTCCACAACAGCTTTGATCATTCCCTCAAAATACTCGGGTTTGAAATGTCTTACGAAAATACCTTTTTTGGGACATGTTGCCATACAGACTCCGCATCCTCTGCACACCGCCTCATTAACTTCCACTGTCTTCTTCGTCTCACCGTTGGCCCCAATATATTCTATGAGTGTTAATGCGTTGGAGGGACATGGGTCTATACAGTAAGCACAGCCGTCGCAGTACTCATCAACAACAAACGAAATAGCAGGAGATTTAACAAGCTCTTTTTCTGAAATAATCCCGGCTGCACGAGATGCAGCAGCTTCACCGTCGACAATGGCGCTAAGAGCACCCATCGCTTCCCTGGCAGAACCGCATCTGAATACTCCTTCGGTATTGAAATCCAGCGGGTTTAATATCCCGAGTGTTCCGACAAAGAAGTTATCCTCATCTCTCTGCAGGACCAGGTCCCTTTCAAAGTCTCCATCATCTGCGTCTGTGGTCAATCTCGCCTTTGTCGCCACGACAATGGAGCCGATGTCTATATTCACTCCTCCATCTGGTGTCGCTATTTCTGCTTTGAAGTTACCTACAAAACCTTCTGCACGTCTAACATAGGAACCTGTATAGGTTTTTACTTTTTCATTCCGGGACAACTCATTAATAAGATCCTTTACAAGCGGCGCATCGTTCTTCTCAACTCTCTCAAGACTATCCTCTTTTTCAACCAGATAGACATTAAGATTTCCCTCCGCAAGCTTCAACGCGCAGGAAATGCCGCCCGGTTCACCCCCAATCACAAGGCACGCGGGGGTTACAGGCACGTGAATATCATCCAGGGATTCGAGCAAGGTGGCCCGTTTTACTCCGATTCTCATCAGTGTTTTAGCCTTCTCCGTAGCTTTCTTCTTGTCCTTTGAATGTACCCATGTGCAATGGTTACGGACGTTTACAATTTCCATGAGGTAACGGTTTAGGCCCCCCATTTCTGCATGAAGAGCAAAAAGGTCCTCGTGTGTTTTTGGAGAACAAGCGCCCATCACCAACCGGTTAAACTCTTTTCTTTGCAGCACTTCCCTGATCTTCACTCCGTCACACCCGAAAGGAGTGATTTCAACATGCTTCACATAGGGCAATGTTCGTGTATACTCTGCAAGTTCTTCCATATCCAGAAGTCCCGCGATATTTGTACCGCATTGGCATATCACAACGAGCACTACTGGCTCATCTTGATCTTGTACAGGGAATATATCCTTTTGGGGTGGTGCGACCATTTCGTTGCCTCTTTCAGATGCAAGGAACGAAGCGGCATGAGAAGCAGCAGAGCACGCCTGAATAATTGCGTCATCTATCCCCCCCGGCGCCAACGCGCTGCCACAAACGAAAATACCTTCCCTTGAGGTGCACACCGGATGAGGATTGCCCGAATTTTCCTTGAAAAATCCCGATTCATCATGTTTAAGCCCTATCCTTTTCGCAAGCCTGCTTGCACTTTCAGGAGGACTAAGAGGCGCGATTACGACAAACATCTCTGCTGTAATCTTTTCATCATCGAAGGATATCTCGATATTCCCGTTTGCCTGCTTAACGGAGGTAATGCTGTCTGTTTGAACAAAGTTGATGTTGGATTCTTTGGCTTTTGCGTAGAAATCCTTGTATGCTTCTCTTTGAAGGGCGTCATCCCCACAAAGAACATTGGCGATGGCATCCGGCCTTCTCTCAATAGTCCCTAATGATTGGGCAACTGCCGTCATAAAACCAACGGGAGAATAATCATCAAGAACATACCAGCAAACAGATTTTGGTTCCCGCCCATCATCACGCTTCACAACACCATTCGTAGGTCCCAGACCGGAAAGCAAACGCTCATATTCGAGACCTGTCAGTACGTTGGGCAATTTAGAACAGCCAAACTTTTCCAGATGCTCAGGTTTTGCCTCTTCTATTCCTGTTGCGAGTATGACGGCGCCGACGTTGAATTCCACCGTTTGTGACTTCTGGTCAAATAGAATTGCCTCTGGCTTGCATGCCTCAACACACGGCGGGATTTCTTTTTCTCCACATTGTCCGTCGGTGAGATAGGTACATTTCTCAGGGTTTATCAACGCCTTCCTTGGTGGAAACGGTGAATAAAAAGAGATAGCTTTGGAAGTCCTCCTGCCAAAGTCAAATTCCTTCGGAATTCCCGCGACCGGGCAAACAGGAAAACAGTCTGTGCATGCTGTACATTTTCCAGGATCGACATACCTCGGTTTTTTGGTGACTTTGACTTTGAAATCTCCCGGGTCTCCCTCTATGCTCTCTACTTCTGCAAATGAGACTATTGTCACATTTGGATTGCTGGTCAGTTCAAGCATCTTCGGAAGTATTGTACAAGTAGAGCACTCATTAGAGGGAAACATCTTGTCAATCTGAGCCATTTTGCCGCCGATTGTAGGCTTCTCTTCAACGAGAATAACCTTAAACCCTTGGCTGACGAGTTCAGAACTGGCACGCATCCCCGCCGGACCGGCTCCAACAACAACTACAGAACCCTTCATAGGATTTGAACTCCTTCTTCTGTGACTATTTTAGTGACCAGCTTACGTGCATAAGCCGGGCACTTCCCATTCTCTTCGATACAATCTATTTCAAAACCGTCTTTTTCATCGCCGGCCGTTTTCTCACGAGTTTCTTCTTTAGTCGAATAATAACCTTGGCCCCACATAGATTCCTTTCCGCCTATTTTCGCGGCCGGATTTCGTATGATTTCGCCTCGGAGATTACTGACCATAAACCTCATCGCTTTGCCCAAGCTTACTTCTTACGTTATCCTGTTCGTATGCTTAAATCAACTACTCGCAGTTGTCAAGACCAAAAAGCACGCGATTACCGGTTCTGCCCTCAGGTGTGCCTAAACGCCTCCGGCAGCGCCTCGGCAATATCCGTGGCTATCATCCCCACCTGTCCTATTCTCTCCGCTGCAATGTCACCGGCCAGTCCGTGAATATAGACGCCCAGAACCGCCGCGTCGAACTCACTCAGCCCCTGGCCCAGCAGCGCGGCCACCACTCCCGTCAGCACATCCCCCGACCCCGCAGTCGCCATCCCGGGATTGCCCGTCTTATTGATATACACCTTTTCGCCGTCCGTAACGACTGTCCCTGCCCCTTTAAGAGCAACAACCGTCTTGGTCTCCTTCGCCAATTGCACTGCCTGCTCCTGCCGTTGCTCCGGCACCGCTTCTCTAAAAAGCCCCGACCACAATCTCTTCATCTCGCCCGGATGCGGCGTCAATATCAGTCTTGCCTTTAGCTTGTCCGGCCAGTCTCCCAGCCCCGCTAAATTATTCAAACCGTCCGCATCAATCACCAACCGCAGCCCCTCCTGCTCTAAAATCCTCTCCAACACCGCCCGAAGCTCTCCGCTCGTCCCCACCCCCGGCCCGAACGCCATCGCATCGTTTTCTTCAACCGCATCCAGAATCGCACTTGTCGCCTTGGCCGATATCCGCCCCGCATCGTCCTCGCCTAAAGCGATTGTGGTAAAAGATGGCTCTATCGAAGCAACTATCGGCAGAACGCTCTTCGGCACCGCCACCCGCACAAGCCCCGCACCGCCCCGCAGAGCGCTCCGCCCCGCAAGCGCCGCCGCGCCGCTCATCCCCAGACTGCCGGCAACAATACAAACCCGCCCAAAATCCCCCTTATGTGCCCCAACCGCCCGCACACCCAGCTTCGGTATCGTTTCTATCAACTGCATATAACCTCGTTTCGAGCAATATATTACAAATAATGCTCGCTATGGTCAATAAAAGATTTGACAAGCAGACAGAAAGGTTTATAATAAGAAAATAAAGTGAAGAATTTGTCTCGGGTCAGAGGTAGGAGAATCCGCCACTTTTGTAGAGATTAAAACTTATGAGTGAAATCATATTTATAGTTGAAAATTCCGATGAGGGTGGTTACACCGCTAAATCTCTCGGTTACTCTATTTATACCGAAGGTGAAACATTAGACGAGTTAAAAGAAAATGTCAAAGATGCGATAAAATGCCACTTTGACGTAAAGGAAATTCCCCATATTGTACGCTTACACATAGTAAAAGATGAAGTAATAGCAATATGAAACTTCCCCGAGAAATCAGCGGCGAAGAACTCGCAAAACTTCTTAAAAAATACGGCTATGAAATAACCCGGCAAACCGGCAGTCACATACGCCTTACCACTACTGCCAAAGGCGAACACCACATCACTATCCCTACCCATAAATACCTTAAAATAGGCACATTGAGTAGTATTTTGAGCGATATCGCTACCCATTTCAAAATAAACAAAGGCGATTTAATTAAAAATTTATTCTAATGTAGTGTTATGCAGATCAATCTAATCAATGTTATGACCAAAACAGGTAAACCATGTTGAAAATGATTTCTTACACTGACGGAGCTGCAAAGAAGCTCGTCGAAAAATTCTGCCTTCAGGTCGTTTGGCTGCTAAATGTACGTCGCATATACGCACAGCTTTTTGAGGATGAGCAGTCAGAAGTTCTTATGGAGAAAACAGCGCCTTCGTTCTTTGTCGATCTCGCCAGCATAATGCACTGCTACCTGTTACTGGAATGTGCAAAAATCACAGACCGCGCAAAAACCGGCGATAAGGAGAATCTCACCATTGACAACCTCATCGAGAGCATCGAATGGCCGTCGGACATCCGAAAAGAGCTGGAAGCGTTGAGGGACAAAACAACGCCTTTTACAAACCATATTCTGCCCGCAAGGCACAAACTGTGCGCACACACGGACAAAAAAACAATTTTGGAAAATAGACTGCTTGGTGAATTTCCTGAAGGAGAGGATAAAGAATTTCTAGAGACTTTGCAGAAGGTTTGTGACGTTACATATCAAGCCTGTTTTGGCACGATCTACGGCGAGATAAGCACGCCTCAGTCAGGAGACCTAAGAGACCTTAAAGGTGCACTTGAAAAGGCAGTAGCATTCGACCAGTTATTGTCAGAAAGTGCGAGACAAGAAAACGCAAGACTACAGTCTATCTTGCTCAAATTAAGGTGGCCTCCCACCTCGCCAAAAGGTGAAGCTTGAAATTAAGGTCCTTTATGAGAAACCGCCCACTGCACGTCTTTGGCAATGGAAGAGCTATGGATAATATCGCACCTATCCCCCATCAGGTTTGATTAGTTTAGGATTTTTAACTTCCTGCTTCTATTTTTTTGTTTATCAGTGTCGCGGTGATGGCTGCGGAAAAACCATTATCGATATTCACGCACGTTACGCCCGCGGCACAGCTATTGAGCATCGTCAACAGTGCCGAAAGCCCTTCGAAGCTCGATCCGTACCCAACGCTCGTCGGAACCGCAATCACAGGACAGCTCATCAGCCCGCCCACTACGCTTGCCAATGCCCCCTCCATCCCAGCCACCACAATCACGACATTGGCCTTCTGAAGTCGCGGCAGATGCCCGAACAGCCTATGAAGCCCTGCCACCCCCACATCGCAGATAAGCTCCGCCCGCTGGCCCATAATCTCCGCCGTCACCTTAGCCTCCGCCGCCACCGGCAAATCTGCCGTCCCCGCAGTAACTATCGGCAAGATCGACTTCGACGGCTCGATATCCTTTTGCTCCAAAACAATCGCCCGCGCCGCCTCCTCGTATCGCGCCTTCGCAAACTTCCCCGTTGCGGCCAGCTCCTCGAACATATCCGGCTCCGCCCGCGTCGCAAGAACGTTGTTCCCTTTCGCCGCAAGGCTCTCGAATATCTTGATTATCTGCCCAGTCGTCTTACCGGGGCAAAAAATAACCTCAGGAAACCCCCTGCGTATCTGCCTGTGATGGTCGATGCACGCAAACCCCAAATCCTCAAACGGCAAGTGACGCAGCTTCTCGATAGCCTCATCGATCTCCAGCTTGCCATCTTTAACCTTGCCTAACAATCTCCTCAACTGATCGGCTCTAATATTCCACCTTCCTTTCCACCCATTCTCTTTCTGTCTTTTCTCTGCGTCCTCGGCGACCCAAGAAAACAAGCCCTCATTGCCAGGCCCGCGCAGCGGACCGCGGCAATCTCTTTCTTCTCTCTGCCCTCTGTGGTCAATTCGTTTTTCACCCGGTTGCCTGCGCCTCAATGCTCAAATCCGCAAAAAGCCCGGCTTTGTACTTATAATACGCCAGAGAGGCTACCATAACCGCGTTATCAGTGCAATATTGTTTTGGCGCCACAAGTAGCTTTTTCGCCGGGCTGCCCCCCTCACACATCTCCTGTAAAGCCGCCCGCAGTCGGCTGTTCGCCGCCACTCCCCCGCCTAACAGCACGGTCCTGGCCCCGATTCTCTCGACCGCCCGCTCTGTCTTCTTCACAAGTACCTCAACCACCGCCGCCTGAAACGACGCCGCGATATCCGCAATCTCCTGCTCACTCATCGACTCGACCCTGTTCTCGCCCTTCATATCCTGCCCCCGGCAGTAGTAAAGCACCGCAGTCTTGAGCCCGCTAAAAGAAAAATCCAGTGAGTCTTTACTCAGCATCGACCGCGGAAATCGCACCGCCTTCGGATTCCCCGTCACCGCCGCCTCTTCAATACTCGGCCCGCCCGGATACCCAAGCTGCAAAATATTGCCAACCTTATCGAACGCTTCGCCCGCAGCATCGTCTATAGTAGAGCCGAGAAGCTCCAGCTCTAACGGCGACTCGCAGTCATAAAGGCACGTATGCCCCCCCGATACGATAAGCGCAACCGCCGGCAGCTCTAACTCTTCCTCTGCTAACATCGCCGACTGCAAATGCGCGTGCAGGTGATTGATCGCAATCAACGGCTTGCCCCACGCAAAGCTAAGCGCCTTCGCCGCCGTGACGCCAACCACCAGTGCAATCGTTAAGCCCGGCTGATTCGCAACCGCAACCGCATCGATATCATCTTTACCGACCTTCGCCTGCGCCAGCGCCTCCGCTATCACCGGATATATCTGCTCAATATGCGCACGCGAGGCTATTTCGGGGACGACGCCGCCGTATTTAGCGTGGAGCTTGGTCTGGGAGGCGATTATCGAAGATTTGACAATTCGCCCGTCCCCAACAACCGCCGCCGCTGTCTCATCACAGCTCGTCTCAATTCCCAATATATCCACCGATTCGCCGGTCATTCCCCGATACTATCTCCCGAACCACCTCATGTCAACGCCACCCGGCCCGGACGCGGAACGAATTTCCATGAACCGCTGCCTATTTACACCGTAGATTGTATATTCGATATTACGTAAGGTATTCGATATCATGCAAAAAGTCCTAAGGCAAAGACCAACACGCAAAGACCTTATCGACAGAGGCTACTTCCTCAAAGGTGCCGCCCTCGGCACTTTGGGCTTCTGTACCCGCTCGGCAGTCGATATCGAAGGACACGGACGCGAATGGCTTGAAGTTGTTGATATAGACCTCAAGCTGCGAAAACGCCATCGCCGACTGCACGGCACCCGCATTGCCCACATAAGCGACCTTCATCACAGCAGGACCGTCACCACCGACTATCTTCGTCGTTGCATCGAACGTCTCAATCAGCTTGAAGTCGATATCGTCCTGCTCACCGGCGATTACATCACCTATGACCTCCGCGGCAGATACCGCAAAGAGGTGGTCGCTCTGCTCGGCCGCATACAAAGCCGATTTGGCGCCTATGCCTGCCTCGGCAACCACGATTACGGCTTCAACGCTATGCCTGCCCGAAGACGCGACTACCTGCTCATTCGCCTCATCCGCGGAATGAGAGCCAACCGAATTACTCTCCTACGCAACGAATCAAAGCTCCTCAATATCAATGCTCATCCACTCCGCCTGGTTGGACTGGGAGATCTGAGTGTTGGCGACTTCCATCCCCAAAAGGCCTTTGCCGACACTAACGCCGAACACCCGACCATCGCCCTCGTCCACAATCCTCGCTGCGTCGAATACATCGAGGCCTTCGCCGTTGATATCGTCGTCAGTGGACACACTCACGGAAGGCAGTCCAGGTTTCCCCCCGAACACATCCTCAACACCAAGTCAAGGCGCTTCCACGCCGGCATGTATGATGTGAACGGCACCAGCCTTTACGTGAACCGCGGCCTCGGCCGAGTCGGAAGAATGCGATTCTACTCAAGACCTGAGATCACCATGCTTACCCTGCGCTGATCTCACCAACGTTTAGCCTCCGGCCCTGTGCCCGGGCTCTTCCTAAGCACAGACCACACCATGCACCACCTCGCCCCTCTCGCTTCCAGTCACCAATCATCGTTCATCAATAATCAATCACTAAGCCCCGCCTTGCGCTTGATCTTCTCGATATCGAGGTTCCTGATATACTCAACCAGATTGGCCCATATCGTGTGAAACCCGAAGCCGCCTTTGGTCATTTCCTCGATGGCCTCGTCCTTGCTCCAGCCCTGCACCGCAATCCGGTACACCGCGCACATCGTCCCCGTCCGGTCCGCCCCGAACTGACAATGCACAAACGCTGGCTGCCTGTTCGGATCGCTCACTATCTCAAGAAACCGCACCAATTCCTCATCCTCCGCGTTCCAAGCCTTCATATAGATATGCTCATAGCCTAACTTCGTCCCCTTCATTTCATCCCGGTCCGAATGAAACGACCGCAAATTAACAACCGTTTTTATCCCCAGCTTCTCTAATTGTTTCATCCCTTCCTCGCTCGGCTGCGCCCCGCGATACAAATCGCCCGAAACCCGATGCAAATTCGGCACCCCCGCCAGCTTTATCTTCCTCGCCCACTGCCTCTTCGTCGCACCCGCAGCGTATGTTTCTAAGGCCTTGCTCTTCTGCAACCATTCTAAAGTTGATTTCCTGCGATTTTCAACGCTCTCCCTGTACAGTTCGGGGAAATCATCTTCTCTCAACGGGCGACCCGGAAAAGCCTCGCAAGCCCAGTGAATTGAACTCGCCGTTCTTTTGCGCACATCCTCATCCTGGCTGTTCAACAACCCCTTCAAGACCTTCACGCCTTCATCTATCTCGGCTGTTGTGGCATCCTTATCAGGATCTTTCAGAAGCCCCTTAAGTGTCTCAACCCCTTCCTTACTCCGTGTTTTCACGATCTCGCGAACCGCAGAGAACAAAATCCAGTCCCCCGCATTCGCATCCCTTATCTGGTTTATCAGTTCGGACAAGTATTCGTCGTCGGACTGTTCCCCATGCCAGGGAACGTTTACGTACGCCCCTCGAATCACGGCCTCTATGTTCTCGCGAATAAGCTCGCTATCGTCCTTCAAAAGCTCCTTCAGCGTCCCGACCCCTTCATCTGTCCGATTGTACGCCAATGCACGACCTGCTTCAATGCGCGCCTTATTGTTGGGGTCTGTTGCAATGGCAATCAGTCGGAATGTGTACGCACCGTCCGGATGTCGTTGCGCTGCATGGGCACCAGCGGACTGCACGTTGGCTTCTTCCGACCTCAGGCAAACGCTTATGATTTGCTTGAATTCCTGCTCACTGCACCCAAGCTCTTCCAGCAGGTGTTGCGTCCAATACGTACCGCTGGGCAGTCCGCGTTTCTTCGCAGTCGCGACGACACGGTTTCTGATTTCCGGATTGCGCGGCAGGTAATACAGGAACGCATCAGCAACCCACATATCACTGTGCGGATACTTGTAAACCGTCTCTAACAGCGCTGGCACAATCCTCGGATCGCCGGTGTAACCCAGTTTCCTGACGCCCGACTCTATTATCTCCCACGCTTTTCTCGTCATTCCCGTATCAGGGACTTGGATGGTCCTAAGCCGCCCTGAAAGTTCCTTGATGTAATCTCCCATCCCTTCGTCACTGCGCGGCTTGACGATTATCTCTATGGGAGCAGACTCTGCTGAAGGCGACTTCCTGCTCAGCACCGATTTTCGCAGAGCGCTAACCGTCATATGAATATAACATGTGCTTGTTG
>CAYWOD010000013.1:0-28840 GCA_964459805.1 uncultured Pirellulales bacterium
CCCAAGGCAGAGTTGGATGCCGACCTCTTGAAGAAACTACTTCCCAATGGAGAATAGTTCCAGAAAAACCAGATCGTTCATGTGAGTCTGACCCCCGACGAAAATCTTGATCCAGTTGTATGAGAGAATCTCACCGACCGTAAGTATGAATAAGGAAACAAAACTATGAATAAGGGCATCTGCAATAGGGGCTACCATTACATGGGCAGCGCCGAGTTCTTTGTCGAAGCTGGCGACGCCTTTGCGAATGCAATGGCTGAAATGATTAAATAATTGAAAGACAAATACTCAAATAATCTAAGGAAAAGCACGAATTATGAAAATGCAGAAACGTCCAATGACAGTTGTATTACTTACGCTCGTCGCTAACATGCTGGTATGCGGTATTGCCGCGGCAGGTAAGGACTCGTTCTACAAAGGGGAGAAGCTCTTTTCTACCCGTCCGAGTGAAACAAAATCAATGACGTCTATTGACCGCTTTGGGCCGGTCGGTATGGGCATCGAACTGCATCAGCCTGCCTTTGTGATGAAGATCAAGAACATTGAAGAGGGTTCACCGGCTGAGGCGGCAGGCAAACTGAAAAAAGGCCAGATCATCGAAACCATCAACGGTCAGAAACTTGCCGATATTGACCCGCGTCTGCAGTTGGCTCAAATATTGGGCGCTGCCGAGGCAACTGACGGTGTTCTCAAATTTATGATCAAGGATAAAGCGGATTCCGCGGCCCGGGAAGTGATCGTCAGGGTTCCTGTCCTCGGAGCATACAGCAAGACCTGGCCGCTCAATTGTCCCAAGTCAGATAATATTGTCCGCAACTTTGCCGATCATCTTGCCAAACGCGACTGGCCAGGTAGTGTTGGACTAAATGGCCCACAGATGCTGTTTCTGCTTTCTACCGGCGAGGAAAAAGATTTGAACGTTGTCCGTGTATGGATCAAGAAGACCGTTGCTCATTATAAAAAAAACGACCCTTCTCCATACGCGTGGTTTATCGGATATGGGGCTGTTCCACTGGCCGAGTATTATCTGCGTACCGGCGACAAGTCGATTTTGCCGGCCATTAAAAAAATCGCTGATAAGGCAAGAGATACTATGTATCTTGGGTCCTGGGCAGGCAGAGGCGGTGCTCCGTTTACCTATATGGGCGGCGGCCACATGAATGCCGCGGGCACGAATGTACTGACCTTCCTGCTGCTTGCCAAGGAGTGTGGTGTCGATGTTGACGAGTATACTCTGCAGAGTGTGCTCAGGCAGTTTTATCGTTATGCCGGACGTGGAAATAACCCATACGGCGACGGCTACCCGGAGGTCGGTTTTATCGATAACGGCAAAACCGGCGCCCTGGCTTTTGCCATGGCGGCGGCCGCTTCGCTTACTCCTGACGGTGAGAACTCGCTCTACGCGAAAGCTCGTGACGTCAGTGCCGTAAAGGGGTTTTATTCTACGTCCTTCATGCTGCACGGACATACAGGCGGCGGCATAGGCGAAATCTGGCGCAGCAGCTCGATGGGACTGATGTACCATAAGAACCAGAAGAAGTATCGCGAGTTCATGGACAATCGGATGTGGTTCTACGAACTTTCCCGCCGCCATGACGGTTCATTTGCCATTCTTGGAGGAGCAAGATATGACAACACTACATGGGGTGTGATGATGGGTTTATCTTATACGGTGCCTCGTAAGACACTACGCATCACAGGTGCACCCAAAACCAAATACTGCAAAGAATATCAATTGCCAAAACGGCCGTGGGGCACAAGAGCCGATGATACGTTCTTGTCACTTGACGCTGCTGTGGATAAATTTGGAAAATCACCTGAACTCGATAAGGAAACTCTTGCTAAGGCGTCGGCACTTCCTGCACTGAGAAGAATGGGAGTAACGGTCAATTCATGGGCACATTCGATACCAAAGAGCAAGACAGCCGTTCTGACTAAAGAAACGTATCGTTATTATGCTCACCATCAGGATCATGGTCTCCGCAATTATGCCGCGCAAA
Organism: uncultured Pirellulales bacterium; assembly: GCA_964459805.1. Taxonomy (GTDB): domain Bacteria; phylum Planctomycetota; class Phycisphaerae; order Sedimentisphaerales; family Anaerobacaceae; genus DAOVRL01. Next base: position 2,001 of record CAYWOD010000013.1, read on the forward strand.
GAGCGGTTGCCACAGGCAATGACGAACTGATCGTTGAAATGTTAAAGTCAAAAGATCCTCGCGTGCGAAAAGCCGGTGCGTTTGCGATCCATGACGGTAAACGCGGCACCATACCGGCCGATCGTTTGACTGATGAAATGGTGTATTTGCTGATGGGAATGATTAATGATCCGGAGGAGTCGTGGTGGGTCGTGGCTAATGCCCTCAAGTGCGTTAGTCTGAGTACGCCGGAAATGGTTGGTCCGCATGTCGATAAGATACTTGAGTGGCTCGAGCATGATGAATGGTGGCTTCGTAATCCCGCACTAATGGCTCTAACACCGGTAATTGCCGAAGAACGATACTACAAGAAGATTTACCCTGTTCTTGGCAGAATGATCGCCGCCAACAAGCGTGCAAATGTCCTGGGGCCTCTCCGTGGTTTTGCTGAGAAATGGAGCAATGCAAGTCCAAAGGTCCAAAAGGCTGCTGTTGAGATGCTCGGAAAAGTTTATCAAGATTTGCCGAGCACACTGTGTGCTCACGGCGGATTAGACCTTACTTCTGCCGCTACGTTTCATCTGGATAACGTCGCCAGACATCTGTCGGCGATACCGGGCGGTTACGACGAACTGTTTGAAGTATCGACAAAGCGTTTCCCGAACCAGTCCTTGCCTCACAGTGAATTGTTTTTGAGTAATCCTGACCCTGATAGATTCGGACCTAAAGTTAAAAAAGCTTTGAGGCCAATTATTGCCGAGAAGATGATTCCCGAGTACGTCGCCAAAAACCGGAGAAGATTACTCGATGAAATTACCGCAGAAAAACAGTCTGGTTACCCACGCGGATTAGTTGACGCAATGGTTGATCTTTACCGCAAAGTCGGTGTGGATGAGTACAACTGGCACGCCTTTGGGCCGGATACCCGAAATATGAAGTGGGAGTATCATACCTTTGATCCAAAAGAAAAGCTGGCATGGGATGCAAGCCCTATTCGTTTCCGTGAAGTAACTTATCCGGAAGGAATGGAAAACTGGTTTGCGGTTGATTTTGATGCGAAAAAAGCAGGCTGGAAGGAAGGCCTGCCGCCTATCGGTCAGTTTAACGGCAAACTCGAAAAGCCGTCCGGCCCGTGCAGAATCCCAAGTTGTGTCTGTGGTGAGCCAATGAGAACCTTCTGGGATAAAGAAGTCTTGCTGGCACGCGGAACATTCAAATTCCCTCCGCTCAAAGACGGACACCTGTATCGAATTCGTATAGGCTCTGGTGACCATGTGGGCAAAGGCGCCGGATATATAATCTATATCAACGGCAAAGAATTGGTAAAGGTTAAATCAGGCCCGGGTCGAGGTGCCGGTGGTAAGCCACGCGGTGGTTACATCACTAAAAACTTTGTAGAAGATTTCCAGAAGGGCGAAGTTGTTGTCGCAGCTACCAGTTTCCTGAAATATGGCAGCCGCTATAAATATGCGCCATCAACCAGGGTTCCGCAGGGCCGGTTCACTATGTGGCTGGAAGAAATGAAGATCCCGCCGCTGGGTCGCGATGAAATGGTTAAATCGGCGATTGCTCTCCCAATGCTTTCGACGAAGTGGCAGGAAACACTGGTTGACGAAGACAAGTTCAGATATGACGGAAAAGTTGTTGCTAATCGGCAAATTATGGGCAGTTGGAAAGTTATTGACAGTGTCAATAAAATACAAGATTTCAAGTTGGATCCTAAAAAATGGAACGCGAATAAATACAGACCCAGTGGTGTACAACAGCTAACGGGCATCACCTTTAAGAAGAACGGTGAGACTGATGATATAATGCGAATCTGGTCAGGCGATACCTTTATGGATCTTACTATTAATAGTGCGTTGAAAATGACGAACAAGAAGATCGAAGGCACCGATTATCTGTTCATCGAAAAAGGCGGTTACAATCCCAGATCACCGAAGGGATGGAAACCGCCATTGTACGTACTCAAGAGGGCTAAGTAAGTTCAAAAAAGACAATGATAAGGAAGAATCCAATGAAGAGAAACCTTGGGCTGAACCTATTAGTGATAACGATGCTTATCGGATGCTGGAGTCTCGCCGCAGCGGCACAGCAGCAGTCACCGCAAGAATTGGAGCTGGGCTCGCCGTTTCTTGATGATGCGGTACTTCAGCGACAGATGAAAGTCCCCGTTTGGGGCTGGGCCAAGCCCGGCTCTACCGTGACGGTGACCTTCGCCGGGCAGAAGAAGACGGCCAAGGCTGACGTACAGGGCGAGTGGAAGCTCAAGCTCGATCCGCTGAAGGCCTCCTCTGAAGGACGCCAGCTCTCCGTGACAGCTTCTGACGGCGAATCCGTGATACTCAACGACATTCTGGTCGGTGAGGTCTGGTTTGCCTCCGGTCAGTCGAATATGGAGTGGGTTGCCGGCAAGTCCTCGTGTCGAGATTTGGTCAGATCATTGCAGGCGTCGAAGGAAGATTACCCGATTCGGGAATACGCTGTGGATATTGGTTCGGCCATGTTTCCCCGGAGCCGCACAACCTCTGCCGGTGGCTGGAACGGCACTAAACAAGCTGGCGGAAGCTGCGAGAACGCGGAGCAAGGGTCATCTATCCTTCTCACGGTAGGCCCTTTTCTGCCACAGAATTAGTGGCAACATAGAGCGCAGCCCAATATGTGTATGCACCCGATGCCCCTTCGACTACGCTCAGGGCGAGCAGGATCCTTCGACAGGCTCCCCGCACCAGATAAAGACAATTTGGCGCGGGGCAGGCAGGAATTATAAGGGCCGGTTCCAAAAAAGAATTCGCGTTTTTTTCTGCGCAGCTTTTGCTTGATTATTAGGGGCTGTTGGTTTAGACTTTAAGAGGCGGCTCAGGAAGAAGATGGGTTGCGCTTAAAAGCAGCGAGTTGGCTCGCTGGGTCATGGGTGGTCAGAGGTATGATTAAGAAGGTTGTAAACAAGCACACAATAGATGACTCGTCCTGTAAGTGGGATTTGGCCTACTGGCTCAGTAGAACGCCCGAAGAGCGTATCTCGGCAGTGGAGGCCTTGAGAAGTCAATATCATGGAAGTTCAGCAAGACTTCAAAGAGTTGCTCGAGTTATTAAACGCGCACGAGGTTAAGTACGTAATCGTCGGCGGGTACGCACTGGCTTTTCACGGGGCGCCGCGGTTCACGGGCGATCTGGATGTATTTGTCAAGCCGGAGAAGGACAACGCCAAAGGTATCCTGGCCGCCCTTGATGAGTTCGGCTTTGCAGATCTCGACCTTACCACGGCGGATTTTGAAACTCCCAAGATGGTCATACAACTTGGCGTGGCCCCGGTGCGAGTTGACATAATAACCTCTTTAACCGGTGTTGACTGGGACGAGGCCTATTCGGGCAGGGTCTCTGGAAAATACGGTGATGTCCCGGTCAACTATCTCGGTCGTGAGCAGTTCATCGCCAACAAGAGAGCCACCGGCAGAAAAAGAGACCTCGCAGATTTAGAAGCACTCGGAGAGGACTAAGATCGCGAGGATTTACAAGGCTGGCGCGTAAAAACAACTCAGTCCCCGGCTTTCTGTGCTTGTTCGAGGGCGTGGTCGTATGTTTTTGTGAGGTTTGGCCATTTGAAGCGGTCTGCTAAAAGCGCGGGGGTGAGGTGGTTGGGCCAAAGGTCGCCCGCTTGAATACGCTCTGCAAGGTCCGCCAGGGTCTTTGCCAGGTCTTTGACTCTGCCGTCGTAGAGGAACTGCTTTGCGGCTTCTGTTGGTGCCGGGGCGAGGATTTCGGGATAGGAAAGGCGGTTCGGCAGGACGGGATAGGCGCCGGCGGATATGGCTTCGACAACACCGATGCCAAAGAACTCGTGCTTTGCCGCCGAGACTATGACGTCCGCCCACAAAAGAGCGCTTTCATAGGCGCCGCGGTTGGGCTGGTAGCCCCAGTGCTCAATTTCGTCTCGAAAGTAATGCTGCGCCTCTTCGAAGACTTTCGGCTGATCGCGGAAGCTCTGGCCTATGACGCTGAGTCTAAAATCCACGTTGTTGGCCTTGAGAATCTTTAGTGCGTCGAAGAAATCCTCCGGATTCTTGTCGTGCTCCCATCGTGCGGCCCATAGGATTCTGACTGGGCCGGGCTTTCTTTTCGAGCGTGCAGGCATATCGTTTATCCCGGGTGGATAGACCGATGATTTGGCCCTTATTTGGTCGGTCGCTTCGGTCGGCTGATGGTCCGGCATAGATTTTAGGAACTTCGTTAGGGCATCCAGGAATGAATCGCGGTGGAATTTGGAGTTAAACCAGACGTGATCGGCAGCCAGGGCGGAGGTGAGGTTTGTCATTGCGAACTGATAGTCACGCTCACTCTCGATACGTACCGGATAGGTCAGTTGGTTCTCGTGGAAGTATATGATTTTGGGAAGCTTGGCGATTTGGGCAGGGGCCAGGGCCGTGAATTCCGCAAGATTTAACATATCGCTGCAGAACACAAGGTCCCAGGTTTGGCCTTTTTGGACAAGCTCTCGCACCTGCCCGGCAAAGAAAATCGCCGAATGGCGCATCCGCCATTTCCACTTATGGGCCGGCAGCGTGAGCATAGTCCACCTGTGTTTGCTTGCACGTGAGAGCCCGTCGATAAAGGCCTTATGGCTCCCCCCGTAGTAAGGTTCAATCGCGAGAATCTTCATGTGGACATCTTACGCAATCCGGGCAACAAATCAAGTGTCCTCTTGCCTGTGCTCTTCACTGTGAAATGGACGTGCCGAGAATCTCGCGGAGCGTTTCGAATTCTACTTGACCGCTGCCAAGCACGAGCTAAGATACCTTTAGCTTGTCTTCGCACTGAGGCCATATGTGGGAAATAGTCAGTTACAGGATAATTGATTTCGATTATTCGAGCGGCGGTTTTCTCCCGTTGTTCTATTATTGGTTCAATGTGGTTGAGGGCGTGGCGTGGTCAGTGATTGGAGCCTACGTATTTGGGCGTTATTTGAAGAACAGGAAGTCCGTGTATGAAATCGTGTATTCGACTCTATTCCTTGTTTTTGGCTTGAGCGACTTTAGAGAGGTGGCGGATTTGCCGGTTTGGCTGTTAGGCCTTAAGGGGTTTGTTCTGGCCGGTTTGCTTTGGGTCAGGTTTATACTGAAAAAGGACTATTACCCAGGTCTGAAGATATGACACTCAGGCTCCGTAGGCTTCTTCGAGTTTCTTGTGTAATTTGAAGTTGTATTGGCACTGTTCGGGCGGTGTGCCGAGGACTTCTATCTTGGTTAGGTCGCCCTGGCCCATGCCCGCTTCGGCCATAGCGGTCAGATACATAATCCGGCTCGGGTCAAAGCCCATTATCTTCGTTGCCAGAGTGTCCATCGCCAGCGGGTCGGTGCTGGCCAGTGCCACCCTTGCATCCACGGGCGTTCCGCCGACTGGGCCGTTGCCTTCCATAGCCTCGAAGCCGTCGATAACCCCCAGGTCGGGGTAAATCTGCTGGGCCAGGTGGAACATATTGTAGTGAAGCAGGGACTCGCGAGAAAAAGTGTACGCCGCATGGGTCAGCCACTTGTCGTTCTTTTTGTAGTCGTTCAGCGGTGCCCCGAGCAAAACGTTTTTCAGAGACAGAGTTGCCACGACGCGGTCGTGGGTCTTCATTTTGGCAGCGGAGATAATATACAAATCCGGGTCGAGGAAAGTCGAGATAATCCGAATGGGAGTCGGGCGATGGCCTTTGCCGAATACATACCGATACTCCCAGGGCTGGGTGTTGAGGTCAATCAGCTTGACGTTGTATTTCTTCTCCAGCGGAAGATACCCATAGTTCTTAAACCCATCGAATGTCGATGTTCTCGCAGCAGTCGATTCTCCAATAATAATCTGCTTCTTGCAGTGCGGCGCAAGAAAATCCAGGATACCCCGTATCGCATCGACGTGTGTAGCGCAAAGCGGGGTATTCAGGTGTACCATATTTGGTTTAATCAGAATCTTTTTGCTGCCGATAGAGGCCAGGACCTCATCCTCTATCTTTTTGAGCGCCTGGTACGTGATTTCCCGCCGGTCATCGCCTTTAATCAGGCCCACTTTGGCCGGCGGTGCAGCTTTTCTGTACAGCCCGTCTTCTTTGACCAGCGGGCTGCCGGGGGCTCCGTAAGCGCTGACCGGCCCAAGAGCTTTTCGCCCAAGCACCAGGCCCATCGCCCCCGCGCCGATACCCTTGAGAACGTCGCGCCGACTGGGATGATTCTTACAAGGCGTCATCGGTTGTTCCTTTCCAGATTCTGCTGTTACTTCAGCTGCGAATATAGCAACCGAGGCGCAGAACGTCAAGGCGCCCGGCGACGCTCCTAATCAAAGGGTTTTGCGGCGCAATCGCTACAGGCCTTTTACCTTCATTGGAATTGAGTAGAGTGAGGTGCGGGCCGTGATAAAGAGCGTTTGCTTGTCCTTGCCGCCGAACGTTACGTTGGCGGGACGCTCGGGAACCTCAATCGTCTCAATCAGCTCGCCTTTTCCATTGTAAACGAGAACCGCACTTGTAGTCAGATAGACATTGCCCTGCTCATCGATGGTCATCCCGTCGGAGCCTTCCGGAGCGAGAAGCTTCTTGTTGGAGAGCGTTCCGTCTTTAGCGATTTTGTACACGAAGGTTTTCTTGCCGCCGTGATCGGTGACATAAAGCGTTTTGCCGTTGGGGGTGCCGATTAGTCCGTTCGGCCTGACCATATCATCGACGACCCGGACAATCTTCTTGCGGTCGGGCGAGATGTAATAGACGTGCTCAGCATCCTGCTCCATACCGTCTCTATTGCCGTAGCGGGGATCCGTGAAGTAGATGCCTCCCTTCGGGTCGATCCACAGGTCGTTGAGGCTGTTGAACTTTTTGTCTTCGTACTTCTCGGCTAGAACAGTCACTTTGCCCTGCGGGTCGATGGCCACTAAGCGCCGGCCGCCTCCTTCACAGGCCAGAAGGTTGCCTTTCTTGTCGAAGTAAAGCCCGTTGGCCCCGCCGGACTCTTCGCGGAAAGTCGAGAGCTTGCCGTCCAGCGACCACTTGTGAATTCGATTATTGGGTATGTCCGTAAAATAGACATTTCCCTTGGCGTCGGCTGCGGGCCCTTCGGTAAACCTAAAGCCGCCGACAAGCTTTTTCACCTTAGCACCGGGCGCCACGACGCTCGCTTTTTCAGCGCTGCAGCCCGCCGCCCAGGCTAACAGCGACAATACCCCCAAACTAAACCATTTCCTGTTCATTTCGAGCTCCTTTCCTTTATAAAACAAAGGCTTCTGAAAAATTGCAGGTTAGGCCTACTTAGAAAGGAAAAAATCCTTTTTTGATTTTTTCTTTTCTAACAGCAATGTATTGTGTCATAAGTCGTCAGATGGCTATTGAAGAGAATAATAAAAAAGATTTTGTTCAACAATATAGGCCTAACCTGTAATTTTGCAGAACTCATTTATAAAACAAACCGACCGTTGATCTTTCAGCACATTTGCCGGAGTATTATACCACCGACTTTCCACTGCTTGCAACATTATACACGTTTCGTAGTGTGGCAGCGGAAAGTTAGTGCTGATCTTAGTCCTTTACGGTCCGCTCTGTTGTATATTGGTTCCGGCGGACATTCATATTGCCGGATGCGTTCGTCTGTGCGATAGCTCTGCGAGGGTCTAAATGCCAGAACCAGTTATGATGTATGTCAGCACTTTGAGTGGGTTGGCCTCGAATCACTATTGCCCGCACGGACGTTGCGCGGAACGTGTTGTGGTGAATCTTAATCGAATCGCCCGCGATGTCCGTCCCGTCCTTGCGGTCGGCACCGCCGTGCATGTCGAAGCTGTGGCCGTTTGCGTTTTCGAGAACGAGATTGTAGCGGGCCTCGTAGCTCGTGCCCGGCCTTCCTGTACCGGCGATATGATGCCGGCACCAGTCGAAGAGGTTCGCCTCGATAAGGGCATCGGCGCGGTCGAGGCAGACGCCGTAGCCCAAGCCGCTTCGCTGGTTGTGGTGCATATAGTTGTGGTGAATGTGGGCCTTCGAGGCCCCGGCTTTTAGGAAGACGGCTGCATGACTCCAGCCGACCAGCTCGCAGTTGTCCACCTCCAGGCCGGGGTGGGAGCAGATAATTGCGTCGGAGTTGGGGATGCTGTAATATCGCCCTTCCTTGTGCAGCTTTCGCATCTGCTCGGTCCTGCGCTGCTGGTCCGGGCCGCGGAGCCGCAGCCCGGTGACGCGCACGCCCTCGCCGCCGACCGAAAACAGGGGCGAAATTGCAAGATTACTGCTGTACAACAGAGCACCTTGTGAGTCTCCCTTTCCGCGACCGCTTGCTACTGTCGAGCCGGCAGGTATAATGATCTTTTGACTGCCCGTCAGGTCTATCTCCGCCCGGTCGTCTATGTACACGACCTGGCCGGCTTTGGCCTTTTCCAAAGCAGAGACCAATTCATCCAGCGTTTTTACCCTATAATCGCCCCGGTTCACGAGTCGTCGATACCCCTTGCCACCTCCGATAGGGTTCCCCGTTGGATTCGCCTCGGCGCCGAACGTTTCTTTTTCAGCGGTTGGGCTTGGCTTGACCTTCACCTTGGCCAGGTAGATACTGGTTTTGCCCTCGTGGCTGGAATAGTAGCTGACATAGAGCATATTGTTATGCCAAAGCAGTCCTGGATAGCTCGTATCGCCGCCGCTGGGCAGCTTCAGCAATTTGGTCATGCTGCCTTTTTCGACGTCGATGTACGTAAGGGCAGTATGGGTGCCGCCCTGATGCATTCTGCCTGCGCCTATCCAGTGGGCGGTCGGGAGTTTGATGAAATTCGGACCGCCGAATCCGCTGAATTCCGCTCCGAGGTCGTGCCACCGCCACTTCTTGAAGTCCGGCCTACTCTCGCCCAACATCGCGCTGCTCGCCTCGTTTCCACGCCGGTCCCGCCGCATCAACGCATAGCAGGTCCCATCTTCATCGAAACGCAGCGTTACTTCGGTCGGGTAGCCCTGTCCAAAAAGTTCGGCCACGTGTGACTTGTAGTCAGTCCCGTCGGAGCTTATGAGCAATTCGAGATACGGCATCCGTTCTCCGGCGGCGTAAGATACGCCGTATGCCTTTCCATCGTGCCAGGTGACTTGCCACATCCATCGGCCCGGCTCAACGGCAATCCGCGGCTTGCTCCAGAAGCCGCCGTCCTTAGAGAAATTAACGAACGTGCCGGTCGGCGCCCCTTGATTATCCTTCTTTCGCGGCGCCGCCCCGCCCACCAGCATCAAGCTGCCGTCCGGCGTTACCGATAAATGCGCATCGCGCAAGTCGTAGCCTTCGAGCCCAGCCAGAGCCGCTGACTCCCAAACCTCGGCATCCTTCGATTCAAGCACCCGTATCTTGCCGTCGGTCGAAACGTGGCCTCTGCCTTCGCGGAACGCGCAGTAGAACTTGCCGTTCCAGTGAATAAGGTCGGTAAAGGCATTATGAGGCGCCTTGTCCCAAATCTTCTTTACCTCGACCACATCCAGTGAGAGAGGCGTCGTTCCACGAGCAAACGTCACGCAGATCAATAACAGGAGTATGGATAAGCATTGCCTGCGGTTCATAAACACCTCCCTGCTGTTTCGGGCCCCACAACATCTGTCGGTTCGGAGGTCCGTGGGCCTTGTTCCTTACTTGACGCCTTTGACGCGCATACGCAGCGAAAACAAAGATTTCTGGGCGGTGATAAAGAGCGTGTGGCGGTCTTTGCCGCCGAAACATACGTTTGCCGTCCAGCCGGCGTCTATCGGGATATGCTCGATTCTTTCGCCGCCTGAGTTAAAGACGGTAACGCCTCTTCCGGTCAGATAGACATTGCCCTCGTTGTCAATCGTCATACCGTCGGAACCCATCGAGCAGAAAAGCTTCCTGTCGCTGAGCGTCCCATCCGGCTTGATCTTATATACGTATGTTTTCTTATCGCCGATATCGGCCACGTACAGCAGCTTGCCGTCGGGCGTACCGATTATCCCATTGGGCTGAACCAGGTCATCGGTCACCCGTATCAGATTCTTGTAGCCCGGCGTCAAATAATAGACGTGCTGGCCGTCCTGCTCCATCGGGCCTCGATTCCAGTAGGGCCTTTTATAGAACGGATCCGTGAAATAGATGCCGCCTTTGGGGTCGATCCAGGCGTCGTTCGGGCCGTTGAGCTTCTTGCCCTTGTACCCCTTGACCAGGACCGTCACTTTGCCTTTGGTATCGATCAGCCACAATTCGTTGTTGAGGTCCGCGCAGGCGATGAGGTTTCCTTTTTTGTCGAAGTAGAGCCCGTTGGCCCTGCCCGGCGAATCGTGAAAAATCGAGAGCTTACCGTCCACCAACCATTTGTGAATGCGGTTGTTGGGCTGGTCGGTGAAGAATACGTTCCCCTGCGCATCGACGGCCGGACCCTCGGTAAACTCAAAGCCGTCGGCGAGTCTTACCACTTTCGCCCGCGGCGCGATGATACCCTGTTCCTTCGCACTGACCTGACCGTTCATCTTCCCCGTTCGCTTAAGTCTCCACGACATTTGCGTCTTGAAGTCTCGGATGAGCTCTTGGCTTTCGCGGACCTTGCCACTCCAGGTTGCTACTTGCTCTGCTTGAAGGGGCCAGCCTGTCGTGGTATCGAAGATGACGTGTGAGCCGACTTGTACATTCAACGGGGGTGAGTTCGGCTCATCGGTAAACTGGGCATTGAGAATGGTTTCTATCTTCAACTCAGCGCACGGCGCACGGTTAAGCACTTTTGTTCCCACCAACGTAATCCGGCGGGTACCTTCAAGACGCCACTCTAACAGTTCATCTCTTGTCGCAACCTGCTCGATATAACTCTCGCCGATATCGATGGGGCCCGCAGGCAACGGCCACAACTCACTGATACAGCTGAGATGCGCGTCTCCGGGATTATACGTACCCGACGAGTGGCCCAACTCGTTCATAGCCACGGCTGGCGGAGTTATGGGCTCAGCTAAGTCCTCCGGATCCGCGTGAACCCACCTCCCGTCTATATCGACCTGTGACGCTTCGGTCAGCTTCATTTGGAAGGTGGCATTAGCGGGCCAGTCCCTGGTAGGACAGATGCTGAGATTTGTGTCTCCCTTGTACCGTAGTTTCCCCAGTGGTCCGTCGCCGGCCTGTCGAAACGTGCCCTTGTAACGCCAGCCGTCGATGGGTAGCTTTAGTCTTAGTTTGAGAGGCATTTGCAGCCCTGCAGCGTTTGCACCCACGCCGGCGGATCTTACCGCAACAAATTCCTCTCCTGGACCTTTTTCGTGGGACGCACGCTCTCTCTTAGAACCTGGTGCTAGTGCTACCAACTCGATGCCATTACCCGTTCCTAAATTGCGGGAATACTTCTTGTCAGTGGGATTGTTCCAGTGTTCGTGCACACCGAGGCTGGCCAACCTCTTGACGTTGCCGGAATGATCGGGGTCGTAGAACGTGCCGGAGGGGGGGCTGTCGGCCCGGGCGGCCTCGTGGAGATAGTCGTCAACGCCCACGTTTCGCGGATAATCCTCCCACTCGGCCCGGACGAAGTCGAAGCCCACCGAATCAATCGCCACGGGGTCCTGCGATGCGAGCAGGCTCGAAGTCCAGTCGCCGTCAAACGGATATGACGCCCACTTCCGCGGGGCTTCGTCTATGGGGTGCTTGCCGCTGTACAATCCGTCAATCAGATAGAGCACCGTCTTGCCCCCGAAGTGCGCGTGCCCCATCAGGTCAACTAAGGGGCGATATATCCCCACCTTTTTGGCAAATGCGTTTTTGTGCATATCGTAATAGCCCTTCTGGGCCGGCCACCTGATCAGCGAGCCGTAGTGGTTCTTGGCACACAACGTAACGCCCGCGCCCGTATGGGCCTTGAGGTTGGCAAGATTGATCAGGTAATCAGCCTCGGCAAAAGACACAGGTATGTAGTCCTGGCTGCAGTCCTCGGGGCGGCAGCTCCAGTACAGCGGGACCGTGGATTCCCTAGCCTTGATTCGTCCGAATTTGCCCCCTTGCTCGATAAAGCGCAGCCCGGGGAATTCCTTGTGCAATATATCGTAATATTCGTTGGCGATATAGGCCAGAGTATCACAGAGAGAAATGTCGGACTGCCTGACGCCTGCCGAGCCGGTGAGCTGCCGCAGCAGGGCGATAATCATCTGCGGCGAGGTGTTCATATAGTCCCTTCCTCTTTCAAGGTTGTAATTCTCGATGTTGATGCTTCTGTGTGACCGGATGAAGCCCACGAAGTTTACCTTGATAATGATTTTCTGGCCCGGCTTGTAACCGACATTGCCCTTTCCTCGAGCTTTGTTCAGATGTCTAAACAACTTATCCCACGCCGCCGCGTCATTCGCCGCTCCGGTCAGCTCACGGACCGCGCGCGAGACCATCCGGCTTACCACCGCCTGATTCGTATGGTCTCCCTGCCACCAGTGATCGTCCCCGGGGCCTTCCCAGTCGGTCGCATCAGGGTCGTGCACCCAAACAACGCGCCCGGGATAAATCCCCTTGGCGAGTCCCATCGGCTGGTTGCCGGGCTGCGGCTCGGCTAATACAAGTTTCTCACCTGTAGAGCTTATGGCCAGCCACAGGGCCCCGACGCTGACGCCGACGAAAACAAAAGCAAGTACATAGCGCCTTTTTGCAAGGCTGAGCTTTGCATTTCTAAATGCTACACACGATGCAGCTAACCCGGCAAGCCAGGCAACGAACCCCGAAGCCAGCGGAAAGGCCATCCGCTGACACGGATACGTCGCACGCGAAGGCTTCGGCGCCACCCGTATCAAGAACCATATCAGCGACGCAAAGCCCACTATCGGCAATATCCACATCGGCCAGCGACGTTTCGTCTTGTGGCCCGGATGCTTAGTTGATTTCGAACAAGCTGACTGGGAGTCTTTACTCTCTGAGGATTGCATTTTCTAACCTCTGTCATTCTGCGATTGTCTCGGCGACCGCCTTCTTGCCTGCTGCGAGATGGCTGAAGTCACATCGAACCAGCCATACTCTTGGCTACGCTATTCATCTGGATTCTACTCGAATACTACCGAATCGTCAAATCATAACCATAGCTCGGCTGTCCTGCCGGCGTATGTGGTGTTTTTGGCTATTGATATTGAGGCCCGGACGCTCGGCTTTGTCATGGTGTTTCTTCGAGCAGCTTCTTTGCACTCATCTCGATCTTTGGGAACCATCTCAGCTTGTCGGCTTCCTGACCCAGCTTTGTCTTTCGGCATCGCAGAACGAGGGCTTTGTAAAATCGGTCGGCCTCGTTCGGGTCTTTTGCCTTGAGCCACGAACCGGCAATGCAAAGCACCCTCGCAGTCTCTTCCGAGTTGTCGGGCATAAGCTTTGCTGCCCGCCAGGCGTGCTGGGTGGCGGTGTACCGGTAGTGGTATCGCAGATTAGGCACCGCCACATGCTGCCGAGTGCGTCTGGTCTCGTCACTTGTGCTCCGGATAATCTGATTCTCAGATTCGTGCTCGCTGCGAATCTCGCTCAGAGATCGTGGAGAAAAATTGCCTTGTAAGATGAACCAGTCCGGTTCAACCTCCGTGCCCAACAACTCAATACCCTCGTGCCGGGCGATAACTGACGCCTTCCAGAACGCCGCAGCGCGTTTCGCCTTTGTAATATCCTGGTCGGACCCGTCTCGAAGCAACCCCGTATAGATATCGAACCTCTCGCGCCACTTCACCGGATAGTACGCCCTGGCGTCGGCCCATTTGCCTAATCTGCCCAACCGACGTGCCAGGAGATAGCGGATCTTCGTGTGTATCGAACCCGGTTCTCCCGATCCGGCTTGGACATCGCGCACAGCAGCAGCAGGCCATGCCCGGTCAACGTATTCCTTGAGCTCCTGCGGTGTCAGCACGCGCTCGGCTACATAAGCCGCATCATGCCAGTGTCCGCCGGCCAGCAGCACATCCAGCGCTTCGGCGTACTGACGACGGGCAAGATAAAGAACCCCCAATTCGCCTCGCATGCTCGCAGCCACCGGTTCGACGGTCATAAACATGCCCGCACGGTAATAGAATGAACCATGCCTTGGCTCTTCTTCGTTTATCGCCGGTGCGAAATTGCGCGCTGCCAATCGAAGTTGCTCGCCGGCCTCGTCCACTTTCCCGGCTCGAAGAAGCAGCTTGGCACGCAGCCAATGCGTCATTGGGGCATCCTCAGCAGCAACTCTCAGCCATCTGTCCGTTAGCTCGACATCGCCCAACTGGTACGCCGCCCACGCTAATCGATCAGCCTCCTTGACAAAATCAACGTTGGCCGTCTCGACCGCATCGAGCCATTGTCTTATCGCCTTTGCATTCGATTCGGACTGATAGGGCCAGGAATCCAGGCGGGAAACTATATATGCCGTCAGGACCATGCGGGCTGAGGAATTTCGGGCGATTGCTTGAAGCTCTTCAGGTTCGGTCCGCACCGCAGACCTGCATACCACAACCAGCGACAGCAGCACAGTTGGGTCGCCCGTTGCCATCTGCGCAACGTAGAGTTCTATTGCACGGGCATCGTTGGCCCTGTTAAGCTCAGCGCGGGCCTCCCAGCCCAGACTCGAGGCCGCTAAGCCGATACTGTCAGCAAAGCCGGCCTGCGCAAAGTCGCGAACACGTCCAAACCATTTGACGGCCTCGCCCGGGTCGCTCTCGAGCAGGGCTTTGCCAATCATAAATGCGGCCCAGGTCGATTTATACTTGCGCCGCTCGGCGGGTCTGTCCAGCAGTCTGCGCCAGGTCTCCACCGCCTTGTTAGGGTCGCCGCTGTGGTAGGCAATTGCGCCGCGAATGTAATCGTCGAACTCGGCCAGCAATCCGTCAGGAACCTTCGGCAAGGTAAAGTATGGGCCGGGACTGCCCGATCTTAGCCGTGACATTTGCTCATTCCACTGCCATTGCACTTTCTCTCTGACGTAGTTGGTTATCAATTCACGCGTCGATTTGTAGCAAGCCAAAACGCGGTCGCGTTCCTGATTGCTCAGATCACTTTCAGATAGGGCTGCCGTGAGATCCGCAATATCGCCCGTCTCGGTTTGCTCGCTGTACCTCCTTCTCAATGTTGGGACCATCGCCTGGAATCCCGGCTTGAACGACGGCTCTATACGCTTGACTTCGTCGGCGAAATAGCCCTTCGGGACCTTCAGGGCGTAATCCTCGAAAAGCACCCGATTCGGCATATAAAACCCACACGCATACACAGACCTCGCACCTAACGTCAGAGCAATCAGCAATCCGGCTATTCTCTTATTCAAGCATCGTAACAACACATCTAATCCTCGCAAACTTTTTGAAACGCAGCCAGCCGACCTTCCATTGCTCGCCCGGTGCGATCATTGAGAGGGGGTCGGTCCCTTTGTATTCGAGGCGAATCTGCGCCGGGCCGGTCTCTTCCAGACTGAATCCTCGCAGGCCGTCCCCCGCAAGCAGTTCGTCCCGGTCACATTCTATATCAATGCAAATCCTTGGTGACAAATCTGCCTCTCCGTCGTTGAGCAGGACAAGCTCGGCAAGCTCAGGCTCAGGATACTCAATCAGCGCTTTTGGCGCACCGATTGGCGTTCGCCCGTCCATAACTGACGCCAACGTTACCCACTTCCAGTTCAACCGGTCGGTCTCTACCGGCAGCCGGTACCAGATTATTCCCTCCATATTGGCCGGTCTGTCGTCCTGCCAGCTTTGTACCAGCTTTGCCATCGCAGTCGCATCCGAACGAAGCGCACGAAGGGTAGTCCCCTCGCCCCAGGCTCGCGAGGGCCCTTCGGCCGAAATGCCGATATACTCTCCCTTTTTGTCAAATGCGACTATGTATCCGTATGTCGGCAGCGCCACGCGAAATGCAACGTCGATAGGCGCCGCCTTCTCCACCCAGCGAAGGGCCGCGGCGCTATCGCAAAGGGTAATCGCGGCATCCGGACCTTTCGGACGCTCCAAAGAGTGCACCTGCAGCACAAATCCATCCGAAGCTCGCGCCAGGTGCCTAAAGGCCCGACGCTTGAGCCAACTGGGAAGGGCGGTAATGACAACCGGGACCGGCCGGATTTCTTTGCCGAACACCTCCACCCATCTTTGATATCCGCTCAGCTTTGACTCTGCACAGTCAAAATCAATCTGCAGTTCGGCCGGCTCCAGACCGGCCCGCCGGGCTTCGCCGACCACCGAACCGGCAATCTCGCCCAGTAGCTTCGCCACATCGCTGCCCTGGTCGAAGGGGCCTGAATAAGGCCCGATTCGCAGCGCCAGCCCGACAGGCCTTTCTGTAGCCTTCAAGGAGTCGTAATCCAGACGAACACGCACAACCTGGTCCGCCCGCCCGCCTTTGAAGGATACTTCCGCCGCCAGAGCCGTAAAACCGCAGACCCGGGCAGACGCCCGCTCGAGCGCTTCGGATACCGGCGTATCCCACCGGCGCTGCCACACGTATGCCTCGTGAGGGATTTGGCCGGTCCGCCGTTCGACGGGAATAAGCGAATCGCCGAAGTAGTATATCAGCACCGCGACAATTACGAGCAGAGCAACTGCGCCAACTACGAGGAGATTCAGAGGCTTTCTTCGAGGAAAGATGCACATCCGGAAGCCCTTTGACGGATTGCCTCGTTACTTCTATCGTGAACAGAACCACATCACCCCCCAGCGCCTGGGATAACGGCGATCTTACATGTCCTGTCAATCTCTTTGTCGGCAAAGTCGGCAAGTAAGCATTAAAAGTAGTGGGATACCCGCGCACAAAAGAAGGAATGGCGGGAAACCCACCATCCCTTCTAAGTCAAACAGACTCAACGCCGGCGTTCTCACACCAGCCTCAAGGAACGGTAATCCAATTCTCCTTAACGCCTTGGCCGGAATCGTAGTTATATCCGCCCAGGACCACGTCCATAACCGTGAACGTGAACTTTTGCCCGCTCTTTGCTTTCTTCGGCGCCGAGGTGATCACTGTATATCCGGAGCCATCTGTTATGCCGCTGGCACCTGTCTGGATCGTCTTACCGTTCAAGGACCAGTCGCCGACAACGGTAGCATTTGCCTGATACACGCTAATCTGCACTCCCGCGACGCCTTTCCAGTTCTTGCCGGCTTGCTCGAGGCTCATATCGATACTCTCGACGTGCACAGTGCTCGGCCCGCTGTTGTTCACCGTTACGCTGATGCTGTCACTCGCGGTTTGCAAGGCAGTATCCGTAGCGGTGGCGCTTACCGTATGCGGATCGTCGGCCACGCCGCTCGTATCCCAATCCACCCACCAGCCATCCGAGCCGACGCTGTCAACGCCGATACTTGCGCCGTCCACAAAGAACTCCACCTGGCTCACACCCTTGTCATCGGCTGCGTCGGCGCTCACTGTAACGCTGCCTGAGACGGTCGCGCCGTCGGTCGGATTCGTAATGCTCACAGTCGGGGCGTCATCCACGTTGTCCACGGTAACTTCTGCGCTTGCGGCCGTCGTATTGCTGCCGCTGTCAGTCGCCCGGGCATTAACGGTGTGGCCTCCCTCACTGGCCGACGTACTATTCCAACTTGCCTCGTACAAGCCGCTAACGCCATTGTAGGTGGTTGGCTGCCAGGCTCCGCCGTCAATGTTCCACTCGACAGTCAGAGTCCCTGCCGCATCCTCATCGTCCGTGGCGTCAATCTGAATTGGCACCACGCCGGCAGCAGTGGCTCCGTCGCCCGGATTAACAATGCCGACCAACGCCGGATTGTCAACCGGGCCTGCCGGAGTGCCGGCAATCTCCACATCGTCAATGTAGGCTTCTTCCTTGTCAGTGTTTGTGCGGAATCGCACGCGGAAGTCAGGATTGTTATCGGCGCCGGGATCGCAGACCATGTCCGGAACGGCCCAAGAACCATCTTGGGTGGCCTCGAGCGTATGCCAGACAGAGCCGTCCACAGACCACTCTGCGAAGAGGAATTCCTCCTGTTTCGCATCGAACCCCTTAGTCTTGCGTGCATACTTAACATGAATATCAGCATAGCCAACAGTGCTGACGGTCTTTTCAATCCACGCAACCTTCTTGATCTTTGCCGCGTAGCTGCCAGTGTAGACCTTGGCAGAATTTCCTTCGATCTTGGTGTCTCCACTTGTGGTCCAGCCTCCGGCAGTGAAATTGCCGCTCTCGAAACCGTCACTGAACAGGGTAACCGGCTCAGGTGGAGCGACGGTGATGACCACATCATCGCTGTCTGTGGCTCCCTCATCATCGGTCACCGTCAGTGTGACGGTGTGCGTGCCGACGGTGAACTCCATGGTGATGCTTACCGTGTCGCCTAAGACGTTGGCCCCTTCCTTCCATTCATACGTGGTGATCTCTCCATCGGGGTCGGATGAATCTGACCCATCGAGCGTCACCGTCTCGAAGCCGTTCTCATCGCTGTCAGTAACCGTCTGGTCAGGTCCTGCGTCGGCCACGGGCGGTCGATTCCCCATCGTGGTGAAAGTTACAATCAGCTCAGGTCGATAATCCGGTGTGGGATGCTCAGCGGCTGCCATGTGCCAGCCGTTGGTGCCGTTCGGCAGGATGGCCCAACCGTTGTTCGCCACCCCGTCCGCCCAGTCTTGCAGCGTGCCCGTAACATCCAGATCCACGTCGCTGTCGGGGGAGTTCGATGGAACACCATCGTCCTCGACGATCAGGGCTTCGCTGTCATTCGCCTGAATTCCATCGCCGCCGAACGAATTGTTCCATGTTATTACTGTGTCTATCCACGGTTGTAGCATGGCATGCGCGTTGCCGCCGTTGCCGTCGTCGGTCGAACGGATTCGCAGCGTCACCGAAACAATCGTCGAACCGGGGGGAATCTGGGCGGCGCTGCCGCCGATAATGTCGTCGAAACGCAGTAAGACATGAGAAAGTCCGCCGGAGCTGTCCATATCGGCATTGTATTGGTACTGGTAGCTGCCGTCGTACTGCGTGGCACTGTCGGCGAAGTTCGTCGCCGGGTCTGCCCAACGTATCATCGTATCGACCATAGCGCTGTAGCCGCCCACGCCCTGCTGGAAGCTGAGCGTTACCGGCGGCACAATCGAAGTGTCGATTTCTATCGTCAAAGTCGTCGCGGCCATCTCGTTGCCCGCCACATCCATAATCTTGGCCGCACCGCCATTGAGCATGATCACATAAAAGCCGTTTCCGAACTCACCGCCCGCAGGCGTCAGCGTGATCACGTCCAAACCAGCGTCGTAACTAAATGAATAGTCGGAGCCGGTTCCTTCGGTCAGCGTCTCGGTGTCCTTGGTAAGCGTAACCGTCGCGGAGATAACCGTCTCGTCGTCGATGCCATCGCCGACATCACTGAGCTGGATCTGGAAGCTCGATTGGGTCGTGTTGACCGTAACATCGCCGGCGTCCCCATCCAGGTCGTCCGGCCCACCGTCGAGCGGTACGAGTAAGCTGGCCGTCGGCGCGGGAATGTTCACGGTCCAACTCGCTCTTATGCCGTAAGCCACATCTTCTGTCCCCTGCCAAACAGTAAATGTAACATCTGTATCTGTTACACAAACATCTACAAAAGTCTGCTCAAGCTCTCTGGGATTTCCAGCATTTCCGCAATCAATTTGCCAGGTAAACGGCTCCCAATCGACGCCGCCGACTTGCTTGGCATAATACCAATGAGTGTGCCCACACAAATACGCTATCACTTGTTCATCGTTCAGCAGCTTCCAAAACCTATCTCTGTTAGCAGGGTATTTGTTCAGGCTGTCGCCCGTGTGGGCGTATTCCGGATAGGCCGGCTCGTGGCCTATGACAAAGACCACAGGTTTCGTATTCGCCGCCAAGTCGTCTGCCAGCCAGTTATACAGTGCATCCACCACGTCCCCGTCAGTGCCGGTGTCACTCGCCCCGTCATAGTACTCATTGATGGCAACAAAGTGAGCATTCCCGTAGTCAAAAGAATACGTAGTGGTCTCGCAGCCCTCCGGTCCCCCATTCACAACATAAGGCAGGGTGGAGAACGCACTGCGGATCCACGTCATATCATCTGCCGTTTCCGCTTCGTGGTTCCCGACCACCGGATACCAGATAACATCGGGGCCGAACTGCGTCTTCAAAGATGCATCAGTGACTTCCGGATGGTCGATATCCCCCGGCATAATATGGAAAACACCTTCATCATTCAGGAAGAGCCGGTCCATCTCATCCAACAGCCACTCCCAGCGTGACAAATTGCCAGAGTCATACGGCCTGTTGTCGGCGGAGGCGGTAAACCTGAACGTTTCCGCACCGGCCACACTGCATACAACGATCATTGACAACACAACAAACATAACTTTCAGCGTTCTCATGATAATCTCCTTTCACTTCTGCCTATCAAAATAGAAAGCTTATGCGTAATGTCCAGCAATCCTCAAAAACAACATGCCACGTGGCGTGTTGCGCTTATCTTGCCTGAGTGTCCCGTATCTTCTGTGGAGAGCGCAACGCAAAGATCACAGCGATATGGCGTCCTCCACATCCGGCCAAATCCTACAGATAAACCACAACTTCTCTAATTTACCACAAATCACAATATACCACAACACAAATCACAATATACCACAATTCATTTCCGACAGTCTATCGTGGTAACTACGGGATTTTTTGAAAAAAATCGTTTTTTTGGGCCAAAAACGGCGGTGTGCAAAAAAAGACTATATCTTTTCTTGAAGTGAAAGCTGCAAGCCAACATTCATCGCAGGTCCATCCGCAAGGCAAATTTGTTATTATGAGAAAATATGTTGCGACTTCACAGACAAACGGGACGATGTTTTAGCTTTGCTGTCATTTTTTTTGCTCTCGCTTTGCACGTCCGCGCCGCTGAGTATTTTGTCGCCTTCGATGGCACCGACAGCAACAATGGCTCACAGGAGAGGCCTTTCCGAACGATTCAAAAGGCCGCCGATACAATGAAGGCCGGCGATACCTGCTACGTCCGAAGCGGCCTCTATCGCCAGGTGGTTCGGCTGAAGCGCTCCGGCAGCAAAGACAAGCCGGTGACACTTTCGCTATACGGCTCGCACTGCAGATGCCCCCAACCGAGCCGGTCGTCCTGACCGTGACACCGGGCGACGCGGGGGCAACGATAAGAGACGGGGGGGCCTTGAGATTCACGCCGGCTGATTGGATGCGCGTTCAAACCATTACTTTGAGCAAACACCCAAAGAGATTGTCACTGCGATTTTCCAGCGAGCATCTGGGAAACGCTCAGATATCCGATGCCGGAGCTGTTGATGCGCGGCTCGGCCGGGTAGTGACATTCGACCGTCCTATGCTACCCACGCGGCCGGCCGAGTTCGCTTCTCGTTCCAAGTCAAAATAGCAAACAACGCAAGACTACTGCTGTCTCGCTGATCAAGTGATGGATGTCATTCTGAGCGAAGCGAAGAATCTCTTCTCCGAACGC
Source organism: uncultured Pirellulales bacterium (assembly GCA_964459805.1). Lineage (GTDB taxonomy): Bacteria > Planctomycetota > Phycisphaerae > Sedimentisphaerales > Anaerobacaceae > DAOVRL01. Next base: position 23,320 of record CAYWOD010000013.1, read on the forward strand.
CGGATGCTTCGCCTTCGGCTCAGCATGACAGGTCCTCGAATTATGTGCGAGAGAGCACTACGTTGAGCACACAGACCTTGGGTGACAGTTCCAAACAAGTATTGGCGTGCGCGAGTTTATAAAAACAGGCGACAGTACCGTGTGTAGGCGATACTGCCGCCACCATTCCTCCTTGAACTTTCTATAATTTATCAAACTGCGACCAAGTTGTCCATCGTGTAGTTGCAGTTTTTGAAGTTTCTTTTTCGCTCTGCCGAAGTTATGATACTCTTCAGCCCATTATCCTGGTTGCGGAGCGTCTAATTTACTTATATGTAAAAGTAGGCAGCCTTATGATATACGGCTATGTTAAACTGCGCAATTTCAGGTGCCGCCGGCTCACTCCTGTTCGTTGGGAAGAACCTGTAAGTTAGGCTTTTGGCTGCGGCGCTCGAAGGGTTTCGTCAGCGGCATAAGGCCGAGCAGGACGGCGATTCCAAGAGCAGTGGCGACGACGGCCGGTTGTCTGGATATTACTCTCCTACCTTTCAATCAGCGTCTCATCGACCTGCATGCCGAAGTGCCTGCCTGCCTTTTCGATATGCCCGAGCACTTTATCACCCGCTTTCAGGGTCGTGGCCGAGATTGCCTTGCCCTCCGGGCCGACTAAGCGAATCGTCTCGGCGTTTTGCAGAACAAGGCTTATCTGTCCGCCCTCGGCCTCGGCCTCGATGAGCATCATAGGCCTCTTTTCGATCTTGTTCCGGCCCAGATACGCCGTTTGACTGTTGCCGTGAAAATCGACAAGCAGCACCTCGTCGCCGGCTTTGAGGTCCGCTAAGTACTTGGTCTTGCCGCCCGGCGTCAGCGTATAGGCGTGCACAGCCCCGGCGTTGACGCGGAAGGGACGCGATGCCACATAAGGATTATCGATCGATTCAGAATGCACCAAAAAATAGCCCGCAGCCGTATTGCCGACGAGCATACCTTCGCCCAAAGTCATTTGCGTACAGGTATCCAGACACGCCCTGTCCCCCATACCGAGCTGTTTCGTAGTCGTCACCGTGGCTGTAACAAGGCCGACTTTCTCACTTACGCCCGCAATAATCTCGGCGCATTTCTTTATCTCGTTTACATCGGTCGTCTTCAGTACAACGCCGTCCACGCCTTTTTCAAGAATCTCGACCATGAGCCTGGCCTGTTGGCTGTTCTCGACCTGGACCATAATATTCTTGCCCCGCCGGGCAAGCAGGTTTTCAATCGGGATAATCGTCCAGTCGAGCATCTTGACCACGACGATTCTTTCGCCAGGCACCGCCGCGGCTTTGTCCTCGTCTTCCTTGCCGGCTATGTCTATGAAATCGACATCGACGCCGGGCTTAATATCGCCGTCCTTTTCCACCGTCTTGATCTTACCGAACTGCCGCACCTTCTCACTCTCGCCGTCAGGCAAGACAACCGCCGCAGCCCCGCTCTCCAGTGCAGCGATGGCAATTTCCTTACTATACGGAACAACATTTACCCACAGTTTTTTCATTTTTCGGTACTCAACTTTGCAAGGTCTTTACTGCTTCATCGACACTCGCGCCTGCGTGGACCATTTTGCTCAGGGCCCCGATCATTTTGGTCGGGTCTTCGTGCTGAAACGCGTTTCGCCCGATGGATACGCCCGCGGCGCCGGCTGCCAGAGCGCCTTCGACCATTTTGAATATCTCTTCGTCACTGCCCATCTTCGCCCCGCCGGCGATTACTACCGGCACCGGAGAGCCCGCAACCACCTGGGCAAAACTCTCTGCGCTGCCTGTATAGACCACCTTGACGATGTCCGCCCCGAGCTCTGCGCCGACCCTGGCGGCGTGCTTGACGTTGTTCACGTCGTATTCATCCTTGATCTTCGCCCCTCGCGTGTACATCATCGCAATAAGCGGCATCTGCCAGTCGAAACACCGCTCACTCACCTGCCCCAGCTGCCGCAGCATTTCCTTGTCCGTCTCGGCCCCGAGGTTTATATGCACCGAGACCGCATCGGCACCGAGCTTGATTGCCTCGCCGACCGTGCAAACCAATTCCTTTGCGTTCGGGTCGGGGCTAAGAGATGTGCTGCCGGAAAGGTGAATAATCAGCCCGACATCCTTACCAGCGCCTCTGTGGCCGGCCTGCACGATGCCTTTGTGCATCAAAATCGCATTGGCGCCGCCGGCCACAACCTTGCTGATCGTCGTGCGCATATCCGCCAGCCCCGCGATAGGGCCGACCGTTACACCATGGTCCATCGGAATAATTACCGTCTTGCCCGAGTTGCGGTCGATTATTCTCTCAAGTCTTATCTTTTTGCCTATCATTGCCAGGTCTCCAAGTACAAAAGTTCAGAACGCGAAGCGACAGCCGAAATCCGGAAGTTCTCAGCTCCCACTTATCGTTGCTCACTCTTATCTAAGCTCATATTTTGCCCTAATTTACTCAAAGCCACCCGAAAGGCAAGAAAAAAAACGCACCCACTCGCCACTTGGTCCACGGAGGATACCCAAGAACGGGAAAGTTCGCCGGTATCTATCTTTTCTAACTCAAGCATAAATTCCCTTGGCTTTAGCATGACGATTACTATACCACACTACATCATTATAAGCAACGGTACCCTCATCTCCCGATTCCCTCTTTCTAAGCCACCAAGACTCGAAGGGACAAGGCAAAGGTGAAGGAAGACGGACGATGGACAAAATACGAGATACGACATACGAATTGGCCGGAGGGCGCACCAATTCAGACCCGGTTAGAAAAACGAAAGCTACGTTTCTAACGCGGTAGAACAGACCAACACACGGAATGGGAAAAAGCTCTTTTGAGAGCCTGAACCATGCATCCTTATCTTCATCCCATTCGTGACTGTCCCTAGCTCATGTTTGTCACTTGCGTTCGTAAGTGCTTGTAAAATAAGGACTCGATTTTGAGTTTGTCACTACATCTGTGTTTTTGGGCGTTCTGGGCCGGTGTTTTCAGGGGTGGGCGGGGCCAGGTCCCTGATCCCTAAGGCCGCTGCAATACGCCGGGCATCTCGGCCGCCGGCAGAGACCAAACGCCTGCTCTGTCCGTTGAACTCCAGTTCCGCAATGCCCACTGACTTCATGGCCGAAAAGGCCTCGGCGGCACTTATCTGCGGCAGTTCCGAGGCCAGTTGATGCTCCAGCACCCGCTTGAGGAACAATGCCAACGAGGCCACGAAGATGTGGGCCTCGATCCGCTCATCCGTCTTGTGATACACCGGACGCATCTCGATAACATCCTTCAAATCGCGAAAACCTTGCTCTACCGTGTTCAGTTCCTTATAGCAGGCCACCGCCTCGGCAGCAGTCATCCGCAGGTCATCGGTCTTGAGGATATATTTGCCTTCACGAGAGGTCTCGGCTATATCAAACTTCAGCCGAGATGATGGGCAATTCTTGTGGATAACTTCAGAAAGCCCCATCTGCCGCCATAAGTAACGGGCCAACAGTACTTGTCCCCAGGCTAATGCCTGTTTACATTCTATTTGATCAGGCGCCACCAACGTGTTCTTGCAGTACTTGCTAAGTGAAGCGACCAGCCGGTCCAGTTTATCACCGAGAAGGTCAACTCGCCCTAAGTTGGCGACCAGCCGTTGTTGGACTCGTCCCTGGTGGCGAAATGATTGCAATATCTGCAGATAATGGTAGGTTTTGCCGCCTTGCTTGACTGTATTTACTCGAGGAAACATAAATTTGCATACTCCGAGATAGGACCATACTTGTCAGCACCAACATAATGGCAATTATGGCGAACAGCCCGCTCCTGTCCGGGAAAAAATGAAAAAATAAGGAAAATATTGTCACTACAGTAGATGCGACTGAACCCCAAAACCCGCTTTATTGTGTCAAAAATGCGGATTTGACCTCAACAACCACCCTCCAAGTGACAAACATGAGCTAGTAAATCGCAAAGTCGGTGGAAGCCCTGCTTGGTGGAGTAATCCGCAGCGAACCACGTGGTATAGAATCTGTTCAACTGTGCACGTTCCGTCAGCACTGGACCTTGAATCTGGATGGTCATATTTCAGAGCGATTCTTCCAATTCTGATGCCTCCAAAGGAGGCCCGTGTGAACAGGTCGAGGTTGTCTCCCAGAAAGCTCTTGTAAACCTGGTTGTTCGTGAGAGCCGGGTATTCCTGCGTCGCAGTTGCGTCAACGGCAATGCTCGCGGGAATCAGGGCTCCTTCACAATCCCCCGCATCCATTTTGGCAATTGCTTCTTCAATCCGCTTTCCAATACTCATGCTTCGCCACTCCCTACCTCCTCATTATGTTGCCGGGGATAATTAAAGGGGTCAGGAATTTTCGATGGTCTCTACAACCATTTTTAAATGAAGAATCATTAGAAGTTCTTCAACCCTTAAAACGAGGCCGAGTCACCTATAAAATCCACGCACACGGGATTATCAAAATATCAGCCCGCGAAACGCCAACTGGCGTCATAGAAACTCCCGCCTGTCCCCACAAGTCTCTGGTGGGGAGCTATCTCATTTTGCATCGAAGTTAGCTCGCTCAGCGTTTGTACTTTAGATTATACCCATCGGTGCAGTGGCCGCAAACACTTTTTCGGAAAGTGAGAATGTTGTGCACAGGACAACCTGCGAGAGCTTCGCTCATCACCGGCCAGTCCCTGCTTGCGTTTAGGGCATATGACTACAGGTGCATAAACACTGTACATGCAAGCACTTACGAAATTAGGGGGTGCGTAAGTAGGAAAGTCGGGGTAGTTTTCCTTGTTTTCGGACGGTGGGAACATTGCCCGGGTATTTCGTTGTGCGGAGAATACATCGTATACTTTAAGTATGCGAAATCTGCTTTGTTAACCTGGGCGAGAGCATGTCGAATCAGCCGAGAGTCGTGAAGGTATTGGCCGCACTGCTTGTCTCGATGACAGCCGGCACTGCAGTTCTAATGGCCCTGAGCGGCAGACCTCCGGTGGCCGGACCTTTCAGTCTCGCAAGTTATGTAAGCCTGCCTCCAATCAAAGATGCCGTGCACTCCGGAGTAGCTCAGCAGGGCGAGGGTTGGAATAGCATAGAGGTTTACTTCAGCGGAAGCAGGGCCGGTAATATTGAACAGTTGGCCGCGCTCTACGGGCTCAGCCGCGCAGTGGATATCAACTGTCACTTCGTCGTCTGCAACGGGCTCGGTGGCGGCGACGGGCAAGTCCTTTCCACTGCGAAATGGCAAAGACAACTCCCGATCATCCCCGCCCGGCCTCGGCAGGGCCAAAGCCGGACAATACGTATGTGTGTTATAGCGGTAGCCGAGAGCCCGAACACAATGCCAACGGAATATCAGGTCCAAAGGGTCTATGCACTCACAGACAAACTGTGCCACAGCTTCGGCATAAACCCCAGGGCCATTCGATACCCCCCAAACTGGCAATAAGCAGTTTCTTCGCCCTGTCCCCACCTTATCGTGGGGATGACAATACTATTGATAATTGAGTCCACTCTAAAAAGGTGGCTCAACTGCAAAAAAGTTGCTTGATTAACGCA
>CAYWOD010000014.1:0-27948 GCA_964459805.1 uncultured Pirellulales bacterium
TATTCTCTTAACCGTAAGTGGACAATGTCCGTTTCACGCTGAACCAGTACAATACCTTCACTTGCGTTGTGGCCGATAATCCGCCTTCCCTTTGGCTTCGCATAGTTCGTTACCTCCCTACACGCAAAGTTCAGTTCTGGTCTGGTGGTTAGCCTTTGACCAGGCTGGATTGTCCAGCTTGCTCACATCAGCTTCGCTTGGCGCACTCATATCTTGCCATCATAAGAAGAGCCGGGCCTGTGTGAATAATTCTTGGGGCGATGAAATGTACAAGATCATCATACATACAGGGTATGCCTGCGTGGTTGAACATATGCTTTATATAAACCTTACCCTGACCACGAACAACAGGCGAGCGGCCGGAGCGATCAAGCGAAACAGATCTGTGGACAGCACGGAATAGCTGGTCATTGTTAAAGCGTATGGAATAAGAAACGTAGTTATCGCCGTCTCTTGCTCTGGCAGCAAAGGAGGTAGGTCTTCACTACATCGGGTTTGGAGGCTTCGAACGGAATTCAAAGCCCAACATCGATGATCTTGCTCCGAAAATTCCTGAAATTTTCTTCCAACAGGGTAACTTGGGCTAATGGTACTGCCGACATCTGGCGGATGTGTGTGGATGATGTTCAGTATCCTCGTCTGTCTTGGCAATATAGCATGAACAGTGATTTCACCTGTCCTGATGGCGTGAACCTACCTGAATTCTCCACCCTTGCCCAGGCATGGCAAAGCACTCCTACTGATGAGAATTGGGATTCCGACTCTGATTTAGATGGAGATGAGCATATAGGTGCAGGAGATTTGGCTATTGCCTGTGACCAGTGGATGGAGGGGATATAACCTTGCTACGACCCATTTCCCGGGGGTGGTGGGATTGTCCTACTTTCCTGCCGCCCCTGGCCTTTTTGACTGCGGAGTTGGCCAACTTCTTTTGATCAAAAAATCCACTTGACCTTTGCCCCAAAATCGGGTATAATACATATCAAGTAAATAGCGGATCCATGATACTCAAAGCAAATCGCAAATCCGGAGGCCCTCATCATCGCCAGAAATCCCCAAACTGCCCAAACCTGCAAAACCGCAGCTCCCGGCCCGCCCGAAATCCATCTTCTGTCTTCTGTATTCTGTCTTCTGCGCTCTACACTTGTCGAGCGCCCTCTACAAATCGCCCCCTTTTTATGCAAAACGAACCCAATTCAAACCCAATCTCCCCTTACCCAAACTCCCCACCTCTCCCAACTGCCCGCCTGCCACGGCACCCCCGCAATCTCAACGGACTCCCCGACCGCCGGCACCTCAAACCGAACATACCGCCCCCCGCCTCACATCTTGATTACAAACGTATAGGCCTCTTTATTGTGGGTATCACCACAGTTGAATTTGGATGCCAGGAACTTATCGATTACGATTACTTCCACTGCCGAAGCGTGCCGCTCGAAGACTTCTCTTGTCCGCCCCGCACTCAACTTGTTCCAGTGGTAGTCCTCGACGATTTCGACAGTATGCTCGTCGGCCTCGTGCATATTGAAAAAGCCGACACAAATGCCCTGCCGTGTCACGCGGCATACTTCGGCTATCGCCGCTTCGGTCGCCTCAACGGATAAATGCTCGAACAAATCATGCACGAAGCAATAGTCAAACGCATTGTCCGGCGATTCTATCTCCAGCACATTGCCAACCTCAAAACGCACGTCTGGGAACATCTCTTTTGCGTTGCTGATATTTTTTTCGCAAAGGTCGAACCCCGTGTAGTCGAGCAGCCGGGCGATGCCGAAGCTCTCAATAAATCGGTAATCGTTGCCCGAACCGCAGGCCAGCTCCAGCACGGATACCCGCCCGCGATTCTCGGCCTCCAATACCTCGCGCCAAATCGTCTGAAACGTCGCCATAAGATGCTCCGGGACAGGCACTTCGGTCGTCTCGACCGGCGCCCAGTTGAACAAATCGAACATATAGTTCGGCATCGCCAGAGTAGCGAAAGTCTGCGAAACATATTTCGGGACCGCAACCCCCTCGGCATCATCCTCTCCCGACATCAGGGCATCCAGCACAGCCTGAAGCTGACCGGCCCTGGCCTGTTTCCTGAGTAGTTTGATCAGCCAGTTCACCACCAGGGCAAACCGCAGCTCGTGCACCATAAGCTCAGCGAACCGCTCACCGAACAGGCTCCTGACGAGAAAGTGCCGCGTCAGAATGCTCTGGATATTGATCCGCGGGTCCTCGACGTCCTGCACCAGATAACCAGCCAGCGTCTCACGGTCGTACTTTCCCCACGACCTTCTCAAACCTTCCGTCTCTCGTTCAAACCGCTCTTCCATTATCCCCTTCCCGCGCAACGATAGCTGCCGGGGGCACAAATAAAGACCACAATAGACTTCCAACCGGATTTACACAACAGCCTACAATCCTTGTAATCGACCACCACTTATATATAATGACCCAATTGTAGTCTTAACCGACATAATAGTCCAGAGGAACGCAGGTATGAGTAAGATCACCAAACTCGACGACATCGTATCGCTCTGCAAGAGACGAGGCTTTATATTCCAGTCCAGCGAGATCTACGGCGGCCTTGCAAGCTGCTACGATTACGGCCCGCTCGGCGTCGAGCTCAAAAACAACGTCAAGAAGGCCTGGTGGAAGAGCACGGTCCAGATGCGCGACGACGTCGTCGGCCTCGATTGCTCCATCCTTATGCACCCGATGGTCTGGAAGGCCTCCGGCCACGCCGACAAATTCGCCGACCTCATCGCCGAGTGCAAAAAGTGCAACACCAGGACCCGCGTCGACCACCTCAAAGAAAAGCCTGTCCCGAGCAAAGCCGAGGGGCCAACCCCGAGCGAAGCCGAGGGAGTCGCCGAGCAAACCCAGCAGCACACCGAGCACATCGCACTCGATGCAGCTATGGCCAAGGCCCGGGATTTAAGCAACAAAATATGTCCCAATTGCGGTGCGGTCGGCGCCTTCACCGACCCCATGCCCTTCAAGCTAATGTTCGAGACCCAAATGGGCGCCAACATCGACGACTCAATGACGATGCACCTGCGCCCGGAAACCGCGCAGGGAATCTTCGCCAATTTTCGCAACGTCCTCGACACCACCCGCGTCAAGATACCCTTCGGGATCGCCCAGATCGGCAAGAGCTTCCGCAACGAAGTAACCACCAAGGCCTTTATCTTCCGCACCCGCGAATTCGAGCAGGCCGAGCTCGAATTCTTCTGCGAGCCCGGCACCAACGATGAGTGGTTCGAGCACTGGAAACAGGCACGGTTCGACTGGTATATCAACCTCGGCCTAAAGAAAGAGAACCTCCGCTTCCGCGAACACGATGTCGACGAGCTCGCGCACTACGCCAAGGGCTGCGTCGATGTCGAATACAAATTCCCGTTCGGCTCAGGCGACTGGCAGGAGCTCGAGGGAATCGCCAACCGCACCGACTTCGACCTTCGCCAGCACCAGCGCGGCATAAGAACGCTCAACAGATGGTACGAGAGCAACGGCGACCTAACAGGAATCGAACTGGCCGAGGAAGCCGAGGAATACCTCAAAGGCCCACTGTCGTACTTCGACGACCAGCAGAAGAAACGCTACATCCCATACGTAATCGAGCCTTCAGGCGGTATCGACAGAAGCGCTCTGGCATTCCTGGTCGATGCCTACGATGAAGAAGAGGTCCGCGGCGAGACCCGCAACCTGCTGCGATTCAGCCCCGCCCTGGCGCCCGTAAAGGTCGCAATCTTACCCTTAGTCAAAAAGGAAGGCATGCCCGATATAGCAAAGAACATTTACGACGATTTGAAGAGATACTTCAACTGCTTCTACGACCAAAAAGGCGCCATAGGCCGACGCTACCGCCGACAGGATGAGGCCGGCACGCCGTTCTGCATCACCGTTGACGGCCAAACACTCGAAGACAACACCGTAACCGTCCGCGACCGTGACTCTATGGACCAGATCCGCACCTCAACCGACCAATTGTCAGGCCACCTCCGCGAAAAACTCGATATGTAGAATATGCCCAACCAAAACCAGGACAACGACAGACCCAAAACCGCCAAACGCAAAAAGAATCGCGTTTGGCTCGCCGGGGCTATCTTTGTCCTGATAGCAATCATAAGCTGCCTTCTCTGGCGTTCTTGGAGCTCCAAGTCCGTGGATGAGCAGCTCGCCGCCATCGAAACCGCCCGCGCAATCCCAGATTCAGAAAACGCAGCAGTCATTTACAACGAGTTGTTGCAGGACCCTAACGCAGCGTCCTGGACGAGCGCTCGCCCCGAATTCCTGGACGACGAAGGCTTTTTCAAGACGGGCTGGGAACCATGGCTGAGCAAGGACTATCCCGAGCTTGCTGCCTGGATCGAGGCCCGTCAAGACACAATCGATAGGCTTTTCGATGCCTGCGCATTCGAAGAATGCCGATTTCCCATCGTCATCGACCCCCGGGCGATGCCCGGACAAGCAGACCGATGCACGGCAATGCGCAAATGGGGATACCTGCTCAGGTTCGCCGCCAACAACGACATTGCCGAAGGCCGAACCGACCACGCCATCGCAAAATGGCGATGCCTCGTCCGAATGGGCGAGCACCTTAGACAACAGCCTTCCCATCTCGATTATCTCGTGGCGATTGCGATAGATTCAATCGCCTTGCAACTGTCCGCAGCCTATATTGTCGAAGGCGATGCCGTCGAGATGCGCCTGCGCCAGATTGAATCGATCCCGCTCGACACAAAAGACAACTGGGCCGCCCATGCTGAGCAGATCCGCATAGCCCAAAACCTGACAGTGCAAAAACTAAAAGAGAAATTCGGCCCCATCGAACACGTCAAATACCTTTTTAACTACGGAATATACGGAATGGCGAAACTCACCGACCTCGATGGCTTACATAAGATTCACCTCAGACACACAGCCTCCAGGCGAGGAAACCACATCCTCATCGCCCTTAGACGCCACCGAAACAAACACGGCCATTGGCCCCAAAGCCTTGATGGAATAAGGCCTCACATTCCCCCGGAAGCCCTTATCGACCCCTTCAATGACGGCCCTTTCATCTACAGGCTCACCGAAAAAGGCTTCGAATTATACAGCAAAGGCAAGAATGAACTCGACGAGAACGGGAAATACAGAGATCCGTTCGACGACTGGCCAATCTGGCCCCCGTGCGGCAGAAAACCAAAAAACAAAGCCCAAAACGCTGACACAAACCAGTCCAACACAGACAAGGAACCGGTGCAATGATGGTCGAACACCAGCAGCGAGAACCCAAAACCACCAAACGCAAGAAAAAACGCATTTGGCTTGCTATTGTGGTTGTCCTGACGCTAATCGTTGTCTGCTTTCTCTGGTCGTTGCGAAATCCGAAGTCCGTCGAAGAGCGCCTCGCCGAAATAGAAGCCGCACGCGCAATCCCCGACTCCGAAAACGCCGCTCTCATCTACAATGAGCTTCTCGCCATTGGCAGCCCTAAACTGCCGGAGTCTCTCGAACAGTTGGAATGGATTACCCGGCGAGACCCCTGGAGCAGCAAGGAACACCCACAACTCGCCGAGTGGATCGAAAGCCACGAACAAACCATCACCAGGCTGCTCGAAGCTGCAAAACTCGAGGAATGTAGATTTCCGATCCCTGCCGACGTTTATGCGATAAACACCAGGCCATTGGCTACTATTCGCCAGTGGGCGTTTTTGCTCTCACGAGCCGGGTGCAACGACATAGGTGAAGGGCGAACCGACGCAGGCATTGAGAAGCACCTCGCCACCGTCCAACTGGGAAGACATATCTGCCAACAGCCCCTTATTCTGGACCACATAGTCGGCAGCGCCGTAACGGAACTTGGTCTGCGAGGTTTGAGTTGTATCATAATCGAGACGCCTCTGACACAAGCCCAGCTTAAAGCCATAGAGCAGTTTCCCGTCGACATCGAAGACAATTGGGCCGAGGTGTCAAAGCAGATATTCCGGGTAGAAGACATGATCGCAAAGAAGAGCTACGGGATGACTTACCGCTTGCTGGAATGGGTGAGCGGTATGAGCATCAGCAGTTCAATGAAGCGAGTGCATGATATCCACCTGCGCATAATCGCCGGACGGCAGGCATTAAAGATCATCATTGGATTGAGTCGCCACAAGGACAAGCAAAGCTCCTGGCCCAAGACACTCGACGAGGTCAAGGCCCTCGCACCGGCCGAGGCGTTTGTGGACCCGCTCAACGGAGGAGCTTTCGTATACAAGCTAACCGATGAAAGCTTCACCCTCTACAGCAAAGGAGCCAACAAGATCGACGAAGACGGCCGGCGCAATTCCGTATATGACCCCAAGACCAACGAGTACGTCCCGAAAGAAGACGACGTGCTGTTCTGGCCGCCAAGAGAACCAAAAATGAAAAAGGAGAACGACGACCCAAACCATCCCGACACATCCACGGAGCCAACAGAATGACGGCCGAACAGACGCAGCAAGAACGCAAAACCGGCAAACGCACCAAGAAGCGCGTTTGGCTCGCCGTGACTATGGTTGTCCTGATAGCAATCATAGGCTGCTTTCTCTGGCGTTCCTGGAGCTCGAAGTCCGTGGATGAGCAGCTTGCCGCCATCGAAGCCGCCCGCGCAATCCCCGACTCCGAAAACGCCGCCACCGTTTACAACCAACTGCTGCAGGACCCTAACGCCACGGCCCTGTGGGTTGAATGGGCGCAATTATCCAACCAAGTGATTGCAGAATTGGCGGCTAAAGAACCCTGGCAAAGCAAGGACTACCCAAACCTCGCCGTGTACCTCAGAGAAAAAAAAACTGTAGTCGATGGCCTCCTCGAAGCCACAAAGTTTGACAAGTGCCGATTTCCAATTGAAATGCCACTGCCGGCAAACCGTGCGATGCGCAACTGGACCTTTCATCTAAGACATGCCGCCAATAACGACGTTGGCGACGGACGAATCGACGAGGCAATAGAGAAGTGGCGATGCCTTCTCCAAATGGGACATCACCTCCGCCAGCAGCCGCTATTCGATGCGCATCTGGTCGCAATCGCCATCGAAGCGGTCGCCCTGCGCCAAACAACGGCTTTTCTGGTCCAAGGCAATGCCGACGAGACGCATCTGCACAAGATCGAAACATTTCCTTTGCACACAGCAGATAATTGGACCGCTATTCTCGAAGAGGTCTTACCAGCCGAAGAACTCGCAGAGCAAAAATGGAAAGGGCAAATGGGTTTTATCGAGAGAATCAAGTACGCATTCGGTTACGGAGGTTTTAGAAGCCAAGATCGCGACGTTGGCAGGGTACGCAGACAATACCGCGCGCTTCTCAGCATCAGCCGTGGAATTCACGTCTTAGTGGCGCTAAGGCGTTACAGGAACAAGCACGGCCGCTGGCCGCAGAGCCTCGACGAAATAGAACCTCACGTATCCGCTGAGGCCCTTATTGACCCGTTTAACGACGGGCCTTTCGTGTACAGGCTTACCGAAGACGGCTTCACGCTCTACTCCAAGGGACGCAATAGGATAGACGAACACGGCAAATATAGAGATCCGTTCGACGACTGCCCAATCTGGCCCCCACGCGGAAGAAAACCAAAAACAAAAGAGCAAAACGCCGACCCAAACCAGCCCAGCGCAGACAAGGAACCGGTGCAATGATGGCCGAACAGACGCAGACAGGACCTAAAACCACCAAGCGCACAAGGAATCGCGGCTGGCTTGCTGTGATGATCGGTATTCCTGTAACAATAGCAGTCATCGCTTACTCTCTCTTGAGCGGCCCGAGCGTTGAAGAGCAGCTCGCCGCCATCGAAGCCGCCCGCGCAATTCCAGACTCCGAAAACGCCGCGGCAATCTACTACGAGCTACTCAAGGACCCTAACGCTACATCCTTATTAGATAATGGCCCTCAATTCCTCGATCAGGAGAGTGATAACCTGACGTCCAAAGAACCCTGGCTAAGCAAGGACTACCCCGAACTCGCCGCCTGGATCAAAGAACAGCAACCCGTGATCGACAGGCTCCTTAAGGCCTCAAAGTTCGACAAGTGCCGATTTCCAATAGCAGTTGACTGGCTGCAGACAGACCGCCTCATCGCACCACGCAAATGGGCATTTCTGCTCAGGCGTGCCGCCAATAACGACATTGGCGATGGCCGAGTTGACGATGCGATTGACAAGTGGCGATGCCTTATTCAGATGGGCGCACACCTTCGCCAGCAGCCGCTATTCGTAGAGCATCTGGTCGCATTCGCTGTCGAGGCGGTCGCCCTACGTCAAATAATAGTTTTTGTCGTGGAAGGCAATGCCGAGGAGACCCATCTGTGCAAGATCCAAATGTTTCCTTTGCATACGGAAGATAACTGGACCGCTGTCCTGGAAGAGGTCTTGCCGGCCGAAGAAGTGGCAGAGCAGAAGATGAAAGAGAACTTAAGACTCCTCGACCGAATCAAATACGAATTCAGTATCGGATGGTTGGCAAGCATAAAAGGTCCTGACACCGACAGGATACGCACAATATACCGCAGGCTTCTCGCCACCAGGCGGGGAATTCACGTCTTGGTGGGGCTAAAGCGTTACAGGGACAAACATGGTGCTTGGCCGCAAAGCCTCGATGACATACAACCTCAAGTGTCTGCCGAAGCGCTCATCGACCCTTTCAACGACCTCCGTTTCGTATACAGGCTCACCGAAGACGCCTTCACGCTCTACTCCAAGGGACGCAATATGATTGACGAAAACGCCAAATATAGAGATCCGTTCGACGACTGGCCAATCTGGCCCCCACGCAGCAGACAAACGATAACACAAGAGGAAGACACTGATGACAAATAGCAACAAGGCAAGCATATCCGAGTTGAAAGACTACATTGAACAAGAGGTCACTCTTTCCGGCTGGCTGTACAAGTCTCGCTCGAGCGGGAAGGTGCAGTTTCTCATCATTCGGGACGGAACGGGGCTTTGTCAGTGCATTGTTGAAAAGGGCAAGGTCTCTGATGAGCTTTTCGAGCAATTAAGGCACCTTGGGCAGGAATCGTCACTGACGGTTACGGGCGTCATCCGCGCCGAGCAAAGGAGTGTCGGCGGTTATGAGCTGGCCGTAACCGGGGCGGAAATCATCGGTCCGGCCGAGGGCTATCCCATCACGCCGAAATCGCACGGGGTCGATTTCCTGCTCAAGCACCGCCATTTGCATTTTCGCTCGCAGCGACAATGGTGCATCGGCAGAATCCGCCACACCGTCATCGACGCCATCCGCCGATTCTTCAACGACAACGGCTTTATCCTCATCGACACGCCCATCTTCACAACCATCGTCGGCGAAGACCAGGAGTCCCTTTTCGAGGTCGATTATTTCGGGACCCCCCTGCACCTGACGCAGACCGGCCAATTATATCTCGAATCGGCCGCGATGAGCTTCGGCAAGGTCTATTGCTTCGGCCCGACCTTCCGCGCCGAGAAGAGCAAGACCCGCCGGCACCTCACCGAATTCTGGATGGTCGAGCCCGAAGTCGCTTTCATCGACCTTGATGGCCTCCTGGAACTCGCCGAGAACTTTGTCTCCTTCATAGTCGCCCAGGTCCTCCAGAATAATAGAAGCGAGCTCGAAACCCTGGGCAGCAACATTGCCGCATTAGAGAAAATCCAACCGCCCTTCTATAGATTCACTTACAGCGACATGGTTGACATCCTCACCGGCCAAAAAAGCAAAGACTTCCTCGCCCGACAATTGCAGGATTTGCTGAATCAAAAGCAGCAGATCGAAGCCAAAATCGCCGAGCTCGAAGCCCAGCAATCCGGCTCGATGAAGCAGTGGAAGAAGGATAAGATCGCCGCCGAGCTGATTGAGCTTCGCACCACGCTCGCCGAGACCGATACCAAGATTGAAAACAATCCCAAACACGCCCAACTGGCTGCCGAATTCCAGTGGGGCAAGGACCTGGGCGGCTCGGACGAAACCATCATCTCGCAAATGCACGACAAGCCCGTCTTCGTCACCCACTACCCCAAAGGCGCCAAGGCATTCTATATGAAGACCGATCGCAGCAACGAAAAGGTCGTCCTGAACTTCGATTTGCTCGCACCCGAAGGCTTCGGCGAAATCATCGGAGGCTCGACCAGAGAAGACGACCACGACCGCCTCCTGGCGAAAATTAACGCCCAGGGCCTCAACCCCGAAACGTACAACTGGTACCTCGACCTGCGCAAATACGGCTCGGTCCCCCACGGCGGCTTCGGCCTCGGCCTCGAACGCACCGTCGCATGGATCACCGCTGAAAAGCACATCCGACAGTGCATCCCGTTCCCAAGAATGACCGACAAAGTCTACATCTAATACGAATCACATAATGGAATCCTGGACGATACAGAAGCTGCTCAACTGGACTGCCGGCTATTTCACCGACAAGGGCCTCGACTCGCCGCGACTGTCCGCAGAGCTGCTGCTCAGCCACGTGCTGGGTTTGAAGCGCATCGAACTGTACACCCAATTCGACAAGCCTCCCGACAAGCAGCAATTGCGCCAACTGCACGATTTGGTAAAACGCGCTGCTCAAAACGAACCCGTCGCCTACCTGACCGGCAAAACGGAGTTCTACTCGCTCGAGCTCAACATAACGCCTGACTGTATGGTCCCTCGCCCGGAAACCGAGCTGCTCGTCGAAAGGGCCATCGAATTCCTGCGAACCCGCACCGCCGAGAATCCCGCGATGCAAAGCATACTGCGAGAAGGACACATCCCTGATGCCGCTCGCACCGGCACCCAATTCGTGTGCGATTTGTGCACCGGCAGCGGCTGCATCGCAGTTGCAATCGCCAAAAATTTCCCCGACGCCTCGATAATCGCAACGGACATCTCAAGCGCCGCCCTCGGCATCGCCGCGTCAAACATCGAAAAGCACAACTTGAAAGAGCGCATCACCCTGCTGTGCGGCGACTTGTTCGACCCTCTTATCCCCCGGTTAGATGTCCGCAAGTTCGATTTGATTGTGTGCAATCCCCCCTACGTAAGCGCCGCCGAATTCGAGGCCCTCGGCAGCAACGTCAAAGACTACGAGCCGAAGCTCGCACTTCTCGCCGGCGCCGACGGCCTCGACGTCTATCGCAGGATAATCAGAGACGCCGACCGCTTCCTAAAACCCGCCGCAGCGTTGATGCTTGAGATAGGCTACGCACAGGGACCCGCCGTCAGAGAGCTTCTCGGACAAACCGGCGCCTCGCACCAAATCAAAATCGAAAAGGACCTCCACGACGACGACCGAATCGTCACCGCAACAAAAACACCATTCTGATTACGCTGCAACCCGGCACCCGGTCATTCCATACCATAACGCAATTCCTTGAAATCTCAAGCTTTAATGATAGCATAGGGACCGATGACTTTTTGGATAGGGTGGCAAAAGTAGCTTGGCACAGATTGTATCTGCTGTGCGTCCAATCGCAGGACCGGCGACGAAGACAATAATGGGCATTAAGTTCTTGAACAATTTCCTCTTACCGATAATTCTGTTGACATCTTTCCTTGGCTGTAGGGAGCGCACTGTTGAGACTTGTGGGTCGGGGCGAGCTGTTTCCAGGATCGGTTCCGATGACTATAAAGGGGAAAAATCCGGCAAGGTAACGAAACGAATCGTTTTTTCCAGTAACCGTTCCGGTCCCTGGCGTATCTGGATGGTGAATGCAGATGCCTCGGCAATGCGCCAACTGACCAATGGTAAACCGGGTTCGCCGATGTGTGCCTGGGGTACGAGGCATACGGATTTCGGTGTGTCAGAGAAGCCACTCTTGGGCAGACATCGCCACATCGCCAAAATCGACAAATTCGCTGTGGTCCGGATTACACACCGAGTGATGAGCAACAAACAGCTTATACGATCCACAGTCTGTTAGACTGGTGGTTGACAAAGTAGAATACTAAGCTAAAATTATATCCTATGCTTATGTTAGTTTCAAGGAGGTATTTTGATGGCTGAGAAAGTGGAAGCTAAACACTTGCCGAATATACGTAAGGCCGCGTCGCGGGTCCCGGTTATCGGGGTTTTTGCTACGAGTGACCCGCGAATTGACCAGGCGAGTCGCAAGCGCTGCCAAAATATTGCGAAGATGGCGGCCGATACGATCAGCGGAGCGGTGGTGCTGCCGGACAAGACACCCGTTCCGGTGGTTTATTCGACCGTATTGGTTGACGGCGAGGCGCAGGCCGACATCGTCGCTCAGCAGTTTCGCAAGGCAGGCGTGGATATTCTGGTGTTGGTGCCGGATACGTGGGCGTTTCCGCAGCTTACTGCTATTTCGCTGCTCCAGCAATTCCCATCCAACACACCCATCAATATAACGTGCGGCAACAGCGGACCCAAGCCGGGCGTCGTCTATGCCCACGCCCTCAACGGTGCAATCGCTCAGTATGGCCGGATGGCAGCCCTGAATGTGGGCACCTGGCCCGATACCGGGATGAATCCGAAGATGACCGACCAGACGGCCAAGAACCTGATTGACTGGTGCTACGCCGCCGTCACTGCCGTCGCCCTGCGAGGACGCAGGGTCGTGGTCTTAGGACACGACTCGATGGGGATGGAAACGGCCCTCGCCCATGTCCTTGAGACAAGAAACACGTTTGGACTGGAGATCACTCGCCTGGATATGAAGCTCTTGGCCGATATGCTGAATAAGAAGGCCTATGACAAGAAGGAATTCAAGGAGCTGCGGGCGTGGATTGATAAGCGTATCGGCAAGCGGGTGGAGCTGCGGGATGAGGCGGACAGTGAACGATTCAATAAAGAATTGGCGATGTACCTGATAACCCGCGATTTGATGGAGGACCTCAACGCAGTCGGCGGCGGCTTTATGAGCCAGCTCGAATGGGGCAGCGACCTGCGGGGTATTCCGCTGCCGGTGGCCGACGTAATGGAGAGCCTTTTCAATTCCACTTTCGACCACAACGGCGGCAAAGCCCCCCTGCCATACGCCACCGAAGCCGACGTCCAGGGCCTCCTGACGATGCTGTTTATGACGTATCTCAGCGGCGGCAATCCCCCTCTGTTTATGGACTTCCGCAAGGTGTGGGAAGCCTGGGAGATTAAAAAGCTGGCTAAGAAAATCGGTATCAAGAAGCTGGATACCAAGGCCGACTGGTACAACAAGGGCCTGGTGGATGGCGATAACTCCGGAAGCGCATCTTTCGACTGGGCCGCAAAGCCCGGCGCGCCCATAAAGCAGATTATGGACGGCATATCGCTGCCGTTGGCTGAGGAGGACTACTTCCCCGGCGGTGGCAATGCGGTCAACTTTATAACGCCGGCGGGGATTGAAGGCATCGCCGGGCGGCTGACCTACAGCACGACTTGCGGCCTGTTCAGTATGATCTGGGACGAGGCGCACACGACGGCGGTGCCGCCGAAGCTCGCCAAGGCGATGTGCGAATTGACCACGCTCATCTGGCCGCACACGTTTGTTGTGCCCAAATACGCGAGCATGACCGAATACAAGCAGTACCCCCCTGCCAACCACTTCCACATGACTTGGGACCTGCCCGTCGCCCGATTGCAGCACTGGATGGACCTCACCGGCGTCCTCAGCGTCACTCCGTGGGCGGCCCGGCCGAAATTCATCGAAGGCACCGACCGTCCCCAGCCCCTCGTCCACCTAATAAACGCCGGCGAAAACAACTACAAACTACTAACCCGCCGCAGTTAGTTCCTGTTGCGGAAAGCCAAAACTGACGATGTCACCCCTGCGAAAGCAGGGGTCCATATCGAAAAACCTGGATTCCTGCTTTCGCAGGAATGACAAATGCTGTTTCCGCAACAGGAACTATTTAAAAGTATTCACCATGAATTTCCACGAATTGTCACTAATTGGCCACGAAGGTTACCCGGCTTCGCACAAGGGTACGCCGCGGCAAGGCGGGACGAAATACGAAATGCGAGATACGAAATACGAGGCAATTTCCCTTGCTTTCCCCCTCAGCCTGTGCTACCTTGCCACCGGAAAGGCAACTACGAGAGTGACAGCAGGCACAAGAGCAACCGCGTAAGAGAGCGAAAGACGCGCCTCCCACAGGGCAAGCAGCGCAAAATAGCGATGAACAAGTAAAAACGAAAGGGCAGCCATGGTAGATAATGATAAAGGGAAGATGAAACTAAGTGCTGTTCCAGGGCTTGCCGTGATTGGGTGCTTTGCGACCGGTGTTCTTGGATTGATTAATGCCTACCGTAATGGAAGCGACCTCAGTCTTTTTGCTGCGGCCATAGCCTTTGGCATAGTAGCCTACCTCAGCTTTGGAAAATAGCAGATTGATTCGGTGCGAATTATCGCACACTACGTGTCTTTCCCGGCAAGTCGAGACTTTCAGCGTGGCAAGATTCCGGTGTGCGGTGCACTGGCTGCCGGAATTCGCGTTAATTCGTGACCCGGCGCTTACGCTTAGGGCTCTGTGGGTTTGCCGATCACCCATTAACCAATTATCTGCCGCGGCGGACTCACCAGACTCACTCCCATTCGATAGTGGCGGAGGGCTTACTGGAGATGTCATAGACGACGCGGTTTACGCCGCGGACCTCGTTGATTATTCGCGAGCCTGAAGGTGCGAGGAGCCATACGCAAGATTTGTGGGAATTTTGAGATTTTATTTGACCGAAAGGAGATTTGGACGTAGTATTTATACAGCAGACATGCGCAGGAGTTATCGTAGGTTGCCCGCAAGGGCAGCAGCGCGTACCGCGTGGGATCCTACGACCTGGGGTCTGCTATTTTTATGTGAACTGCGATATCCACGCAGTATTATCATCGCCCTTCAACGCAAAGACGGCCTCTCTTGGAACAATCTTCAGGCCGTATCCGTGCAGAATTCCTTCATGGCGATAGACAACAGGGGCCATAGTCTGAACGTACCGCGGCTCAGTGTTGCCGAAGTTGTCGGTATCCAGAGCGTTGAAGAACGCCCCGGCAGTAGCATCTGCAAGCTGCAAGCCCATAGACTTGCCGGGCGTGCGGGTCTTGATCTTGTCAATAGCCACCTTGTCAAACTCGATGCGAACGTCCTGGCCCCCATCCTGCCGTCTCTTCAGCAATCGTAAATAGTCCCGCATCTCATCGTAGGACATTCCCTGACGATTTGAGAACAACAGGTCAACTGTGCCGTCGCCTCCCCACTTGGTGGGATTGTGTCTGTCGCGGGCAAGCCATGATATCCTCTCAAGAAGGTATCTGACGGCATAGAAGTACAAGCGATACCTCTGCTGAAACGTCTCAGGCTCAAGCAGAGACGGCTTGTGTACGCAGACGGCGATCAGTCTGGCCTGTAGAGTCGCAATGATCTGAGCATAGCGGACCTTTCGCGGATGTTTCAGGTCTTTCCAATGGATGTGTTTCCTCGGATCCAATTTAAATTCGCCGCGGACTTTGTCAATTGCTTTCACGGTCTCAAGGTCGGTCCGCTTGCGCGTTATGAAGCCAGTCAGAATGAACCAGTCGCTGCTCGACTGTTCATCGGGTTTCGTACGGAATTTGAAACCTTCGTCTCCCGATTCGTCGATGTAGGCCACGAATGAAGCCGTCATGTCCTTGCACTACCTCTCTTCACATAAGATTTCCAAACGAATCCCATCTTTCAAATGGAACATCTGACGTCATTTCCCACGAAATCCGATGTCAATAATACCAACCTCCCACCGTTCTTCAAAGCAAAACCTTGCCGGATACGCAATTAGGTTAGAGTTTTTCCCGCCGAGTCGGGACTTTCGGCGTGTCGGATTCGTGGGGCGTGGTATCGTAGTTGAAAAGGTGCGGGATTTTGTTTAGACTATGGCTATAAAGGGGCATAGTTTTATCAAGGACAAGGCTCAATGAAAAAAACGGCGATTATAGCAGCGAATTCCCAAATCTCGCCGAGTGTGTCGGCAGGTCATTCCCATTCTATTGTTGCAGGTGGTTTTGAGGAGATGTCATAAACGACGCGGTTTACGCCTCGGACCTCGTTTATTATACGCGAGGCGATAAGTGCGAGGGTTTCGTGGGGGATGTGGGAGAAATCGGCGGTCATGAAATCGACGGTATCGACGGACCGGACGGCGATGACGTTTTCGTAGCTTCTTTCATCGCCCATAACGCCGACGGTGGAGACCGGCAGCAGGACGGCGAGGGTCTGGGAGACCTTTTTGTAGAGGCCGGCGGATTTTATTTCGTCGATGAGGATTTCATCGGCGGCGCGGAGGATTTCGAGCCGGTCGGGGGTTACTTCGCCGATGATTCGCACGGCCAGGCCGGGGCCGGGGAACGGATGCCGCCAGACGATGTCTTCGGGCAGGCCGAGATACTCGCCGACAACGCGGACTTCATCTTTGAACAGCTCCCGCAACGGCTCGATGAGCTCGAAGCCGAGCTCGGCGGGCAGGCCGCCTACGTTGTGGTGCAGCTTGATATTGGCGGCGGGGCTGCCGTCTTTGGAGCCGGATTCGATGACGTCGGGGTAGAGCGTGCCCTGGGCTAAGAATTTCACGTCGGGGATCTCCGATGCGGCGGACTTGAAGGCCTCGATGAACTCGGCGCCGATGATTCTGCGTTTTTTCTGCGGGTCGGCAACGCCGGCTAAGCCGGTGAGGAACTGCCTGGACCAATCGACGACGTGCAAATCCATGTGAAAATGATTGCGGAAGGTCGCCACGACGCTCTCGCGTTCGCCCTTTCGCAGCAAACCGTTGTCAACGAATATACAGACGAGGTGGTCGCCTATGGCCTTGTGAATGAGTGATGCCACGACCGAGGAATCGACGCCGCCGCTCAAACCGCATATCACCTTGGCGTCGCCGACTAAACCGCGGACCGCTTCGATCGCTTCAGTAACGAAATCGCTCATTTTCCAGTCGCCGTCACAGCCGCAAATATCGTAGAGGAATTTCTTTAGAATCTGCGAGCCTTTCGGCGTGTGCGAGACCTCCGGGTGGAACTGGACGCCGTAAAAGGGCTTTTCTTTGTGCCTAACGGCGGCAAATGAGCAGGTCTCGGTAGTGGCGAGTCTGGCGAAATCGCCGCCGACGTCTTCGACCTGGTCGCGGTGGCTGGCCCAGGCCATGATCGAATCGGGCAGATTTGCGAAAAGGTCGGTCTTGTCGATGACGGCGAGGGTGGTTCGGCCGTACTCGCGTTTCGCCGCGGGGACTATCTTGGCGCCGAGGACCTGGCAGCCCAACTGCATGCCGTAGCAGATGCCCAGAATCGGAATATCCAAATCAAAAATCTTGGGGTCGCATTTGGGCGCGTTTTTATCATACACGCTTGCAGGGCCGCCGGAGAGTATCATGCCCTTGAGATCCGGTGTCGATAGCTCGCCTGCCGTTGTGTCGGCGCTACAAATGCGTGAATACACGTTGTGCTCACGGACGCGGCGGGCTATCAACCGGCCGTATTGACTGCCAAAATCCAAAATAGCAATAGTCTGTCGTGTCATTTGAGACCCTCTGAAAAACTGATTTGCCGGCTATCCCATACTGCACCATTATTTAGCAGCAAGAACCTGGTCTGTCGCGCCAAAATACGAAGCACGAAATCCTCCACAGGACACCTTGCGGTGGAAATTCCAAACAACATCAGATGTTCAAAATCCAAATTATCAAAACAACAGGGCCTGCTTAACAGTAATCACGATAGCGAAATCAAGGACAGGAGTATATCAGGCTCCGTGCGATAACACAAGGCGGGCGGGTCAATTGCGTATTTGACCATATCGGTTCTGTTGACCGATTTGACCGTTGACACATAGCTGTCAAGGAAGCCCTCGGGTGTGATCACAACATCCACTTGGTGATGATCTTGAATTTCATCGAGAACGCTCATCAATTTCTCGTGGTTTGCCTTTGAATCGGCCTTTGTTGGATAGACCTTGACCTGGGCGATGCGGATTCTGGAGACGATTTCTTTCGGGCTATCTTGGGTTCTGCCGGCCTCTGCCGTATCGTTCTTGGGGGCGTCTGTGACTCATACTAAACCACCTTTTTCTAAAACAGTTAGTCTTGAAATCATCCTTAAAGAAGATAGACATCTGCTATTGTAAATCTATCTTGAGGTCGTGAATCGACCAGAACAGGCCGGGGACCGAACCGGTTTGCACAATTTTGATAAACCTGGTGCGTACGGGTCTGGGGAACTTGATCTCGGTCAGCGCCTTTGTGCCTTTGCCGGATACGATGGGTTTTGCCCAACTGCCGCCGTCAAAAGAGACATAGACTTCGTATCCTCTGGGGTAGTCGCCGCGTGAGCCTGCGGCGTCGAGTGTCAGGCCCGTTACAGTACTCTCGATGCCGAGGTCGAGCGTGAACCAATCACCGGGCGTCATTGGTCGTCCGGTGTCCCAGCGGGTGCTTTTGTTGCCGTCGAGGGCGTTCTTGACACTGCCATTCTTGACCGAAGCGGTCGCCTTGAGGGTCTTGTTGACCGTTAGCTGTTTGATCTTGCTGATGGCCAGAGCAGCTTCGGCGGCGACGGCCTTATCCTGTCGAGCCTTTTCGGCAAGCCTTGTCGCTTCGTCGCAAGGGTAGTTGGACAGGATAGCGAGGACGGCCCTTTTTTCATCCGGTCGCTCGGCGATGGCCAGGGCGCCGGCCAGGAGCTTGACAGTGTCGGCGGCGGAACGATTGGCGGGCAAGGCGATGAGCTTTACGTAGCCTCTCAAGGCCAGGGCACGGCCCACGGGCTCGGCGCCGGTCTTGGCAATCTTGAGCAAATCTGCGAGCGGTTGAGGATTGGGCCAGTCGGCTAAGGCACGGATGGCGGCCTTTTTGGTCTCGGCGTCGGCGCTATTTAGCCGGGCGCGAACGGCACCAAGTGCCTTGGCGTCACCGACTCGGGCCAGGACGGCAAGCAAGTGAGGCATGGCGGCGTTGTCGGCCTTACGCAAAGCCGCAACGACAGGGGCGGGATCCGGGTCTTCCAGCCTTGTAACGACCGCTACGATTGCCCGCTCAAGGCCGGCACGATCGGAAGAGCTACCGGCGTCCAAGAGCGCCGAGACCATTACAGGCAGCTCCCTCTGGCCGGCCAGGGCGCCGAGGGCTTTGAAGGCTGCCTGGCGAACATCGGAATCGCTGTCCCTGGCGGCGGCGAGCAGGACGGGTATTGCATCTGTTTCGCGGCGACTGACAAGCGTTTGTATGACATTGAGCCGAACAGAGGCATAAGTACGGCTGCGGACAACGTCCACCAACGCCTCGGCAACACCCGTGCCCGTGAGCCGGCTGAGGCTTTCAATCGCAGCCTGGCCAACGTCACTTTCTTCGTTGCTGACCTGGGCGAGGAGCTTGACATTCGAGGCATCGCCTACAATCGCCAGTGCCTTGACGGCGGCCAGGCGAACGGAATCGTCGCCGCGGGGAACGAGCTTGGCGATATAGGGCGCGGCAGCCTTGTCGCCGCGGCTCTCGAGGGCGCTGAGCAAAACGACCTGGGCGTTGCCCTTTAGAGATTCGAGCTGTTGGGCGAAGGCCCTGGTTGCTTCAGCGCCGGGCATCTCGGTGACGAGCTTTCCGGCTGCCTGCTGCAATTGGAGGTCGCTGTCCTTTAGCAGGGCCAGCACTATCGGGACGGCCTTTTCCTTTTCGGCACGGGCCAAGCCCCGATAAGCGGCTATTCTTATGATGGTGCTCTCTGCGCCGGACATCTTGAGGTAGATTTTGGCAGCGTCGCCGGCATTGCCTTCGGCAAGCATTTTGTCGGCACACATCAGGTATGAGTTGTCTCTCAATGACTTAAGATTATCAGGGGTGCGTGCGCGAGAGAGAACGGCGGAGGCTTCGGCGCCGCCGATTCTTCCAAGCGCCGAGACGGCGGCCCGGGCGAGTTTGGGGTCCGGGCTGTTGATTAGCTTTGCAATCTGCGGGACGGCCTTGCGGTCGCCTCGCTGTGCGATTGAGCCAACGACGCCTACCTTGAGGTCGCCGGTGAGCGTGTTAAGTGCCTTGCGCAGTGCGTCGCCGGCTTCGGGAGCGGGCATAAACTGGAGGGCAAATCGCGCCATGTGGGAGAGTTCTTTATCGGAGAGCATTTTGGCCAGAGTCGGGACCGATTTGGCCGAACCGATCCGGCGGAGCAGACGGCAGACGAATTGCCTGCCGGCGAAGGTGGTCCTGGGTGAGTTCAAGGCGTTGAGCAGCTTTGCCTCGATTGGACCGAGAGCCGCCGGGGGCGTGTTGCGAATTTGCTCTTCGATGGCGGCCAGTGCCTTTCGCGACTTCCCGAAGTCGTAGCTCTCTATTTCGCGGTAAAGGGAATCGCCTGCCATGCGCAGACTAACTGTATCGGCAGTCGGGAAGTCCGAGGGGATCTCCACTTGCGTAACCCTGCCCGTTGCGGCCCATTCGGCGCCTCGCTGGAAGGTTACGATGAATCCGACGCAGCGCAACTGCTCGGCGGCGTGCCCGAGGACGGTGTGCAATACTCTTCCTTTGCCGTACCCAACGGTGAAGAGGACCGGCTCATGCTCGCCTGTGCCTTTTTTTGCAGGGTCGGCGTAGGCGGTTGCAAGAACCGTCATATTCTTTGCGGGGCCGCGGAGCTTGCTGTATAGCTCGTCCTTTGCGTGCATCCATTTTTCGGGAAGGCCCGCGGTGATCGGGTGATTGCGGTCTCTTGTTACAATCTGGAACTCGTGCTGTGGGCCGTGGGTTCCGCCCCTGCCAGGGGAATTGTCAAGGACGATTTTGCCGTCGCGGTAACGGACCATGGGGCCGGACTTTTCATCCCTGCCTCCCCAGCCGCCCAGGGCAATCATCTCGTTGAATTCCTTCCAGTTGGGGAAGGCGTTGTCGGCTGCGTGATAGATGACGAGTCCGCCGCCGTTTTTCATGTAGTCAACGAATGCGTTTTGCGTTTGGAGCGGCCAGTCGTCGCCGGTGTAGTTGGAGACGATGACATCATATTCGGCAAAATCCGGCTTGAAAGAATCCATAGGTCGGCCCTTGGCCGGCGAGGTCGCCACATCGACTTTGAACAGGCCGGTATCTTCCAGTATGCTCTTTAGAACAGGCGTGGTGGCTTTCCAATTGTGGTTGTTCTGACCATCGACAATTAGGGCCTTGAGGCTGGGTCCGGCAGCGCAGACCGCGTGCGTGTTCAGCAGGCCAGAGGTCACTACACATAGGGTTAATATCGTTATGTATCTTTTCATTCTGTTGCTCCTTATGGTTTCGTCGTTGGTTGGCTTATCAGCTCTCGAGCTTAGAGCACCCACGGCTCCCGGTAGGATCTGCCGAGCAGTGCACTTGCTTCTTCGTCGCCGATGATTTGTTCGGTTTCCGGGTCCCACTTGATTCTTCGCCCGGTGAGCATGGCGATTTCGCCGAGTAATCCAATGCTGATCGAGCGATGGCCCACCTCAGCCGGGCAGATGGTGAGCTTGCGGCTCTTTACGCAGTCGAGGAAGTTCTGTTTGTGGTCCCTGCTTTCGTAGAGCTTTATTTCATCCGGGCCGATGACCTCTTTGAGGATGCTCTCAGGTTCGGCGCGCAGTCCGCCGCGATTGACGTGGACCCATCCTTTTTCGCCGTACCACTTGGCGCCCTGGGTAAGCTGTCTGTTGTTGGCGACGGTCATCACCCGACCATCGGCATACTTGCAGGTAAACTTGTACTCGGTAGGCACGTTGTAGAGTCCTTCGTCGGGGTAGTTTCCTTTGCCTTCGATTTCTACGGGTCCCGTGCGGTCCCAGCCCATGCCCCAGTGCGCGATGTCGATGTGGTGTCCGGCCCAGTCGGTAAGTTGTCCGCCGGAGTAATCCATAATCCACCGCCAGTTCCAGTGGCATACGCCTCTGTACGGGACCCACGGGGCGGGTCCGAGCCACCAATTCCAGTCGAGGCCTTCAGGTATAGGAGTAACTTGCTTTACGTCGGTTCCGCCGCCGGTTGGCAGGCCCACCTCGATCTTGAGGACCTTTCCAATTCTTCCGTTGCGGACGAGCTCGCAGGCCCGGCGGAATTTGTAGTCCGAGCGCTGCTGACTTCCGGTCTGCCAGACCCTGCCGTAACGATGGACGGCGTCGCATATCGCCCGGCCCTCGCGAATGGAGCGGGCGAAGGGCTTTTGGGCGTGGATGTCGAGGCCGGCCCGTGCGGCGGCGATAGCGGGCAGTGCGTGCCAGTGGTCGGGCAAGGCTAGCAGAACGGCATCGAGGTCGCCGCGGCCGATTAGCTCGCGATAGTCGAGGTACGTTTTGCAGTCACTATTTTTGTACCTCTCGTCCACATGCTGCTTTGCTCTGTCGCGGTGGTTCTTGTCAACGTCGCAGACGGCCACCATCTCCACTTCGCCCTTGCCCAGGAATCCCCGCATATCGCCGGTCCCCTGTGAGCCGACTCCGATTGCCCCCATAACGATACGGTTGCTCGGGGCGGCGGCGCCGAAAACCGATGAGGGAACGATTGCCGGAAGGGCCAGGGCTGAACCGGCAGCGGCCGTACTTTTCAAGAAGCCTCTTCGCGTTATCAAACGTTGGTCTTTCATAACAATCTCCTGATAGAATTCGCCAAAAGTAAAAGAAAAACACAAGCCGGCCCAGGGCCGATCTTCGGGGAACTATGATACCAGAATCTACGCCGGGGGCAATAGCTGATTTGGTGCGAATGGCGGTTGCTTAGGACTTCTGCGGGGCTCTCAGTGAGCGTTAGGCTGAAGACTGAGATTCACTCGCTGCTCATCTGCTTAGCGAACTACCATTCCCAAGATAGCCCCTTGTTACGCAAGATTCCTCAAAGTTGTATCGCCCACCAAGTGATGTAAGCATAAGCTTACATCGCTTTGCTGCTGAGCGTGTTTTGGGTTGGGGCTGCGACATTGCCCTGGGGTGGAGTGTGGCTGCGATCATTCCGTGCATCCGCCGCGTGGTCTGCGACATGAGCGGCAACAGGGACGGGCATAGAAGCGGGGGCACGGCAGGACCGGGGGTGGTAAGTGATTATGTGCATTACTGGTCTGATAAGACAAGCATCTTGACAAACAACCACTTGACAACAATCGAACAGATGACAACAATGCCATTGGTCGGTGAAAAGCAAGCACGCCTGCTCCAGGAGCAACCTGCCAGGGATAACCGGCTGGGATATCGACGAAATGTCGTAGCGGCTTCTCTCGCATAGCCGGGACTGCCGCATCCGTCGAAACATTTCAGAGATTTCCCCAATGCCTAAAAAAACCTCCACCGTTAGGTGTCCTGTGGACTTGCCCAAGGCAAGGTACTTTCTTAACTGTAAAGGGGAAATGTCCATTTCACGCTGAACCAAAACAGGTGTGGAGGATTTGGATTGACGGGGGGCGGGTATTGGGTTAAACTTTACCGTCCATTTGATTTGTTCGTCGGGCGGACGAACGTATGAAAGAAAGGTCAACGGAAACGAGTTTGATTATGAAGAGGGGTAAGAGTTACTCACGCCGAGGTTTTCTGAAGAAGGCAACTGGTCTCGCTGCAGGGGCAATTAGCTTTCCTTATATAGTCTCGCCGTCGGCGCTGGGTAAAACGGGCAGCGTCGCGGCAAGCGAGCGGATAACGATGGGCTCTATCGCTGTAGGCGGCCGGGGCAGCGCACTGCTGCGTAATTTTCTGTCTCTGAAAGATGCTCAGGTCGTGGCCGTCTGCGACGTCAAAAAGCCCAACCGCGACAACGCCCAAAAGAGGGTAAACGACCATTACAAGACGACCGGCTGCGCATCGTATCTTGATTTCCGCGAGCTGTGCGCCCGCGAAGATATAGATGCGGCCGTGGTTGCCTCGACCGACCACTGGCACGTGCTGCACGCGCTCGAGGCGGTGCGGTCCGGCAAGGATGTCTATTGTGAAAAGCCGTTAGGCATAAGCGTTCAGCAGGGGCAAGTGCTCCGCCGCGAGGTCAATCGCTACAATCGCGTTTTCCAGTTCGGAACCCAGGAACGCTCGAGTCGCAATTCCCGCTTTGTCTGCTCAGTGATATTGCGATGCGCTTGGGACGTAAGCTGCGGTGGAACCCAAAGAAGGAGCGGTTTGTTAAAGACGCCCAGGCCAATCGGATGCTCTCTCGCCCGATGCGCAGTCCGTGGCGACTTTAGAATGGATTATTGACTATTGATCATTGATAATTGATAATTGCTTACAAATTGTTTGGCACAAGTTGAGGAGTTTTTGCTATGAAGAACAGAAAAATTGATCGACGCAGGTTCATAAAAGGCGCGGCAGGGGCCGCTGCCGGTGTGGTGAGTTTTCCCTATGTGGTTTCGCAGTCGGCGCTGGGCAAAGCGGGCAGCGTGGCGGCCAGTAATCGAATTGTCGTAGGATGTGTCGGCGTCGGGCCCCAGGGCACCGGCGTGATGCGGAACTTTTTAGGCCAGAAGGACGCTCAGGTAGTGGCGATCTGCGACGTCAAGAGCACCAGACGCGACGCCGTGCAGGCCTTAGTGAACAAGCATTACGGAGGAACCGGATGCACCGCCTACAAGGACTTCCGCAAGCTGATGGCACGCGACGATATTGACGTGATCCTCTCAGCCACCACAGACCACTGGCATGTGCTCACGGCGCTGGCGGCGGTCAAAGCCGGCAAGGACGTCTATCTCGAAAAGCCGATGGGCCTAAGCGTTGAGCAGGACCAGACACTTCGCAAAGCGGTGCATCGTTACGGCAGAATCTTTCAGTTCGGGACGCAGCAGCGATCCGGACGCAACTTCCGTTTTGCCTGCGAACTGGCGCTGAACGATCGGCTTGGCAAGCTCCACACGATAAACGTGTGGTCGCCGGGCAGCAGTCAGGGCGGGGACCCGACGCCCGTGCCGGTGCCCGAATGGCTCGATTACGAAATGTGGCTGGGGCCGGCGCCGTTTAAGCCTTACACGAAGAATCGCTGCGTCAACAATATCTGGTGGCACATCTCCGATTACGCCCTGGGCTTTATCGCCGGCTGGGGAATCCATCCGATCGATATTGCGCTTTGGGGCGGCGGCGACGAGCTCAGCGGGCCCATACAACTCGAAGGCAAAGGCAAATGGCCCACCGAGGGCGTCTGCGATGCGGCCCTGAACTGGGACATCAAGCTTAACTACGGCAGCGGCGTGACTATGAACTTTACCGGCTGGCCAACCCGCGAAGAGTGGACAAAACGCTACGGCAAGATAAGTAACCATGGCACCGCCTTCGAAGGCGCAGACGGCTGGGTCCACGTCAACCGCGGAGGCATCAACGCAAGCTCACCCGAACTCTTGAAAACGCAGCTCCGGGCGAACGATAAACGCTTGATCGAGAGCAATAACCACGTACGAAACCTGTTAGACTGCGTCAAAAGCAGGGCCAAAACGGTTGCCCACATCGACGACTCCGTGCAGGGGGATATCATCTGCCAGATAAGTGACATTGCCATCCGGCTCGAGCAGAAGCTCGTATGGGATATGAAGAAGGAGCGCTTTATCAACAATGATGCCGCCAACCGCAGGCTCTCGCGAGTGATGCGAAATCCCTGGAAGCTGTAAAACACTAATGAAACTGCGGTCCTGACCCGGATTCCGGGGATTTGTCGCCTTGCGGCCAACGGCAGACAATTAAGGAGAAAACCAGATGGCCGGAAAGTTAGTTTTAGTAGTGCTGCTTTCGAGCATTCTTTGCGGGTGTGCTAATGTGACCAAGCAGGAGAAGCAGCCCTGTGGACAGGACGGCCGGACAAGTACTTCGGACAGCAAAACGCTCAAAGTTGCCGTCTTAACGGGAGGACACGGCTTCCAACGAGAGCAATTCTTCGAGATGTTCAAATCCTTCAAGGGCGTAAAGTACACTGAGATTCAGTTGAAAGACCACAGCGAGATATTTGAGGACATCAGCAATTGGGACTACGACGTCATTGCGATGTACAGCATGACGCAGAACATCTCGCAAAAGCGCAAGGACAACTTCAAGAAGCTGCTCGACCGCGGCATCGGCCTGATTTGTCTGCACCACAACATGGGCGCGTTCCAGAGCTGGCCCGAATTCAAAAAGATCGTCGGTGGAAAATACTACCTGAAGCCCACCGAAGAAAACGGCGTGCAGCGCCGCGGCAGCACCTACAAACACGACATAGACATGGAAATCAAGATAGCCGATAAGTCGCACCCGATCACTCGCGGGATGACCGATTTCAAGATACACGACGAAGGCTACAAGTACTGCGGCTTCGAGAAAGACAATCACGTCCTGCTGACTGTTGACCATCCCGAAAGCGACAAGACCATCGCGTGGGTCAGGCGGTACGGCGGGTCGAGGGTCTTTGGGA
The DNA here is from genome assembly GCA_964459805.1 of uncultured Pirellulales bacterium. Classification (GTDB taxonomy): domain Bacteria; phylum Planctomycetota; class Phycisphaerae; order Sedimentisphaerales; family Anaerobacaceae; genus DAOVRL01. The sequence goes on from CAYWOD010000014.1 coordinate 26,226, forward strand.
TTCAACTCGGCCACGACGGCAAGGCGTATGCGAACCCGAACTACCGGAAGCTCGTTTTGCGGGCCATCCAATGGTCTGCCGGTAGGCTGAAATGACCTTCGATGGAACCCCCGGCTGAGGGCAACAAATGAGGTGTAGCTTATGAAGACCAAATCGTTGGCTGTGATTTTCTCAGCGGCGCTGCCTGTCTTGCTGCTTTGCTTTGGTCACGCTAACGCAGCCGAGCCGGCCGGGCCCATCCGGGTCCTCATCCTGAGCGGGCGGAACAACCACGACTGGCGGCAGACGACGCCCGCCCTGAAGAAGATATATCAAAGCAGCGGCCGATTCACTGTGCACGTCACCGAGGACCCCGCCAGGTGCACCGCGGATGTGCTCGCCGGGTACGATGTAGTGGTCAGCAACTGGTGCGCCTGGCCCGACGTCAATGGCAGGCAGTGGGGCCCGGAAGCCGAAAAGGCCTTCGTCGATTTTGTCCACAGCGGCAAAGGCTTTGCCTTGTTCCACGCGGCCGCCGCGACCCTACACAATTGGCCCGAGTATCAGCAGATGATCGGCGCCACCTGGAAGCTGGGCACGACCGGCCACGGTCGGATTCACAGCTTCAAAGTGACTGTCACGGACAAAAATCACCCGGTAACACGCGGGATGCCCGACTTCCTGATTCGCGACGAGCTCTGGCATCGGATGGGCACGCAGCCAAACATTGAAGTCCTGTGCGAGGCCTTTTCGTCAAAGGACAGCGGCGGCTCCGGCAGGGCCGAGCCCGTGGTTATATGCACCAAATTCGGCAAGGGACGATGCTTCTACAATATCCTGGGCCACGACACAAAGACTATGCAGAATACCGCCTGGCAAACGCTGATGCTTCGCGGCACAGAGTGGGCGGCTACCGGCAGAGTCACTATCCCTGTCCCGGACAACTGGCCAACTGCTCCCGCCGAGGCGCAGACCGGCTACCAGTGGCGGCAAACCGACAGTTCGCTGGCCCTGGCTAAAAACGGCAAAGTGGTCTGGCAGCTCAACTTCGATAAGAAGCAGGGCAAGCCCTACTTTCACCCCGTCTGCCTGACAGACGGCACACAGCTAACCTGGCACCGCCCGCCCGACCATCCGTGGCACCGGGCGTTGTGGTTCTCCTGGAAGCACATCAACGGCCTGAATTATTGGGAAGAGGACCGCAAAACGGGTCTGTCCCAGGGGCGAGGCGAGCTGACAGACATAAAGGTTACGCCGCACGACGACTACTCGGCCAAGATCGTGATGACACTGGCGTATCATCCGCCCGATAACCCCCCCGTGCTCACCGAAGACCGCCTGATTAACGTAAGCGCGCCTGATGAGCAGGGCCGATACCGCATCGACTGGCTCAGCACCTTTACCGCCGGCGACGAAGATGTCCTGCTCGACCGCACACCGATACCGGGCGAAGCTAACGGCAAGGGCTGGGGCGGCTACGCCGGACTCTCAGTGAGGATTGCCAAGGATATTTCCAATTGGCAGGTAATCGACAGCGAAGGCAGAAAGCAAACGCAGGCCCACGGCAAGAAGGCCCGCTGGATGGACTTTGCCGGCCGGACCTCCGACGGCAAAGAGGCTGCGATAGCCATCTTCGACCATCCGAGCAACCTGCGCCACCCCTCGCCGTGGTACGTCAGCGTCGATACAAGAACGCCGTTCGGCTATTTCAGCCCCGCAATCCTCTTCGACAAACCATATACAC
>CAYWOD010000015.1:0-27395 GCA_964459805.1 uncultured Pirellulales bacterium
ATCATCTCACGGGATAAATTTTGGGCTTGGGTAGGCATGGTGAGAGTGGAAAGATCAAAGTGGAAAGTGCAAAATTGTGGAATCCCGACGTTGTCGGGATGGGTGTTTTGATTGGGGGATTGGTTTTCATAACTGCTTGTCCGATAATGGTTTATATTGGTTCGAGCCAGTGGTTAGGGGTTAGTGATTAGTGGTTAGTGATTAGTGGTTAGTGTTTATTAGCTATTAGTTTGATATGTATTATACCACATAAGTTGTTAGATGTAAAGTAAATAAAGTGGCTAAAGTGAGCTAAAGTTTTAATTTGACACGGATTTGGTTTAAGCTCTAAATGCTAAGCACTAAATCCTAAATAATATCGAAATTGAAATGTTCGAATGACCAAAACGCGGAGAGCGGCACTGTGGGACGGAGAAGAGTTAGCCACGAATTGGCACGAAGGGAACCGCGGATTTCGCGGATTGACGCGGATTTTCTTGCCACAGAGGGCACAGAGGACGCAGAGATTAGATTGAAAGAAGTTGGCCAGGAAGGAAGTCTAATGGCGGATTTCGCTGATTTGCGCGGATTTTGGTTGTGTGGGGAGCGGGGTTGTGTAGAATTGGTGGGGTGGGCCCTTCGGCAAGCTCAGGACTGCGGGGCGGGTGAAGCGGGCCGGGCCGGCGGGTCGAGGGTAATATTGAGGGCATAGGATGGCGAAAGACGTTTTTGATAGGTATCTGGACCAAGTGAATGAGGCGTATTTGCGGGGGGATGCTACGGAGCATACGCATCGGCCGGCGTTGAAGGGGCTTGTTGAGGCGCTCGGGGATGAGATTACGGCGACAAATGAGCCTCGGCAGATTGCTTGTGGGGCGCCGGATATTTTGGTCTCGCGGAGGAAGCGGAAGCTGGACTTTCGGATAGGGTATATCGAGTGCAAGGATATCGGCAAGGCGTTCACAAAGATATATTCACTTTGACAGTGCATCGAGGATTCTTTATCGTATGGACAGAGCATCAGAATCGGGAGTCGGATAGGTTCTGTGAAAGAGTAATGAGTTAAACATTGATGAATCATATAGGGATAATATCGAGACTTTATAATTGCCTGCTTGAAGAGGCCAGAGAAGGCAGAATATCAGTCAACTTACGGCCACAATCTCTGGTTGGGACGGTCCAGGATGATCCTTTTGACTGCTGGATGGAGGGAGAAATCAAAGAGGCGTGCCCGGAGTTTGAGGTATTCCATTCCGGCAAGTTGACGACTCCGGACATTGTGATAAGGGATAGGAAAGAGAACGTTCTGGTCGGGGTGGAGGTAAAGAAGTTGATCCAGACTTCCAGCGGGAAAGACCCAAGAGGAATGACAATAGACTACAATAGCTGTCTTCCATGCGGAAGAGCGTTGATTAAGGTCGGTGAAGATACTGTAGAAATTCCTTGCTTCTATTTGTTCGCGTTACTTGATCCTACGAGCACCGATATACTAACGACCATAATCATGGACGGTGACTTTTTGAACTACGATTTTGAGCTGCACAAAGATGCGAAATATGCTAATCAGAGCGAGTACAATCACGGACCTTACGGAGAAGGTTCTGTAAGGCATCGGCGAATGTACACATACCCCAACCCCCTCAACTACAAGATGGAGTTCTTTTACCTCAGACACATTCTTGTGATTAAGAAGCAGGATACATGCCACGTTGAGGGGCAACATAATTGTACAGACTTAATTGTCAGGGGGGACAAATATGACAATTCATTTCACTATGTCGTAATAGACAACAGCGCAGAAGAATCGTCTGCGTTTGAGGAACTACCTGTGAGAAAGGACATTTTCAGGGATTGCAAGAGAAGAAAACCGAGAGAAAGAAGAGCCGCGATGCCTCGCATTCCAGCGGTTAAGTGAAATATGGCAAAAGCAATACTAAGTAATATACCAGTTGGAAGGCTGAGCCAAGTTGCGGAAGTAGAATCGTGGCGGAAGGAAGTGTATCGGCCTGTTTATTATATGCACAAGTGGTGGGCCAGAAGGCTAGGCTCAGCGTTCAGAGGGATACTATTGGGATGCTGTGTGCCCGAGACAGCGGATCTATCGGAGGAGTATTATAAGCTTCACAATCATAACGACACTGTTGTATTTGACCCTTTCATGGGAAGTGGCGTAACTGTGGGGGAAGCTGTTAAGATAGGGTGCAGAATCATTGGGCGCGATATAAACCCTGTGGCGACGACTTTAGTGGAGACGTTCCTGTCGAATTACAACATCCAGGCCATTAGGAACAGTTATGAGAAAATCCAGGATAATGTAAGTGAGCAAATACTATCCTTATACACAGCACAAGTCAATGGTCGGAAGGTCAAAGCCTTATATTATTTTTGGGTGAAATACCTTTCGTGCCCTGAGTGTGGCAAACGAATTGACCTGTTCAATAAGTATATTTTCTCTTCCCATGTAGCCCCCAGGAAGATTCCGACGGCCAGGACAATATGCCCCAAATGTGAAAAAGTCAATGTTGGCCGTTATGATGACACAGAATGTTGCTGTGAGCATTGTTCTCATGTGTATAATCCCCAGGCGGGAAATATCAAAGGGGCCTATGTCACTTGTGCGCATTGTGGTTACCACTTCAAGCTTGTCGAAGAGATGAAGAAGAGGGAGGCTGCTTTGCCTCAGAGGATGTATGCAAAGATAGTCTTGCGTGATGGGAGCAAAGAGTATCTTCCAATTGATGATTTTGACCTGGAGTCATATGAAGAAATCAGACAGCAATATGAACTAATCAAGGGTCGTTTACCAGACGGGCAAATAATGCCGGGGCATAACACCAACCAAGCGCTGAAGCATAATTATAGATATTGGCGGCAGATGTTCAACGAGCGCCAATTATTGGGCATATATTATCTGACCGGTGAAATAAAAAAAATAAGCAATCCGGAGATTAAAAGACTTTTCGCTTGTCTCCTTTCGGGCGTATTGGAATTCAACAACCTTTTCTGCTCATTCAAGGGAGAAGGCTCCGGTGCTGTTCGTCACATGTTCTCGCACCACATTCTGAAGCCCGAAACGACTCCTTTTGAAGCCAATATCTGGGGAACACCCAGGTCGTCAGGTTCTTTTTCTACGCTTTTCAAGAGCAGGATCTTGCGGGCATTGGAATACAAGGAGTTGCCGTTTGAAATCGACCCATATTCAAAGACGAATCGGAAGGTCTATGGAATTAGTAACCCGATAAGATCTAAAATAGTGAAAGGGTACGATCAATTTCAGGAAACAGAGAATTCAGCATATATATCATGTGGGGATTCGGCTCACACGGATATACCAGACAAGTCAGTTGATGCGATAGTGACCGATCCGCCGTTTTTTGATAATGTGCATTATTCAGAGCTTGCGGATTTTTTTCATGTCTGGCTGGGATATATGTTGGAAGAGTCATCGCAAAGCAGTACTCGCAGAAAAGAGGAAGTGCAGGATGCTAACCCAGCCTTATTCGCTCAGAAACTGGCCGGAGTATTCAAGGAATGTCACCGTGTATTGAAAGATGAAGGCGTACTGGCCTTCACTTATCACCATTCCAGGGCGGAAGGGTGGATCACCGTGTATGAGGCGATAAGGAAAGCGGGTTTCATTGTCGGCCAAAGTTACCCGATAAAAGCGGAAATGACTGTCTCCGTACCTATTCAACAAGCGAAGGTACCTATTCATTTGGACTTGATAATAGTCTGCCGAAAGGAAGCTTGTAAGCTAAATGACCAGGCAATTGACGAGGAGAGAGTCTTCACTTATGCCCAGAAGCAAGCGAGTGAATTAATAGACGCCAACATTGGGCTTTCTAAGGGCGATATGAAAGTAATATACTTGGGGCGCGTAATGACGGAGCTTTCTAGGCTGCATGAGATTGGGAAGGAGCTGTCTGAGTTTATGGCGATCATACAGGCGTCTGATGGCGTTCTGGATGAGTTGATGGAGGGGAGCAAAGAATACCGCGAAACGAAAGACAAAGAGGAGTACAAAAAGGGGCAACTAATGCTGTTTGAAGGCCCTGAAAGGGGTCTCATTACGGTGTGAAACAGAGGGAGAAGGCTGATAAGGGGTGGGTTTATATCAATAAGGGGCAGTATTTCGAGGGTGTTCGGCAGGAGGTTTGGGAGTTTCATATTGGGGGGTATCAGGTTTGCGAGAAGTGGCTTAAGGACCGGCGGGGAAGAGAGCTTTCGTATGATGATATACGCCATTACCAAAGAATAGTCGTTGCGCTTGGCGAGACGGGGCGGTTGATGAAGTCGCGATGTTTGGTTGAGATGTTTGAGGATAAGAGCGAGAAGGAAAGAAATGGGAAAGAAGAAAAAAGCTAAGCGGGTTGCTCGTTCTATAGTTGTTGGTCATTTGGAGAAGATGAGCAGCGGGATATTTGATCAGAACCGGAAGCTGATTGCGGAGATGATGGAGGGGCATTACGGCGTGTATGCTCTTTATCGTCGTGAGAAGCTTTATTATGTCGGTCTGGGGACGGACCTTCGGAAACGTATTAACCAGCATTTGAAGGACCGTCACAAGGGGAAGTGGACGCATTTCAGCCTTTACATACTTCGGAAGGCGGACCATCTGCGCGAGATCGAGGCGCTGGTCCTTAGGATAGCGGACCCCACGGGGAATTACGTAAAGGGGAAGGTGAGGCGGTCGAGGAATTTGCTGCCTGAGCTTAAGGCGCGGCTTGCCAAGGATTTCAAGGCGTGGATGGAGAAGACATTGGGCGGAAAGAAGACGGCGGCAAAAAGGGGTAAGAAAAGGAAGGAGAAGAAAAAGGTTAAGAAAGGAAAGAAGAGAAGCCTCAAGGGCGAGCGGCCTTTGAAGGGTTTCTTTCCGGGGGGTAAGGTGCTGTATCGGAAATACAAAGGTAAAGTGCACAAGGCTTGGGTGATTGGTAACGGGAGGATCAAGTACAACGGGGAATGGTATGAGAGTCCGTCGGTTGCCGGCAGTGCGGTTCGTGGCGGAAAAGTAACCAATGGCTGGCGATTCTGGAAGTATAAGAATGAATCAGGCGAATTAGTCTATATCTCTGAAAAGAGGAAATAGAGAGACAGAGAGCAGGAGTCTTGCGACCAAACTGGAAGAACTTGGTCACGCGTTCGTTGGTGGAATTGTTCGGTATGCGAATGGGATCTTCGAGTACTGCAACACGGTCGAATACGATGATGCGACGCCGGAAAAGAATACTTGGAAGAGTCTTGTGGAGATGCTTGATTAGCAGGTGGGACATGGGCAAGATGCGCATGTTAGGGGGTGGCGCGGGGGGATGCTACGGAGCATACGCATCGGGGGGCGTTGAAGGCATTGGCTGAGCCGTTCGCCTTTCGGGCGACGAAGACGTAAGGAATGGGTCATTTGAAGAGCGGAAGTTGATTGTCAACTCTCGCGCGAGGCGCTGAATCGCGCATCTCGGTCATGCCGGTAGTACGAGCGGCGGCACAGACTTCTCCCCAACTTATGAAGTAGTCGTCGTAATAGGAGATCGGATATTTGCCGAGGAGTTCGACTTCTTCGCGGGTAGGAAGCTTACCGAGTTGTTGTGCGATTCGCTTAACTTCAAGCTGGAGCGTTTTCTTGGGTACCACGTAATCTTGATTCTTGAGACGAGCAACTGGGCTGTTCTTGCTTTTTGGAGTCTGCTTCTGCTTTCGGAAAGGATCCAGGCCGCGACGCAGTTCATCGTGGCGTCGAGATGCGATGCTGTGGTAGTAGTCAGAAAGCTCAACTCCGAGAAAGGCGCGTCCGAGTTCTTCGGCTGCCAGCGTTGTTGTTCCCGCACCGTTGAATGGATCTAGGACGCGTTCGCCTGGTTGGGTGAACAGGGCTATTAGTCGGCGCATTAGGGCTGGGGGAAGTTGACAAGGATGATCGACTCGTCGACTATTGTGTTTAAGGCGATGAATGTCCCACCAGAGATCTGTTATCAAGACCTTGTCGTCGGCACCGAGGAGGCGCCGTTGCTTCAAGCAAGAGGCGCGGATGCAATATGACTCCTTAAGTGAGAGCAACTCATGTGCGTCGTTAAACGGAGACGCAGGAAGGTTAAGACCTGGCAAATCGCGAGGTTCCCCCTTCGAGAAGCAGACAATGGCGTAGTTGGCAGGCATGATCATCCTAACCGGCAAGCTCAGACCTTCCCATACAATCCAATTCTGATATGTCATGAGGGTGCTGAGATGGGCAAAATGGCGCACAGCCCATAAAGGTATGTTGAGCACGGCAAGAGTTCTGCCTGGCTTGAGGACACGGGCCAATTCGGTTAGCCACGCATCAGACCACTCGAAATACTGCTTTATCTCGAGGGTGTCGTCCCATCTGTCATATTTCTTGCTGAGATTGTACGGAGGGTCGGCAAAGCAGAAATCGACGGACTCACTGGGGAGTGTACGAAGGATTTCAAGGCAGTCGCTCCTTATGAGTGCGCGTGGGTCCTCAAGCGCAGGGGATGCTAGCGCGATGCTACCGTGTAATTTATCTATTGTGGGGAGCACGGGCATCGACGTAGCGGCAGTTCTGACCTTTACATAGTATAGGACGTCATAGGGCGGAAGCCCGAAAAGATCGCGCAGGCGGGCTATCACGTCGTCGGGCGATTCCAGCGTATCGCAAGTGATATCCCGCCAGATATCGGACATCAAGGTGCCGTACGAATGATACGTATGCTTTTTGCCTCCATAGTCCTTGGTCGTTCGGTCGCAGTGAGGACAATATGTGTAAGCGATTCGTGTTTTGGTGTGTTTCAGGCTCCCTTTGTATTTCGTGAATACTAGAAGAGCAGCATGGTGGTGAGGGAGTTTTCCGGGAGCTTGAAAAGGGTGGGCGAGTTTGACAGATATCCACAATTGATACTGCAAGGAGTGTTGAAGTAGTGAGCATAGAACGCTAGCAGATGGGGGGGTGGTTAAGATGCAGATTACCGTATGTTCCTCAGCGCTGTCGGCAAAACGCTTCAAAGCGTATGCCCATTTGCCAACGTCCACGAGGAGTGGGACGGATGGCTCACGTGGGAAGGAGAATAGCCATACGCCCGTGTGGTGTGGTTTTGCGTGTGGTAGAGCATCTGGCGAACTGATCTCGATAGTCTTGATGCCGAGGCGGGCACTGTTCTCGCTTAGATGGGCCATTACGTTCCCTCCCTTGAAGCAGGGCCAGACGAACTACCAGCCATTTCTTGCAAGAACTCCGCGAGTCTCCTAATTTCTGAATCGCGGAACGTCACGATGCAGTCACTGTATCTGCATATGGTAGAGATGGCAGAACGGCGTTCAAAATTGCCTGCCCCATCAATCACGTAGGCGATGCAGTGGCCTTTTCTATGAAGGAGTCTCTGGCGAGACTGGGCTTGGCCCGCCTTTCTTTCAATGGTGCTGTTAGTTGTGAACTGGAAGCTGACTTCAATAGCACAGTGTTTTCCACTCGGAGCCTCAACGACCATATCAAAAGGCATGTTTGTTCGTCCGCCTGTCTGACTTATTCCTCTAATAGTCTTCTTGGAGAAATCCCAGCTTGGCAACATCGACTGGAGTTGGTGTTTCACATAATCCTGAGCAAGCTGGCCCATCGCATTGGCGGTTGCCCCGCCCGTGATTCTGCTTACCCAAATGTATCTCTGGCGAACGAACGTATCGAGACCCGGCTTATCGCCAAGGAGGCCGCCTATGATGCACTTGTCGGCAATGGCCTGGGGCAGCTCCTCACTTGTTGAAGCAGCACCGTGGATCAACAAGGTGATAACATCTTCCATCATATCGTTCAGGGCAAGGGCGTCGGGCAGACGCGAACCGTCAACTGCCAGGTGCTTGTTGCTCCAGGCAGTGTTATTGCCAAGTGTTTTGAAGACGTACTTGTATTGCTTGTCTTTCCAAGTGAAGGGCATTACGTGCTGTTTAAAGATAGAGGGGAGTTCAGTTTTGAACCGTTGAAGCTTCTCGCCGCCAATGTCGGAGAGAATCATGAGGTGCTTGAGAAAGAGGTTCGCCGGTAGGTGAGTGGTTTTGGGAAGAATGTCTTTCCATGCGTGCGGCTGGGAGTCCGCAATATGGAGTAAGCTGATGAACTTGTCTTGCGTCGCTATGAGGCGCGGTATTATGCTCGCATCTTTCTCTTTCTCGGCCAATTCAAGCGGCCAGAAGTTAACCGCTTGGGATTTGAGATCTTTGTAGGACCTGCCTTTTGCCATTATGGATTACCCTAAGCACGTTCATTAGCCGGCAAGCGCAAGATGCGCAAGACGAACAAGAAGATTATGTGATATTACCTTGAGAATGTCAAATGTCGATTGTGTTGTGGGCAGAATTCGTGAAGAAGTGCTTGTAGCTGCTTGAGTGGCCAAAGGAGCGGGTGTATATCAATAAGGATGAGTATTTTGAGGGAGTGCGGTCGGATGTTTGGGAGTTTCATATTGGGGGTTATCAGGTTTGTGAGAAGTGGTTGAAGGACCGGCGGGGGAGGGAACTTTCGTATGATGATATACGGCATTACCAGAAGATAGTCGTTGCGCTTGGAGAGACGGGGCGGTTGATGAAGAGGGGTTGTCTGGTGGAGATGTTTGCTTAGCAGGTGGGCCATGGGCAAGATGCCCATGCTACGGGGTGGCGCGGGGGGATTATGTGGGTCGGGGGTGACCCCGGCACAGGTCCGGGGGCTAAGCGGGGGCGAGGCAGGGAGTTGGAAGTTCAAAGTGTAAAGTGTAAAGTTGTGGTATAGCTGCGTGATTGACTGTGACGGCTTTGATTCGAGAAAAGGGTGGTGTTAAACGGATGGTTATTGTATATCGTAGTGGGCTGCAGGCTTTTCGGTAGATTGTAAGATAGGATTGGATATGATAATTGTTGTTACGGGAATGGTTGGTGTTGATAAGAAGAGCTATCTTGAGAAGGTATGCGAGTTTGCCGGGGCCGAAGGGGACGAAGTTCTGCTGTGCAACGTCGGGGATATGATGTACGCAGAAGCACCCGATATTGCGGCCGGCAAGATTCTGGACATATCGATGAAGAGGCTAAGCTCGCTTCGGCGCAGTGTCTTCAAAGACATCATCGCCCAGGCGCAGACGGCCCCAAACCTCATAGTCAATACTCACGCGACCTTTCGCTGGCGGCACGGATTGTTTCCTGCCGTCGATTTCGATCAGATGCGGCAGCTCGAGGCCGATGTGTATATCTGCCTGATCGACGGCGTAATCGTGCTGCACACCCGGCTGCTCGCCGAACACGCCGTCGAGCACAGTCTCAAAGACCTGATTGTCTGGCGGGAGGAAGAGATTATCGGAACCCAAATGCTCTGCAAGGGTATCGACGAGAGCATTCCGTTCTATTGCCTCGCTCGCGGCGCCGAAGAGGCGACCATCGAGACCTTCTACGAGCTTGTCTTCGCCGATCAAATCAAGAAGGCATATCTTAGTTTCCCGATGACTGCGGTTGGTGATATGCAGAGCGTCCGAGATGAGATTGACAAATTCAGGCGGTTGATGAAGCAATCGTTTATTTGCTTCGATCCGGGCGACCTGGAAGAGTCGTTCTTGCCGCAGTATGCGCGGCAGGCGGCGGAAAAAGGGCTCGATTTTGTCGAGGTCAGGGCGCTCGGGCGAAAGATCCGATTGGACTTGGATGAGGTTCGGCAAATCGAGGGCGACATTAACAGCCAGATATATGCACGCGATTTCATGCTGATTGACCAGTCGGATATGATAATCAGCTTCATTCCGACCCTGCCCGACGGGCGGGCCGCGATATCCAGCGGAGTGGAAAGAGAGCTGCAGCACGCCCACGAGGCCGCCAAAGAGGTCTATGTCATCTGGACGGCAGAGCAAACTCCGTCTGTGTTCATAACCCAAACGGCGACGGAAGTCTTCGGCAACCTGGCCGATGCGGTGGATTTTTTCAAAAAGAGAGTATCCGTAAAAAAGTGACAATTGAAATATTGGAGGCGGGCGCCGAAAGGACAGGCACCTCTTCGGGCGTGCAGATAATAAACGAGTTTAAGGCGGGACAGCCGCAATGACGACCGGAACGGTCACCAAGACGGATAAATATACTGCTTGCAAGCTGCATTGTAAGGAAGTCCGCGCATCGATAGATTTACCCGCCGTGAGCCAGGTTTTTTCGGGTCTCGAATCGGCGTCTATTCTGGGGGGTAACACGGCCAAGGCCGATGCGGACAGATTCAGCTATTGGGCTGCCGAGCCGAGGGAAGTATTCGATTTTCGGGCCGGACAAAAGGATCCGTTCGCAAAGCTGGACGAGATTCTAAGTAAATATAGGCTCGAAGAAACGTTCAACACGGATTCCTGCTTGCGGGCTAATGAAAAGGAACAAAGAGAGATTCTTCGCTGCGCTCAGAATGACAAGGGGTCCAATTTGCCGAGTGGGATTTTCCGCGGCGGATGGATTGGGTACTTCGGCTACGAGCTTGGCCGATATATCGAGCGACTTCCGGAAACGACCATAGATGACCTTCGAATGCCGCTGATTCGGCTTTGCTTCTACGACCGGCTGATTGCTTACGACCATATTGAAAGGACTTTTTGGCTGATTTCACTTGAGATACCGGGTGATACCGAAGAGCCGCAGGACAAATTGGCTTCTCTGGAGCAATTGTTGGACAAAGCGGCGAGAATCGGGATGCAGCCTCCTGCGCCTGTGGACCTCGACGGGCTTGATTTGGCGCGGTTCCGGTGCAATATGGATAAGGATTACTACCTGCGGATGCTTGCGAAAATAAAGCGGTATATCTACGACGGGGAGGTCTATCAGATCAACTTCTCACAGCGATTCGAATGTGACTACAACGCCGCGGGGATAGACCTTTTCCACTGGCAGAACCACTACAATCCGAGCGGCTACTCGGGGTATATCGACGGCGGTGACTTTTGCATCGTCAGTGCATCGCCTGAGATGTTTATAACAATTACCGACGGTTTCATTCGAACCAAGCCGATCAAAGGCACGCGCCGGCGCATCTGCCCAACGCACCGGAGCCGTTCATCGGCAGAGCAAATCAACGAAAAGAATTTGCACGAGCTGGTGGGCAGCGAGAAGGAAAAGGCCGAGCTGAATATGATAATCGACTTAGAGCGCAACGACGTTGCTCGAATCTGCAAATCCGGAACCAGAACGGTCACTCAGCCGCGGACTATCGAGGCCTATCCGACGGTCTTCCACGCAGTGGCAACCGTCGGTGGGCAGCTCCGCGAGGACGTGACATTCTGTGACATCCTCAAGTCAATGTTCCCCGGCGGTTCTATAACCGGGGCGCCGAAAATCCGCTCGATGGAGATTATCGACGAGACCGAGCCAACGGCAAGGGGCGTCTATACCGGCAGTATCGGCTATATCGGCGTCGACGGCAGTGTGTGCTTGAATATCGCTATACGGACGATTATTATCGCAGGCCAAAAGGCCTTTGCACAAACCGGCGGCGGCATCGTCGCAGATTCCGACCCCCAGGCCGAGTGGAATGAGACTATCACGAAGGCAAGGGCGCTATTGGCGGGAATAATTAGCGTACAGCGGGAATATAGCGCATAGCGTATAGCGGGGAGCGTTGAGTTATGAGAACTAAGTCCTTCAAGGACCTTATAGTCTGGCAAAAGAGCTACAAGCTGGTTTTGGAAGTATATAAAGCAACGGGTGGGTTTCCAAAATTCGAGATCTATGGGTTATCTCAGCAGATGAGAAGATCTGCTGTGTCCATACCCTCTAACATTGCTGAGGGGTACGGAAGAAGACATAAAGCCGAGTATAATCACTTTTTGTCTATTGCGTACGGTTCATTGTTGGAATTAGAAACGCAGTTTTTGTTGGCGAGCGACCTGAAGTATCTTGTAAGAATACTACGATAGAGGAGTTGTTAAGGGAAGTGGGGAGTATGCTATACCGAATGCTGCACCCTAAACGGTAAACGCTCCACGCGGAACGCTAAAACTATGGAAAAGGTTTTTCTCAATGATAAATTGGTGGACAGCGGCAGGGCGCGGGTGTCTGTGGCCGACAGCGGGTTTTTGTATGGGGCGGGGCTGTTTGAGACTATGCGGGCACACAACGGCGTGGTCTTTGCGTTGAAGGACCATTTGGATCGATTGCTTTTCAGTGCCGAGACGTTGTCGATACACGTAGGCTACGACAGGCAATACATCACCGATGCCATCTACAAAGTTCTGCGGGCAAACGACCTGACCGATGCGCGTATGCGTCTGACGGCAACCAACGGTCCGATGTCCGAACGCGATGATCAGCGCAAATCGACACTGCTGATAGCCGCTACGAGGTTCATCCCTTACCCGGATGAATATTACCGAAAGGGCGTTTTGGTGGTGCTGTGCCCGTATAGACAGAACCGCAACGACCCGACGTGCGGACACAAGGTGACGAGCTACTTGTCGCGTATGATGGGGCTTAGCTTCGCTCACGGCAAAAGAGCGGCCGAGGCGCTGTGGTTCACCACCGATAATCGCCTGGCCGAGGGCTGTATAAGCAACGTGTTCTTAGTCAAGGATTCGCTGCTCTACACCCCGCCGATCTCAACGCCGGTCCTCGCGGGCGTTGCGAGAAAGACCGTCTGCCGGATCGCCGTGGCCAATTCCATTGAGCTTATCGAAAAAGACCTTTACATTGATGACGTTCTTAGCGCCGATGAGATCTTTCTGACAAATGTGATTATGCAGGTTATGCCGGTAAACAGTGTCGAAAAGCACACGGTAGGCGATGGCAAAGTCGGCCCGATGGCAAAGAAGCTGCGAGAAGCTTTCGAGCAGTATGTCATAAATGAATGTCGAATGTCGAACAAGGAATAACGAATATTGAAATATGAAACACGAAACAAATTCAAATGAGCAAGCGGATAAAGCAAATGAAGGTAGAAGATATTGGGGCAGCGATTGAACGGATAGCACCGCCTGGGTTGGCACAGGACTGGGACAATGTGGGGCTTTTGATCGGCGATGCGAAGCGGAATGTAAAAAATGTCCTTCTGACCATCGATATAACCGACGCGGTTGTCGCTGAGGCAAAAAGACTAAAGACCGATTTGATTATAAGCTATCATCCGATTATCTGGGACGGCCTCAAAAAAATCACGTCCGATGGTCCGACGGGCGTGGTATATGACCTGATTCGCGCGAGGATTTCGGTCTTTTCGATACACACGGCGCTGGACTCGGCCGTCGGGGGCGTGAACGACGGGCTTGCCAAGATACTTGGAATCCAAGACGCGGCGCCTCTCGGCGACTATGTCGATGCCCCAGGCGGAGGTACTTACAAGCTCGTGGTCTTTGTTCCGATTGATTCGGTGAGTAAGGTCTCCAATGCGGTATTTGCCGCCGGTGCGGGGATGTTGGGCAACTACAGCCACTGCGGATTCGGCGCCGAGGGTACGGGGACGTTTCTGCCCGGCGAAGGCGCCAAGCCGGCTGTCGGCAGCAAGGGCAATTTCGAGAAGGTCGCCGAGGTGAGGTTCGAGACGATTGTCCCGGCCGAAAGGCTCGATGGGGCAATAGCCGCGATGAAGAAGGCCCATCCCTACGAAATGCCGGCCTTCGACGTCCTCAAGCTCTGCAATCCGCAGGGCAAGTTCGGCTTAGGCAGGATCGGCAAATTAGTCCGGCCGGCACGCCTGCAGGCGCTTCTCGAAAGGATCAAGAAACATACCGGCGCAAAGGCCGTCGGCATAGTCGGAAAAGAAAACCGCCTCGTAAAAAAGGCGGCGGTCTGTGCGGGCTCCTGCGGGAAGATCATCGACGCGGTCATCGCCGCGAAGGCCGATTTGTATCTGACCGGCGAATTGAAACATCATCAGGCGCTGGCCGCACAGGAAGCAGGGCTGACCTGCATCTGTCTTGGGCACACCGTCTCCGAACGATTCATACTGAAAAAATTCGCTAAACAGTTGCAAAAACGGCTAAATTCGGTAACAATCAGGGTAAGTAAGAAAGACGCTGACCCGTTTAGATGGAAGAACGTATGACAGAAGAACACCAGCAGCAGGCAGAAACACCCCTTTCCGATGCTCAAATCGCCGCAGACTCTGAAGATGCGCAAATTGACGCCGATGCTGAGGATGCCCAAATCGACACTGATGTTGCCGAGCAAGCCGACCTGCCGCCGCAGGACCCGGATTTTGAGACGACTGTCGAGTCGGTCGTAGAAGCGGTCCTTTTTGCCAGTGACGAGCCTCTGACGCCGGCCCGGCTGGCCAATATCGTTGAGGCCGGCGTAAAGCAGGTCCGCGAACATATCGAAAATCTCAATGGCAAATACCGGGCCAACCACAACGCTTTTCGGATAGAGCGGATCGCCGGCGGCTATCAAATGCTGACGCTCAGCCCTTACAATTACTGGCTCCAGAAGCTGCTTCGCGCGCGTTCGGACACCAAACTAAGCCCCGCGGCGTTAGAGACGCTCGCGATAGTCGCCTACAAGCAGCCGGTCATCCGTGCCGATATCGAGGTCATCAGGGGCGTTGCAGTCGGGGACGTGGTTCGCGGCTTAATGTATAAGGGCCTGGTCAAGATTGTGGGCCGGGCTGAGGTCTTAGGCAGACCGATGCTGTACGGTACGACAAGGAAGTTCCTGGAGCTCTTCGGCCTCAATTCCCTCAAGGACCTGCCAAAAGTCGAGGAGCTAAAAAAGCCGCCCGCCTGATCCGGCCATTTTATGTCATTGCGAGCGAGGCAGAGCCGAGCGTGGCAATCTGTCCTCGCAATGACACAAAAACACCGTTTTGCTCCCGTGAATGGTTATCTTTTTGGAAAGGGCTTTGTTATGGGTGCCGATTACCACACAAAACATCCCTCGCGTGACTTAGCGAATCAGAAGTGGGTAATCACCCGACGGGTATTTTTGAAGGCATCGGCCGCGTCGCTTGCCGGGATAGGCTTGGCGCAGCTCTCCTGTACTATGCCGACCCCTTCGGCCTCCGGGCGAAGAACCTCGCGGTTCGGAATAGTTGCCGACTGCCATTATGCCGACGCCGATACCGCCGGCTCACGCTATTACCGCCGCTCGCTTGACAAGCTGACCGAGTGCGTCGAATTGATGAACGCCCAAAAAGTTGATTTCCTCATCGAGCTTGGCGACTTCAAGGACCAGGACAATCCACCCGTCGAGCAAAGGACCATTTCTCACCTGCGGGCCGTCGAGGGAGTGTTCCAGGAGTTCACCGGCCCAACGTGCCACGTCCTCGGCAATCACGATGAGGACAGCATCTCAAAAGAGCAGTTCCTGACCGAGGTCGAGAACACGGGCATCAATCCGGCGAAAAGCTATTATTCGTTCGATTTGGGCGGCGTGCATTTTGTCGTTCTCGATGCGAACTACAAAGCCGACGGCACCGACTACGACCACGGCAACTTCAACTGGACCGATGCGAACATCCCGCCGGCCGAGTTAGACTGGCTCGAGCAGGACCTCGCCGCCGCACGCGGAGACGCTATTGTCTTCATTCACCAGCTTCTCGACGGCACCGGCTCGGTCTATGTCAACAATGCCGCGGACGTTCGGCGAATCCTTGAGGAATCAGGCAAGGTCCTCGCCGTATTCCAGGGCCATCATCACTCAGGAAGTTGCAGCCGAATAGAGGGAATTCACTATTATACATTGAAGGCGGTGGTCGAAGGCCCCGGCGAAGAAGACAATTCTTACGCCATCGTCGAAGTCCGGCCCGACCGCGGTATCACCGTCACCGGCTACCGAAAGGCCGTCAGCAAGCACCTCGCGGCATCGGTTGTCAGCTCTGCTTTTTCCTGACCGGCTGGCGCAGGTTGGAATAGGTCTCGGCAAATTTGGCAAGCTGCTTCTTTGCATCCTCCTGGCTTTGATAATTGCCCTGACAAAGGATAGGCTTCTTGTCCTGCGCAGCTTGAGCAGGGCCGCCGAGAAATCCGACAACAAACACCAATACCGCTACGACAATCGTTCTACAAAGACCCGCCAATTGGTTTCTTGCACTGGATTTCATAATGAGCCCTTCTTCTTACCACCGGCTCAGCGGTTTTAGTTCTACTTTTTTAACGGATTTGGCGTCGTTCCATTTTGGCGACAGGAGGATTGCGAGGCGGACGTTTCCTTTTGCATTGGGCAGTCGGAGCATAAGTCGGCTGACGCCGGCGTTTTTCTTTTCGGGCGGTTTTTGCTTGGCTGATTCGACCGTGAACTCCGCGCCGGCGGGCGAGAGGATCGTTGCGGTCAGCTTCTTGCCCTTGAGGGTGAGAAGGGCGCCGCCGCCTTTTTTTGTGGCGATTTCGGCGTCTGTTGTCATTCCCCAGGCGAGCTCGCAGGGCTTTTTGATCTCGAATTCATCCTGCACAAGCACCGCCCGTCGGCCCCCAAGCATTGCGATCCCCCGCGTCGTCTTTTTTGCAAACTTCTCGTAGGCACTTGTCAGGTCGATAATGGCGAAGGGGGCGGATTTATTGGTCTCGAATTTGGTGATGCTGGACTTGGCGTAGGGATCCTGGTCCTCGCCGCGCAAGAGGGGAACGTTGTGGCTTTTCGAGTTCAGGCGGTAGTAGGACCATCGTTTGCCGGCTCGTTTCCTGTCCCAGTAGCCGGGCATATTGTAGTTGTCCGAGCCGAGGTCGCGCGCCCATCGCACTCCGAGGGCGTCGAGTTCAAAGTTGCCTAAGTCGAGGTGGCCGTGATTGACCTGGTTGTAGCCGGCCTTGACGCCGACAAACAGCGCGTCGGCATCGTCCCAGGCGCTGCGGAATACGGCCACTTCGACGGGGCCGCGGAACATTCGGTCGAGGTCGCGGGCCGTAGGTTTGCCCCGCGGCACAGGGACGTACCAAACCACGTGCTCGGGGCTTGCGCTGCGTTTGGCAAGCTCGGCGTGCTCGGCCTCGGCGTACAGGCGATTGTCAAAAGTGCGGGCGAACCAGAACATACACGGCATCGTTCTTCTCGATGCTCTCTCTCCGCTATCGGCGAGGTTGAGATACAGCCCGGTCGGGCCGGTCATATATATCGGGAAATTTCCCGCCTCGGCCAGCCCCTTGATTTGCAGCAGTCCGAAGTCCGTGCCCAGAGCGGTTTCAAGCGCCGTCAGGCCGTAGGCGGTGTATCGGCTGGCGTAGTGCCAGTAACCGGGGCCTTCGCCCCATGCGCCGTCGGGGCCGTAGGTCTTGATAGCAAGAGGCAGCGACTTAACTGCCAAAGAGACTATCTGCTCGGCGTACTTGGGGTCGGATTCGGCTATCGCAAGGGCCCCGGCTATCAGCCCACCGTTGCAGACCTGGTTCCAGTTGTGCTCACTCCTGGCCCACCACAGTTTCTTATAGGCGATCAGCCCCTCTTCCAGGCCGTTCTTAATCAGGCCCGCTTTGATCTTCTCGCGTGTGCTGACGTCCATATAGGAGTACAGCCAGTCGTAGCCGACGCCGATGGCGTGCGACATCTCGGCCGTGTCGAGAAAATGGGATGGGTTCCAGTCCTTGAACGCACAGACGGCGAGCATATTCTCCACCGCCTTTTTGGCGTATTTCTCCCGGCCCGTCCATCTGTATGCCAGCCCAAGTGCGTAAACCCGGCTTACGCACTCCCTGCTGACGTGAAGAAGCCTGGGCCCAATCAGGCGGTGAGTGAGCATCGGCTTTTTCATATATCCGTCCGCTCTTTCGATGACGTCCTTGATGCACTTTTGCAGGACCTTGTCCTTGGGATACTGCTTTTTCAGCTTGGCCAGATCCGCGTCTTTCAGCATCAGTCGCGGATGGCTCTTATCGAGCGTTTTGAGAACCGCCGAAGGTTCTACAACGAACTCCTTCGCCGACGCCAATGCCGCAAGCAGACAGCTCGCAACAATCACCACCGTCCCAAACCTGTACATATTACTCATAGTTCACCTGTATCAAGAAACGCTATTGAACATTGTCCGCATCTTCACCTACCATTAAGGATTCGAAAACGCTAAATTCTTGTGTCATTACTCAATTCCTTATAAGACCCGATGTGCAAGGTCACGTGCCTGCATAAATCGCTATCGAAATACAGGCCAGTTTGTTTCGTTTCTACGAGACTAGGACTTGTCAGGCAAGAAAAATCGGTCCATGCAGGAAATGGATAGGTGAGATTGGCGTATCGTATGACCCGATGAACCTTATTTCGATGAGTATTATACATGGAAAAGAGTTGGATGCAAGTGTTTTTTTGACACGGATTGACACAGATGAACACAGAATTGACGTGGATTTTCTTGCCACAGAGGGGACAGAGGCCTCAGAGATTAGATCAAAAGAAGTTGGGCACGAAGAAAGTCTAATCGCGGATTTCGCAGATTGCACAGATTTATCAAGTGTTATGACGGCTGCGGATAGTCAAATGACTACGGGCTTCTTCACGCTGCGGGCGGTGAAAGCTTGGGAAACGAGCCATAGTCAAATGACTATGAGCTTTTTCATGCTACAAAGCTGGATGCTGGATTTTCGTTAGTGAGGAGTGAGCTAAAGTGGTCTAAAGTGACTAAAGTTGGATGGTCCGCCTAAGGGGTTTCCCCTGTGCTGCGAGATTCTATTTTATTGGCCGGGCAGAGGGTTGATATACTGGATGAACGAATTAGAATGGAGAAGAAGAATAGGTGACTGTCGATAGTTACATTCTTGCTCTGGACTGGGATGAGAACGGCAATATTCAGGCCAACAGCTTCGCCAAGCCGACTTACTACTACAATGACAAATGGCAGGTCCTGTGCGACTACAATGATTCAAATGATCTGCAGATGTGGTTCACTTACGGCAATTACATCGATGAGGTGCTGACAGCGAATGAGGATTTCCCTGGTTCCGGCTACCGGTACTATGTCCACGACCATCTCTACAGCCCGGTTGCACTGATGAACTACTCGGGCGCCGTGCAGGAACGCTACGAATACGATGCCTACGGCAACTGCTATATCCTCGAGCCGAACTTCGCACCCGACCCGGATGGGAAATCAGATTATGAAAATCCCTACTTGTTTACCGGGCGGAGGGTCGATATACTCGATAACGGCTCTTTGAAAATACAATACAACAGAAACAGATACTACGACCAGTACACCGGAAGGTGGCTAACCCACGACCCGCTGGGGATTACGCCAAACCCACAAAAGAGGAACCTATTCAGGCCAACTCGAGAGTATGCAGATGGGATGAATCTATACGAATACGTGACAAGTGCTCCAACATCAAATTGGGATCCAATGGGCAACCTTCTTGAACCCGTGGCGAAAGCTGTAATAGTATGCGCAAATACCGATGTACTATGGAGGTGGCATCAGGTCAAGCTGGCGGCAGATAAGTTACTTAGTAAGCCGGCCTGTGTTCTTACCGTATTCAGCGGTGGAGGGCACCCTCATGAGCATTGTGTTTGGAGCTGTAGGATGGCAAAGCGTTTTGGGAAAGAGGAGGCAAAGAAATGTGGGCGGCTAAAGGAAGATTTGGACTGGGCCATCGCTGATCTTGCAGATGCATTCAGCAGTTCCTGCTGGAACAACGAGCTGGGGCCGGGCTTGAGAAAATTACTAGCAGCCTGGACATGTAGCGCTTTTCAAGCTTCCGATTTCCGCGACAACGCCGCCGGAAGAGACTGTGGAACAAATTCGTGCCTTACGTGTTGGTATTGGAAGTGTGCAGATTGCTGCGCAAAGGATAAAGGGATAGGACCTGGTACACCAGAGGGGGATTCAGTCAGACCATGGGGTCCCCGGTGCACTGGTCGGTATTTGGCGTTGATGCCTCCATAGTAGATGGTGAGACCGTGAGAAGAGAGAAACACGCAAGGTGGAGAATTGTGCTGCTCGGCCTTGGAGTAGCGTCCTTAGTCTTGGCTTATGTGTGTTCAGATAAAGGACCGGATGATAAAACGTCTCAGCTGGCAAACACGTCTTCTTCACAGCCCGCTGAGCCACCCCCTAAGACAATGGAGCTGCCGATAGATGGCCAGACCAGTATTGACCTGATCTATATCGAACCAGGCTCTTTTCTTATGGGCAGAGATGTGGGGTTGAGGGAGAAATTCATTTCAAAGATCGGGGATTTAGCCATGGTTGGGAAGTATCCCGATGATTGGCCGGCACGTAAGGTCAAGATTACAAAAGGTTTCTATATCGGCAAATATAAAGTAACAAGTGCACAATTCTGCAAGTTTCTAAACGCCAATCCCAATCAACAAGATAGCGTCGCATTGAACAAATTCGCTCGGATAGAAATCCAAGACGGGGCTTATGTTCCGAAGCCGGGTTGTGAGAACTGCGAGATCAATGTTGTCCCCTGGAGAGGGGCCGTGGCATTCTGTGAGTGGCTTAGCCATGAGGCAGGTGTTACCGTTCGCCTGCCGACTGAGGCCGAATGGGAGTTTGCTGCTCGTGGCAGTGAGGGCAGAACTTACCCTTGGGGAGAAGCCACCGATGTAGAATGGACAGACCGGTGGCCGGTACAGGGACGGCAAAACAAAGAGAAATATCCACATCCCTGGAGTTGTGCTGCAGTGGACGCATTTCCGGAGAATGTGACGCCCGATGGTGTGGTTGGAATGAGGGGTTGGACTGGCGAATGGTGTTCGGATTTCTACGGTGTTCGTTATTTGAAAAACGATGTTGTTGACCCGCAAGGACCCACAGAAGAAGACCTCTCAGACAAATCGCTCAATCCTTTCAACCAGAAGTATCACGTATTCCGGGGTCGGGCTTCCTTCTCTGGGCCTAGAGAGTTCGGGAATGAAGTTGATGAATCGGGCATCTATGGTTTTCGCATTGTAGTTGTGCCACCGTAGAAGAATGGGAAATCCAACCAATTCAGTTTGATGCTCTGTGAGGAAAGGGCGTAATGCTAGTTCGTTAGATCGTGACTGCCAAGTGAATCAAATTGCTAAGATCTCTTCCACTGGCACCGTGACAAATATTTACTACTGCGACGATAACTGGCAGATCCTGATATGAAAACGGGCCGTGTAGCTCCTACATCTATTTTCTTGAGCCTTATTCTTACGTTAACATCCGGCTGCCAGCATCGCGCTGAGGTTGTACAAGTCCAAGACTCTATCTCCGCGAAGGCTTCACCTGAACTTGCCGTGGTGCCGAAAAGTCCTCTGCCTAAGATTAGTTTTGAGAAAACGGTTTGCGATTTGGGCCAGGTGGGGTTGGGGACAAGGAATACCTGCGAGTTCGAGTTCACAAATGCCGGCCAGGCTGGACCTTTCCTTGATAAAGAAGAATTTCGGCCTGGATGAAATCACAATACAAAGCCTGGACAACCAGCCGTTTTCAATAAAGAGCTTCGCCTCGACCAACTGCAATTGCATAACCGCCGAAATCGACCCGAATGTCAGCGCTTCGAGATTGCCGCGTCGGGGTTGGGCCTGCCCCTAAGAAAATAGGCGGTACTTGTAATGTGAGGATTGAGATTGCCGCAGTCGCTGCGCTCCTTCGCAATGACGTGCGTGGGCTGTTTTTCTTCTGTATGCATCCTGAGAATCAGGTGAGGTGCTCGCAGTGACACACGGTGCAATACGTTGGCTGGGGTTACTCGCCGGCCCATAGTTTTTTTAGTAGGTGATACATATTTGGGTCGTGGTGTTTTAGTTCGGAGCGGACGAAGGGGTAGAAATCGTTTGTGCCGAAAAAGGCCTCGGAGCACTCCGCGAAATATTCCTGGTCGTTGTTCAAGGCGTAGGCACGTCTGGAGCTGCCGTTGATGTGCTGGACGGAGTCGTACTTCTTGCTCTTTACGGCGTCTTTATAGGCCTGGTTGAGCTCGGGGTGGCCGTGGCCGAGGACGCAATGGTGATAGCCGTGGGCCAGCTCGTGCAGAACCATCCAGGGCTGGTCGAGAGTCCATTTTAGGAAGTTTTGGGCGTTGGCCAGCTCGACGCTGCGCTCCTTCTCCCGATTAAAGTCGTTGCTGATCAGCCAGCCTTTGTCGGGGTGATAGCACATGCAGGGATGTTTCGGGGCCTTGTACTCGACCCAGATGGGCACATTGCGGAGCTTTTTGACGGCTTTGGGCGGCACGACGCGAGTGATCTGATACAACTGATACCTCAATAGCTTGAGTGTATCGCGGGCGAGCTTGGGGTGGGCCTTGAGCAACTCGTTGTTGACGAGGACCTTCCAGCCTTCGATTTTCTTGACGGTGTAGTCGCAGGTCGGCGTGTAATTCGGCGCGGCAACGCAAAGACTACATAGCACAATACAAGTCAGTGCAGCTTTTTTCATAAGTCATTGTCTCCTGATAGATTGCGTTCAACTCTGAACGTAGTTTTTCATATCGACCATGTCCCAGGCGCCTTACCGAGATTCATCTTTCGTTAATGTCTCAAGACTGTCCCGGAAATAATAACAGCGGGGTTCTCTTTCAGTCCATTTTCGCCCAAAACACTCGCTAAGACAAGCCTAAAGTCAGAACGGGACAACTGACGGTCGAAAACACCAAAGGGTTGTGTAGGGGAAATGAAAAACAATCGGGGCCTATGCCGAATCTGTCGGCATAGCCCCCGTGAATTAGCACTGAGGAAATTATCTTTGGTTCGTGACTACCGGCGTTTCCTTCGTATTAGAGCGAGGCCGCCGAGCCCGAGCAGAGCAATTGTTGCCGGCTCGGGGATAGCCGTAACTGCCACAGACGTTTTACCAGGATATGAGTCGTTGTAGCTATATGACCATCCAAACCAATCAGTAGCTACTTCACCGCCGTAGACGGTAAACAAGCCGGTTTCGATATAGTCAAGAACCTTTGGCATTTGGTTACCGTCAAGTATCAGAAGACCGCCAATTTCAAAGTCCACGGTGCCTCCGCTTCCGGGCACCCCAATTTCCAAACCGCCAATCTCGATTGTACCACCGAACAGGTCAACCTCTCCGGTGGAGCCATTGAGGCCTATCTGCAGAGAGTTGGCGTCCGAACCGGAAATAAGGCCGCCGGTCATCGTCAGCCGACCGGTACCGGGGTGCAGAATATCCTCATAGACCGGCTCTTCAGGCGTCCCGATGTTAATCGTCTGGATGGTTGTCTCACCGATGCGGATGTCGCCGCTGATAACATTGATGACACCGTCGGCCATTTCAAGAACACCCGTGCCGCGGTTCTTGCCGATACTCAACTCCTGGTTAGTGACCTCGTTTCCGACGTTTATGATTCCACCCAGGATACTGAGCAGACCGTCACCGCCAACTTCCGGATCTCCGGCAACGCTATTACCGATGACGAGGTTTCCGCTGACATTGACAACGCCGCCCGAGATGGTGCCGGTGCCTTTGCCTCCCTGGTAGCCAAACCTCATCGCATTGACGTTGGTTCCAGCGTTGAGGACGCCGTCGGTCATCGTGAACTCACCGACACTGTCAAGGCCTCGCCCCACATCCACCGCGCCCTTCGCGCTAATAGTACCGCTCGAGAAGGTGAGTGTGCCGCTGCCTCCGCTGGAGCCGACCCTGAGATCACCTCCAGCATTCACAGTGCTGCCCGAGATAAGGCCGGTCCCCGTCGCTCCCTGGTGGCCGAACCTGAAAACCTTTCCAATCTCCACCGTGCTGTCGGTCAAAGTCAACTGGCCTACACTGCCTGCTTTTTGACCAACATAGAATTCGCCGTTCACACTGACAGTCGCGTTGGAGATAGTTCCGGTGCCTTTGGCGCCGTCGAGCCCGAACTTCAAGTTCCTTTTTTTGCTTGAATGTTGAAGGGTAAAACTGCCCCCGGACACTAAGAGGGTCCCCACGCCGCCTGCATCGTCACCGACAAACAAGTTGTGGGTGCTGTTTACGACACCGCCTTGAAAATCAAATACGCCGGTTGCCTTGACGCCCACCTTCGACTCTACTGTCCACGCAAGAGAACCGCCGGTCATAAGCAGCTTGCCTTCAAAGGCGTCCGTACCGTCGCCCCAGCCAACCTGCAGTTTCTTGGGGGTTGCCGTCACTAAGTCATCGATAAGACAGTAGCTGGCATCGGCCAGCACAATCCTGGCGATGTCGCCTGTGCCGGGAATTTTGTCCGCACTCCAGTTGGCCGCAGTGTCCCAGCGGTTGTCGCCGCCCTCATGGTCCCAGGTTCGTGTTGCGGCCGTAGCCAGCGGACTGCAGACCAAAACCAGTACGAACACGGCACTAATCAGATTATTCAACTTGCTTTTCATCACAGTACTCCTCGATACTATTAACATTTCCCACAACTCCAAACTCCGGCTACAAATCGCCCGAGCTTACTCTGTGCTCGTCCAGGAAAATATAGGTGCAACTCCGGCATCCTCCCTTAGAGAGGAACCGATACCCCCAAATCACCCTAATTCTCCAGACTAACACACACTCTTTTATACCAAAATACCTGCCTCTTCGTCAACAGAAATTCGGAAGAAGGCCTGAGAATTCTCAAAAAAATGCACAGAGAGCACGTAAACTCCTTGTTTATAAACCGTTACGTACGTTCAGCGCAGAAAAAAATTCCGCAAAATCGCCCTTGCACACCCAGTTTTTCCGGATCAACCGCTACATTGTTCTGCATTTGCTGACGCAATGCCGAGCGTAGTAGGTTGGCGTTCGTTGGACCTATGCACGTAAGCCCAAATTGGTGCCGTGGGCGGAAGGCTCTGCTATGCTGAAGCCAAACAGCAGACCGATTGCTGAGAACATTGATTGGCTGCGCCAAGCAGCTTTGCGGTATAGGCAGCAGGACGGCTACTTCGTTCTTGGAATTCCGAAATACTTCCCCTGGTCCCCCTGTGATTTCATCCAGCTTTTCACCTTACGGCGCATTTGTTCGAGTGTTTTCCTGTTCTCGGACAGTGAGGCGATGTTGTTCGTTTCGTGTGGGTCGGCCAGGATCTCGTATAGCTCCTCTTTGGAGCGGTTGTGATAGCGGTTGACAATTGCCTCGGCCTTGGGGTCGGTCAAGGCGGCTCTTTCCCAGGAATGCCAGAAATCGAGCCCATCGGCATTTTTGCCTTTATCGATATGAGTGGTATAGATGAAATCGGGGTACAGATTCAAGATGTACTTGTGCGTTCGAGTGCGCAGGCAGCGAATTGGGTAAACGTTCATATTTCCGTCCCCGCTGTGTGTCGCGTATATTTCGCTGCGGTGCGAGGTGGTTTGACCTTTCAAAAGACCTGCGAAAGATTTACCATCCAACTCTTGAGGGACTCGGCCGCCTGCAATCTCCAGGAACGTCGGGAGGAAATCCGCGAAACTGATAAAGGCATCCGAATATAACGCCGGCTCAATCTTGCCCGGCCAGACGGCCAGCATGGGGACCCTGATGCCGGCGTCATAGAGATTCCACTTGCCGAAGGGCCACTGGGCGCCTTGGTCGGAGGTATAGATGAACAGGGTGTTGTCCGACAGGTGTGTTTTGACCGAATCGTAAACCTCGCCGAGGCGTTTATCCATCAATGTAACGTCGGTGTAGTATTTAGTGCGATACCTGCGTGTTTCGGGGGTGTCAACGAAGGTCGCGGGCAGATCGACATTGTCCGGGGCGTAGCCTTCGTTTTCGGGCCAATAGACGTGCGGGCTGTGCGAGCCGACGATCATAAACAGCGGTCGGCTACTTTTCCTTTCCTGGAGGAATTTTTGCACGGCGGCCGTATCCAAATCGGTATTTAACGGGCCCCTGCGAATGCTGCTCTTGATGTATTCGAACGGGTACTTCTTTCTTGGATTGAAGTGGGACTTTCCGCAGGATACGACGTCATAGCCTAAGTCGTGGAAATAGTCAGGCAGGGTTTGGACGTCGGCCCCTATGGTCGAATGATTCGGCTCGGCGCCGTTGCGGGCCGAGTATAAGCCGGTCAGGAGGATGGCCCTCGAGGGAACGCAGGTCGGCGAGCCGACGAAGGCGTGGGAGAATTTCATTCCTTCGGCGGCGATTCTGTCCATATTCGGCGTCTTGACGACCTTGCTGCCGTAGGTTGCCGAGTCGAGATAGCCGTGGTCGTCGGAGATGAACACGACGATGTTCGGGCGAGTTTGCTTTGCTTTGGGCCCGGCAAGAACCATTGGTCCAAGAGCCAGACTGCCGATTACCGTGGATTTGAGAAAGTCTCTGCGTCTTAGCTGCCGGTTCATTTGTCGGTCACCTCGAATGAATTTTGCGGTCCGTAATCCGCCCGGCGGTGCCGGGCCTGGGTCCTTGAAAGGATACCAAATTCTTGCTTACAAGACAACCAGCCAGGAGATTACAGACGAGGCACAGGATTTGGCAACGCATATAATCGTAGAACCTGGTTTATTGTTGCTCAGCCAGGATGTGCGACAGTCATCAGTTTAACTATAATGGAGGACTACGTATATGTTACTCTCGTAGCGTCGGCCACTATTAGAGAAGGAACCTGCTCGACCGGGTCCCTGAAGAATTCGCCTCTTCGAGAGCTACGGTCGGCAGGTTCCACTGGTCGTGCCTTTGCTTGACTAATGTAAGCTGTTCTGCACAGCTTATTCTACCGTTTCTTGAGCGTTACACTAACCTGGCCGTGCAACAGCAGGCTCTCCAGATCCGGATTTGTTGTGATGGCCTCTATGTACTTCGGATCCGCCATTCGGGGATTTATATTGTGGCCTACGATCAGCCCACCCGGACGTACAAGCGGCAGCAACTTCTTGAGATAGTCGATATATCCTTCCTTGTCGGCATCGAGAAACAGGATGTCGATCGGGTCCTTGATCTTTTTGACAGTCTCGTGGGCATCGCCCTCGACAAGCGTGATGAGCTTTTCAACACCGGCCCTCTTAAAGTTCTCGCGGGCCAGCGAAGCCCTTGTCGCGTCTATCTCATGAGTGGTCAGCTTGCCGCCGGTCTTCCGCAGCGCAAGGGCCAGCCAGGTGCCAGAGTAACCGTTGGATGTGCCGATTTCCACGACGTGCCTGGCGCCGACAGCTTCCGTCAGCAATCGCAGAAGCCTTCCATCCAGAGCAGGCACGTTCATCATTCCCCTGCGTTGGTTCTTGTCCAGATCATCGAGGACGGCGAGTATTTTCTTCTCCGTTTCGTCCTTGGCCATCTGCGGATTCTTGAAAAACGATTGGTCTGCTCGGCCTTGACCCGGCCGCGTTCCACCGGCCGGCCTACCAAAACCTGCCGGAGGTCCACCGGAGCCGGCCCTGCCTCCACCGGCTGCCATCCTGCCGAACCTCTGCTTCATCTCCGCGATCAATGTGCCCATCTTTTCTCTGTTATTTTGCTTGTAGGCCTCCTCAAGGTCAGTCAGCCAGGTTTGAAGTCCGCCTCGCATAAATCCGAACCTGTCCTGACCGGGCTGCATGCCCTGGCGAGACCTGCCCACATCTCTGCGACCCGCCCGGCCGGCCACGCCACCCCTTTCCTGGGCCACCAGGACGCCCGCCAACATCACTACCACCACAATCCACAATGTAACCTTCTTCAACATTTCCGGCTCCTTTCTACTGTAATTCT
>CAYWOD010000016.1:0-27367 GCA_964459805.1 uncultured Pirellulales bacterium
TGTTGGCGCAAAGGCTGTTGGCGCAAAGGCTGTTGGCGCAAAGGCTGTTGGCGCAGAAGCTGTTGGTGCAGAGGCTGTTGGCGCAAAGGCTGTTGGTGCAGAAGAGCCTGCTACAGGGAGAGATGCCAAAATGTTGGTGCCGGAGTTGGTTGTCAGAGGTGGCCGGACGGCCGCTTCCAATCAAGAGTTGGGCGATGCAGCCAGGCAGGCCATTTCCGCTACCAGGCCCGCACCGTCCGAGAGTCCGATTGTGGCGAGCGGGGGAGTCTCTCAAGCCCAGCCCGGACCCGGTGAGGTTAATCCGAAAACATCTGTATCTGCTTTCGAGAAAACGGACAATAAGGCCAATGCCGATCAGCAGACCAGAGTGCTGTCAGAGTCGCCCGACGGCAATGGCAAGGAGGCCGGCCTTGGCGAAAAAGGTCTCCCAAGCGACACTTCTTTCCAGAAGCTCAATCCAACGCAGGTCCAAACAACCACCGGCCAGCTAAAAGGCCGCAACAGCACAAATTCCGACAGCAGTTCTTCTTCAAGCTTCGAGCGGATTGTTTCTCCTAATGACCCCCGGATTCCCGTTGCAGAGCAACCCTCCGGTGCCACGCAGACCGCAAAGGCGAACGGCAACGCTTCGTCCGGCGATGTTTCTCCAACCGTTGGCGAGCAGATTCAGGAATCCATCAGGGGCTCAATAGGCGAGGCGGACAAACAGATCGCCATACGCCTCAATCCCCCGGAGCTCGGGAAGGTTCTTGTAAAATTCCAGGAGCACGAAGACCAAATCACCGGCCTCCTGGAGGTCAGCAAGGCACAAACGAGGGTGGAGATCCAGCAGGCGCTACCGGAGATAGTGCGAAATCTTCAGGAGCTGGGCGTTCAGATAAGGAGGCTCGAAGTTGTGCTGACGAGCGAACAGGAACGGCAGGGTCTTAACGGTGAATCGACGGCCCCGGAACAGGACAACTTCGCCGGTCAGCGAGGCTCACCAAATCCCAATGCACAGGCGCCGAACGCGACAGTCAATGAATTGTCGGCAAATGCCGGCGGCTACACCGAATTTGCCGGACGCGGTGAGGCTATAGTTACCGACAAATCGATTGATATGTTTGCTTAGACAAACCCGCCGGAGTCCCCATCAATTGCTATCAACCTGTGAGCGTCTGCGGCGTGCAGATTCTATGGACTGTAAGAAGCCCTTCTTGAAACGGGCGGTTGAGAATCGTTCAATCGCGGTTTTTTGGGCCTGCTGCCCCATTTTCAGAGCCAAATCGGGGTCTTGGAGGAGGATTTTGGCGTAGTTTCTCAGTTCGTGGGGGTCGTCGCTCAGAAAGCCGCTTACCCCATGTTCGACAGGCGAACCGGGGTGTTTGTTGCCGAGAACTGGCATCCCGGCGGCCATTGCTTCTACGGTGGCCATGTTGTATCCATCTTCAAGCTGCGGGTCGGCTGTATGGATGTAGAACCGGTGCGATTGCAGTAGCTCTTTCAGATGGTCCCAGTTCCGAGCGGCTGAGACCCCCGGCAAATCGGGGTTGTGCCCGACAATACGGACCGGCAGCCCATCAAATGCTTTTTTGTAAAAGTCCCATAATAGAATCTTTTTTCGGCTGTTTATGAAGTTGGAGATTCGCAGGCCTGCTGGTTCTTGGCCTGTATGGGGGAGATAATCGCTCGGGTCGGCGCAGAAGGGGACGATGTCGTCTGTATAACCCCACGAATTGCCCTTTAGCATAGAGACGGCGACGCCGTGGCCGCCGATAAGATCGAGGTATTTGTGGAGCATTTGCTTCATCTGCTCCGGTTGGACGTCGGATTTTTCTTCCAATGCCCGACCTTCCAGTGTTGAGTGAATGACCATAAGTTTTGGTTCTTCGCGTAGCTTGACGTCAAGTAGATCGGCTATGTTGTGGGCTATGATGCAGTAGTACGCCGTGTTTGATTGCAGTGCGTCCGATAAGCTCAGCAGTCGGGAATTTGGCGGGACCGGGCGCATCTGCTGATCCCAGGTGTTTTTGTATTGGCCCTTGAGTCCGACGATTATATCAAGCTCGTATCCAAGTACGCCAAGCTGATACACCCAGGCCTCATGACAGTTAAATACAAGCAGCGCTCTTCTGCGGTTTGGTTCCTGGTGTTTGTGTGTACTCATCAGTTTGAAATATACGCGCAACGCCCAATTTGAGCAAGAGCTATACTTACTATTTGGCCGGCTACCCATAAAGACATTCTCCAGCGAAGGTCATCGAGCTGGGGATTCTTTTGGCGTTGAATTTGCTGGTCCTGAAGAATTTTGGAATTTATTTGGCTTTGGGCAGCCTTGGCCTGCAATTATCAGTATTCCCAGCGGCGGTATTACAGGGCCGGCAATTTTGCGCTTACTCTCGATAAAGAAAGGGCTTAAGTTTTCATCTTCTTAATCGAAAAAAGCCACTGGAAACGTATATTTCCGATGTGCTTGTTGCACGTCTAATCGTGAATTGACAGGGCTTGGCGAGGCCGTGAAATTGTCAAGTATTGTTTAAAAGTAAGGAGCAAAAGACATGTTAGCAATCAAGAACAACCTTATGGCAGTGAATGCTGCTCGACAGTTGGGCAACAGCTACGATGCCTTATCCAAGTCTGTCGAGAGGCTGTCGTCCGGGCTGCGTATCAACAGTGCCAAGGACGACGCAGCCGGCCTGGCCGTTCGCGAGATGATGCGAGCAGACATCGCCGTGCTTCAGCAGGGCGCCCGGAACGCCCAGGATGGCATCAGCATGCTGCAGACGATGGAGGGTGCTTTGGCGACGATCGATGATGTCCTCGTTCGGATGCAGTCGCTGGCTGAGCAGGCCTCTACGGGCTCGTATTCCTCAGCTCAGCGAAGCATTATGCACAACGAGTTTGATGAAATGCGTCAGGAAATCGACCGTGTCGCCGGGGCCACCAACTTTAACGGCATCAGCATGCTCGACAATTCCACTACGGTGTCAATCCACTTCGGCGAGTTGACGACCGACAAGATTGACATCGCCGGCAGCATTATGACGAGTGCTGCGGACGGGCTTGCCGTTACGGCTCTGGCCATCAATGGCACATCCTGCGCTAAGGCCGCTTTGGCGACGCTGGATACCGCCATCGGGATTAAAGACATCGCTCGCGCCAAGTTCGGTTACAAAATGAACCGTCTGGAAGGCACTGTCAATGTTCTCAACATTCAGGCCGAGAACCTGCTGACTGCCGAATCGCGTGTTTCGGATGTCGATGTCGCCACCGAAATGGCGGCGCTGACCAGAAATCAGGTGTTGGCACAGGCCGGTATCTCCATGCTGGCACAGGCCAACGCAATGCCGCAGATGGCGCTGAATCTGCTTAGATAACAGCGGCATCTGAACATCGGATGGTAATTCAGGGGAGATGACCGGTACAGAAAGTACGAGTCATCTCCCCATATTGTGGAATGCCAAACGATGCTGCACCGAAATACATCTGCAATCGGTCTGAAAAGTAACATTCGGGTTTTGAATTCCCGAAGAAGATACGGAGTACAACTATGAATGGAGTCTCGGCATATCAAGAAACATCCGTTACCACAGAAAGCAAAGGTCGGCTCATAGTAATGCTCTACGATGGAGCAGTCAAATTCATGCGCCTGGCAATCAAGGATATGGAGGCGCAGGACGACGAGTCGAAGGCCCGCTACATAAACAGGGCCCAGGATATCATCAACGAGCTAAACACGGTTTTGGATATGGAAGCCGGTGGCGAAATATCCGCCAACCTGCGAAAGCTGTATCTGTTTATGAGTCGGCGCCTATCAGAAGCCAATATAAAGCGCGACCCTCAGATGATCCGTGAAGTGATTACCCTGATGGAAGAGCTCAACAAGAGTTGGAGAGCGATCACCGGTTGAGGACGTAGTCCTGCCTTTGCAGAATTACCAGGTTGAGTAACGCGGGTCATTTTGCCCATTGTAAGGCCGGGGAGAGGACGGTTAGGCTATTGACGCCCGGCCTCGTTCATTTCAATTGCGGCATTCAGCCGCAGGCGTCTCCCAAAAAACCTGCCCTCAAATCGGCATTTTTGCCGATGTTGTACATTATAAGGCTGATACTCGGGCGGCTCTGCTGCAGAGGTCCGTCCGATGGGGGGCGTTTCAGTAGCAATCTCTGTCATTTTATTGCCAAGAGGTCCGGATGAGTTGGAGTCAGAGCAACAAGCCGAGAGAATCTTTTGCCTTTGAGCCGGGTTCCCATTCTGCAATTTCTCGCAAAATGGGGGCCCAGGCAATCTGTTCCAGAGACGGCGCGGCGCAATTGCTTGCTGCCGCCAAAGCTGCCGTTGCATCCGGAGAATTTGAGCGGGCGGCGGATATTCTTGATAACCAGGCGGTTGAAACTCTTTGGGAAATGTTTGAAGAAGACCCGTCTCGGACGGAGCTCATATTTGAGCTTGCTGCGATATGGTGGAAAATGGGCCGGGAGAGAGAGGCCGAGGAATGCTACAAAAGGCTTGTCGATAGCAGACCGGGCGGCGCAGCCTACAACAAGCTGGGCTGCCTGTGTCAATATATGGGACGAATGTCCGAGGCCGTGCAATATCAGCAAAAGGCCGTGGAGGCCGAACCCGACAGACCGGAGCTCTGGGCCAACTTGGCCAGGGTTCTGATGGAAACCGGCAGTGCGCAGGAGGGCATCGACCTGTTGAAAAGGACGATAGAGAAGATGCCCGACAACTCACAGGCACATTCAAATTATCTGCTTCGCCTTCATCAAATGTCGGAGCTGGATCCACAGATGCTTTTTGACGAGCACAGGCGGTGGGGCCGGATTCATGCCCCGGCGAGTTTGGCCGGGACGACTCACCACAATGTCCCGGACCACGACCGAAGGCTTCGAATCGGCTATATCTCGCCTGATTTTCGCAGGCACTCGGTGGCATATTTCTTCGAATCGCTTCTCGATGGACACGATCGGCAAGATGTCGAGGTATATGGCTACGGCAATGTCGAGTTCCCGGACGATATTACCAGGCGTATCGAGCAGAAGTTTGATCGCTACCGAAACATACGTGATATTGGTAATGAAGCTGTGGCAGAATTGATTGAGCAGGACGGGATAGACATCCTGGTGGACCTTGCCGGGCACGTTGGTGACAATCGCTTAGGCGTCCTGGCGCGTAAGCCCGCTCCAATCCAGGTCGCCTACCTCGGATATCCCGATACGACAGGGGTCGAGGCGATAGATTATCGTTTGACGGACACTTTAGCTGATCCGCCGCAGTTACAGCGGTTCTATACCGAAGAGCTGATCTTTCTGTCGCAGGGCTTTCTCTGCTATAGACCTCCGGATTTTGCCCCGCCCGTATCGCTGCTGCCCGCCGATGCGAACGGTTACATAACCTTCGGGTCGTTCAACAATAACTGCAAGATAAATCCGGTGGTTACGCAGCTCTGGGCCGAGGTACTAAAGGCCAATGATAACTCGCGTCTCTTGCTGAAGCTCAAAGGGGGCAGCGAGCCTCTAATCAGGGACCGTTATCTGGACCGTTTTGAAAAGGCGGGCCTCAGCCGGACGAGGGTGGATATATGTGGCTGGAAGTCTCCTGCCGAACACCTGCAAACGTATGGACAGATGGACATCGCGCTGGACACCTACCCGTATAACGGGACCACCACGACTTGTGAGGCATTGTGGATGGGGGTGCCGACGATCTCGCTTATCGGCGAATGCCACGCTTCGCGGGTTGGACTAAGCATATTGAGTCGTGTGGGTCTGGAGTTCTTTGCCGCCTCAACGTCCCGGGAGTATGTCACCAAGGCGACGGCGCTTGCGACAAATCTCCCGGCCCTTGCGCAGATTCGCACTTCGATGAGGGCGAGAATCGCCACTTCAGGACTGTGCTATGCAAAGGGCTTTGCCGACCAGGCCGAAGCGGCCTATCGCGGAATGTGGCATCGATGGTGCCGGGCCCGTAGGACTAATGTTATGAGCGGGGACGCCGTTTTGCGACAGACTCCCACGACCGGAACCCGGCAGTGAAGTTGAACACGGGGTGTAATCCTATGAAACGATTCGCACTAATCGGAGCCGCCGGATATATTGCTCCTCGTCACATGAAGGCCATAAAGCACTCCGGCAATGACATAGTGGCCGCGGTCGATAAGAGTGATTCTGTCGGCATTATTGATTCCTATTTCCCTGATGCCGATTTCTTCACTGAATTCGAGCGTTTCGACCGGCACATTGAGAAGCTAAGGCGCCGGAGGGGCTATGGAATTGACTATGTTTCTATCTGTTCTCCGAACTACCTTCACGATGCCCACATTCGATTTGCCCTGAGAGTAGGGGCGGACGCCATTTGTGAGAAACCTCTGGTTCTCAATCCCTGGAACGTTGACGCCTTGGCCTCTATCGAGTCTGAGACGGGCAAAAGAGTTTACAACATTCTGCAGTTGCGGCTTCATCCGTCCATCGCGGCCTTGAAGCGGGATGTTGAAAATTCGACAATGACGAAGAAGTGCGATATTGACTTGACCTATATTGCACCTCGCGGCAGGTGGTATTTGTTCTCGTGGAAGGGAGACATCAGCAAATCGGGCGGACTTGCGACGAACATAGGTATCCATTTCTTTGATATGCTGATTTGGGTTTTTGGTGCGGTGCAGGATATTGTGGTCCATATATCCGAACCGGCGCGGGCCGCTGGTTTCATCGAGCTCGAAAAGGCCAGGGTTCGCTGGTTTCTCTCAATTGACGGCGCCGATATGCCTGTTCCGCCCGAGGAGCCGGACGCCAAGAGTTACCGGTCGATCAGGATTGAGGGGGAGGAAATCAAGTTCTCAGATGGGTTTAAGGACCTTCATACTCAAAGCTATGCCCGCATCCTCGACGGTCGGGGATTTGGACTCGCCGCCGCCCACCCTTCGATAGAAGCAGCATATTCAATTCGCAATGCAGAGCCTGTCGGCCTCAAGGGTGAGTACCACCCTCTGCTGGGGCGGTCAAAGGTATGCTGCCATTGATCTCGGCTAACTCCTGACAGCGGTGACGCCGTGGAAGTGTAAGAGCAACTATTATGTCTGAAACAGATTATTTTGTTCACGAATCAGCCTGCGTCGATCAGCCCTGCCGCATCGGCAAAGGTACTAAGATTTGGCATTTCTCACACGTTATGAAAGATGCTCAGATAGGGCGGAACTGCATTCTGGGCCAGAACGTACATGTCGCCGGCGGTGTGGTCATCGGCGACAACGTTAAAGTCCAGAACAACGTCTCTCTCTACACCGGGGCGGTTATTGAGGACGATGTGTTTCTCGGCCCTTCCTGCGTACTGACGAATGTCACGAATCCACGGTCACAAGTCAACAGACACGACCTTTACGAGAGGACTATTCTTCGCCGCGGC
Organism: uncultured Pirellulales bacterium; assembly: GCA_964459805.1. Classification (GTDB taxonomy): domain Bacteria; phylum Planctomycetota; class Phycisphaerae; order Sedimentisphaerales; family Anaerobacaceae; genus DAOVRL01. The sequence continues at coordinate 7,384 of CAYWOD010000016.1, forward strand.
GCAACCGTAGGCGCCAATGCCACCGTTATCTGTGGCGTTGAGTTAGGCAAATACTGTTTTGTTGCGGCAGGTGCTGTGGTTGTCCAGGATGTACCGAATTATGCACTGATGGCGGGTGTGCCCGCTAGGCAAAGGGGATGGATGAGCAGGCACGGTGTTCGTTTGCCTGAGCCTGATTCCGATGGTATTATGGTCTGTCCGGAAAGCGGCTACCGATATAAATTGGCTGAGCAAAACCTGGTCGGATGTCTTGACTTGGATGAGGATGAGCCGCTGCCTCCGGATAAGGCCGTGGGCGGAGTGCTGTATATCGGCATAAAAGAGAATTCGTCCATGTAGCACGGGCATCCTGCCCGTGTCTTCCAAAACATCGGCAGGATGCCGATGCCACGGCGATTACGCGTTTGGGTGTGGGTCAAGCAGGCCGCTGGTAGATGCAGACCCAGGCGCTCAGAAGCGACCCGCGGATTAAAAAAGCGCAAGTCTGCTTGTAAGTCCTTTTGCGGTAGTAGATTATAGCGCCTTGGCTTCGCATCTGTGAGTGTTTGCTCGGCCGGGCCGTTGCTTCGGTTTATTACGCTCTTGGGGAGAAAACCGGATGCCGGGTAGATCATTTCTTCTCTTTTAGCCGAATGAATCTGTAGTCAAAATCGCCTTTCTCCTTTTGTAAGCCTATTCCGCGATTGGCCCTATCACCTATCTGCCAGGCTTCGTGTATCATCCGGCCGTTTAGCGCCACCACCGCAACTCCATCGGTGATGTCGAACTCCAGGTCGTTCCACTGACCGGCCGCCTTGCAGAATCGCGCATATCTCTTGCTGTCCGGATAAGAGTTGGGGTAGTCGCGGACCTGGAATTGATTACCGTGAATGAACACACCGGAGTCGGCCGCGTAGGAGGCCCGAAATTGCATGCGAACAACTGCATTTCTGCTGTGGCCCCTCTCCAAAAAGATGGCCCCTCCGGCCGGAGGGCTCTTGTACTGCAGATGAATTGCCCCGTGAACAACGCTCCAATCCTTCTTGTCGCCTTTCCAGGCGGCAAGGTCTTTGCCGTTGTCAAGGCGAACAAATCCCGGTTCAAGCTTGAGCCGGGAGACGCTTGAAGTAAGCTGCACCTGCTCGACGAGTTTGTCCACTAAATTCAAAGGCCTGGCCCCGTCATAAACGACCAGACGGTAGCGAAGGCGAAGGGTCCGGGCCTTTTGCACATGAACAGGCCCGGCAGCGACTATGCACGGATTGACCATCCAAACATAACGTGGGTTGTGCCAGGTCGCCGGCGGATTGTCCGGATGATCGATAACAACCACGCCGATCCGCTTGCCCTCGTCCAGCTTTATCGTGTAGTCGTACCACTCTTTGGCGGGCCAATTCAACTCAGGCACAGAATAGTGAGGGTCGGGCAGCTCGACCTTGCCGTCTGCTGTCGAGTAATACGATTCGCCGTCATTTCTGGCGCGGACGCAGAATCCGCCGAATGCAGTGTGATTCAAGGTCAAATCGACCGTCGGCTTCAGTTTGTAATCGAGGTCGATGATATAGGCGCCATTGTGCTCTCGTACCATGGCCGAAGTTACCTCGGTCATCATGGTTTTGTTCTTGACGACCCAGTCGTTTTGAATCTCCAGCTCGGCTTCTTGGGCATCGGCTTTGACCAAATCGACTTTGCGGTTCTTGATGACCCTGCCTTGCGTAGGAGCGAATTCGCCCCAGCCCCAGAAGTCGCCCCGGCTGATATTCCAGCCATAAGTCGGCCCCATTGGTCCGAGCTTTGAAAAATCGGCCTTCTGGCGGAAGCCCGTCGTGTGCCAGGCGAGGAAAACACCGCGGTGATGGTGGTGATCGCCCGGCGCCAAGTCCGTGATGCGCACGCCTGCGGGCGTGTTGAGCGGATGAAAGCAGCAGACGCTATTCGCCGACAGATTTGTCCTCTCGGGCTTCTTGGTCATGTAGCGAAATACCGTTTTTCCATTCGGTGTCTTGAGGACAACTCCATATTGGTCCGGCGCCAGACTGTAAGAGGCTTCGCCCTTAGCGGCCGCCTCTAAATAACCGGCGCAGCCCAAGATCGCGGCCCAGACTGCTATCGTCGTTAGTGTTATTAGCATATTTCGCATGGCAATTTGCTCCCTTGTAACGCAGGCAAAATGTCATCTGCCGACCTAACAAAACTATTCTTATTTACAAACGCTTTATCCAGATATTGCGAAACTGGATCAGGCTGGAAGCCGGGCCGTGCTTGCCCGTTCGCTTGTCGATACCTCCGTGGTGCTGCAGGCCAATGGGGCCTTCTTCCGGAATGTCGGGTATTTGGGCATCCTCGATCACTATCTTGCCGTTAAGCATCACTGTCACGCGATCTCCTGTCATAGTGACATCCATCGAGTTCCACTGGCCCACCGGATTATCGGCCCGCACTTTTGGTACGGCCGCGGCGAGGAGCTCCGGTGCTAATTTCTTGTTATTTCGGACGGACCAGAGCTCGCCTGAGCCTACCGGCCAGCACCACAGGTTTGTCTGGCCTCCACCCGTACCGCGAAGGAGGATGCCGGAGTCGGCGTTGGGCATTGGCGTCTTAATTACGTTGCCGTCGGCGTCGGTCTTGTACGATCCGTCAGGCAGGATAGTAGGCATCGGATACAGGCCGGAGGTCCGCTTAAACCGCCATTCGACGTGCAGGGCATAATCGCCGAACGACTCTTGTGTCCATAGACTCTTGTTACCTTTTGCCTCGGACATCGCATCGTAGTCAATTACGCCGTCAACGACCTTCCAATGACCGTTGTCGCCCTCCGGCACCTTCCAACCTGTAAAGTCCTTCGTGTTGAACAAAACCTTGTACTGAGGCCATTGTCTCCATGTGGGATATGTCTCGTGCGGCGGCAGCTTGTGGGCGCGGCGCGGTGTCGGCGGGATACCGTGGTTGTAGAATACGTAGAGACCACCCTTGCCGGCGATGATCACGTCGTTGCGACCGTCCTTGTCCATATCCGCGATATTGAGCTTCATCCCAACGCTCACTACGTAATTAGGCGGTGGATTGATTCCGCCCTCGTCGGGGTAATACGGCAGATGGTTGAAGGAAAGCACGTGCTGCTCGAACCGCCCAAAGGGCGGCTTGATCCCGCCCAGGCCTTCGGCCTGGCCGCCCTTGATATCGTACCAGAAGGCATACAACGGCTCGAAGGCCCCGATATCGCTGCCGTGGTGGGCGAACAGGCGCTTGCCCGTAACAAGGTCGTCCTTGCCGTCGCCGTTCAAATCACCCATAGCCAGCGTATGGAACTGGCTAAATTCGGTCTCGGCCCAGTGCGTTTTGAAGCTGCGTTTGCCGTCGCCGTCAACTTCCTGCTCCAGCCACGCTAAGCCGTATGCGTGGGAAGAGCCGATTATGATATCATTCAGACCGTCCTCATCCACATCGTACACGAAGATTGGGTGCGAAGCGCCCCCGCCCTTGCTCTTGGCAGGCTCGAATCGATAGTCGGCATGAAACTTCCAGGGCGTATCGGTCGCACGCCCGGGCTGCTCATACCAGCCGTTAGGTGTGACAATATCGATTTTGCCGTCGCCGTTGATATCACCCAAGCCATTACCGTGTACGTCCCCGTCAGTGCCCACGACGTGCTCGACGAACCACGGCTTTCTGTCGATGTGCTCAAGCCATGTCATGCCCTGGCCTTTGACCGGACCCCAGTGGTTGCACAGGATATCCTCGTCCCCGTCGCCGTCGATGTCCCCGTGGATTACCCCTTCCATATTCAGGGCCATGTGAATCCTCGTGGATTTCCAGACGATGCCTTTCTTGCCGGGATTCTCGTACCAGAACGCCCCCTTCATAAACATCCAGCCGGAGCTGACGATATCCATCTTCCCGTCAAAGTTGACGTCCATCGCAAACTCGCTGTTGTCGTCGGTCTCCGGGCCGTTGGTCTCTGCGCCGTCACGGAAGTCCGCGTGCTTGACCCAATTTGGGGCCTCGTACCAGTTGCGGCCCGCCGCGATATCCAGATCACCGTCACCGTCAACATCCAGAACGCTGCAGCACTCACTGAACGGCCCAAACCAATAACTGTGATTAGCCGGGTCGTGAACAGGCCCGTCGATCTTCACCGGGATGAAAATCGGCTCGCCGGCCCCCAAAGCAAGAGCGGTTGTCCCAAGCAACACAAGCAATAAGCATCCATAGGCTTTCATAATCAGACCTCCTTAACAGCAGTCACGTTTCTTCATAGCTCGGAAAGTTACAGAGACCATCCCGAACGGTAATTTCGCTTTACGTACTCATTCGCCGCGTTGTTATTGGCGAATCTCATCTTCTCGGCATCCCATTGAAGTCTCTTGCCGCTCCTGATAGCTATGTTGCCCAGGAGCACGGCCTCGGTTGTGATGCTCGCCCAATCGAAATTGCAGCCTGCCGGCTCACCGCCCCTGATGGCTTCGACCCATTCACCCCAGGTGCCCGACCGGCGCTTGAGAGTCTTCGGCGGCAGCTTGTAAGCCTTCATCTTCTCTTCGGGAATGACCCGGTTACCTAATATGACCCCCTTGTCTCCAATGTACATGTTGCCCGAGCCGGGCAATTCCCGCCCGGACTCCAGCTCCGCCGGGCGTGGAGGCTTAAGGCCCCCGTCGTACCAGACCAAACGCAGCGGCGGCATACCTTGGCGCGCAGGAAAGTCAAAGGTTACAATCGACGCCAGAGGTGCAGTTTCATCAAAGACCTGGCTGGCGCTTGCGCTGATGCCGGTCGGGTAACGCAGCTTCAATGCTTTGAATACGTGGTTGAAATGGTGACAGCCCATATCACCCAGAGCCCCGGTGCCGAAGTCCCACCAGCCGCGGAAGTTCCACGGGTGATACACCGCCGGACGCGGTTTCTTGCTTGCCTTGACCTGGCGCAATGCCAGATCACCTTCGGGCCACTCCGCCACAAATGGCCGCATCGCTGCCGGCCCGATCCACAAGTCCCAATCCAATGTCTCTGGGATGGGGTCCCGTCCCGCCGGGCGAAGCATCCCCTGGGGCCACAACGGCCGGTTGGACCAGACATGCGCTTCCCGCACGTCACCAATAGCCCCGTCCCAGATCATTTCACAGAGCCGAGACGCTGCGTCTGAGGTATTCGACGAGGCAGTAACCTGCGTGGCAACACGGGCGGCCCGCGCCGCGCGGGCCAAAATACGCTCCTCATGAATGGTTAGTGTCAACGGCTTGACGCAGCAGACGTGCTTGCCTTTTCTCAGAGCCGCCAGACTGATCACTGTATGACTATGATCGGGCGTTCCGCAATAGACCGCGTCGATCTTATCACTCTCGGCGTCGAACAGCTCGCGATAATCCCGATACCTCTTCGCCTGCCCAAAACGCTCGTATGTCCGCTTGGCATAGACATCGTCAACATCGCACAGGAACGCAATTCTGGTTCCTTTCTGCTGACCAATACTGGTGATCTGGCCGTGCCCTACACCGCCGACGCCGATTCCCGCTAACTGGATCGTCTCGCTTGGCGGAACACGCCTTGGCCCTCCCAGTACATGGCTTGGGACAATAGTAAAAGCCGCAAATGCAGCACCGGCTCCATATATAAAATCACGACGTGATACTCCTGCCTTGTTGGTTCCTTTATCGAATTCCATAGTAACTGCCCTCCTAAATTATATGTGATAGTTGGTCCTTCCGGACTTTACCTTTTATCTCATTCATAAGCGCAATGGTTTATAGAGGCAGAAATTGCTTGAGATATTCACGGCTTTGAACCAGAGATCCCTTTCGCCTCTCCAATGACCCTTCGTATGAGCGATCCTCCACCTCAACACAGGCTGCGCCGTCATATCCTATATCCGTTAGGGCCGAGAAGAATCTCCCCCAGTCCACGTCCCCCAGGCCCGGCAGCTTAGGACGGTGAAAGCAAAGCGGCGTCGCCAATATACCGACATCATCGAGCTTGTCGTCCAACACCTTGGCGTCCTTGATATGCACGTGAAATATACGGTCCTTGAACTCGTAGATGGGTCTTATATAGTCAATAAACTGCCACACAAGATGAGATGGATCGTAGTTGAGGCCGAAGTTCGCCGATGGAATCTCCTCGAACATCCTCCGCCAGATCGCCGGCGACGATGCCAGGTTCTTGCCGCCCGGCCACTCGTCATTCGTGAAGAACATCGGGCAATTCTCAATGCCGATCTTCACTCCTCGCTTCTCGGCATGCTCCACAATGCCGGGCCAGACCTTCTTGAACTTCCTGAAGTTGGCATCGATGCCCTTGCGGTGGTCTCTGCCGATGAACGTGTTGACGTTTTCAAGCCCCAATCGCTTGGCTGCATCTATGACCTTCTTGATGTGCCTGACGTAACGCTCGGCATTCGCCTTGTCGGCCTCAAGAGGATTGGGATAATAGCCGAGCCCTGAGATGCTCACGCCCTTTTTCTTTAGAACAGCGCCAATTTCGTCGATTCTCTTGCCCGACAGCTTCGCCACATTAATGTGCGTCACCCCGGCGTAGCGCCTCTCTGCCTTACCCACCGGCCAGCACATTATCTCGACGCAAGAATAGCCGGCCTTCGCTGCAAAGGATATCACTTCTTCAAAGGTCTGATCCGCCAATATCGCACTCACAAAACCGAGCTTAATCATTTTCGTACCTCCTGCTATTCAACTTTAACCCACGATTGATCCTTCATCATCAATTCATTATTGCCCCCTCTTCTGGTAGCATTGCTCCATAATACCCTCTGTTCGAGTTGCTCCAAATCTCGTACAGCCGATTTCTCTGACCTTCAACGCCATCTCCAGGTCCCGCACACCGCCGGCAGCCTTTACCTGAACCTTCTCGGATACATTATCCCGCATAAGCCGCAGGTCTTCAACAGTTGCGCCGCCGCCCGCGAAACCGGTAGATGTCTTGACGAAATCAGCCCCGGCTTCTTCTGAGAGCCTGCATGCAACTTTTTTCTGCTCATCGCTAAGGTAGTAATTCTCGAAAATCACCTTCACCAGCACGTCCTGACGGTGGGCCGCCTCAACGACTCTCTGGATGTCCTTCTTGACGTAATCATAATCGCCGCTGCGAAGTCTGCTGATGTTAAGCACCATATCCAGCTCGACCGCGCCGTCTTTAATGGCCTGCTCGACCTCAAAGGCCTTGACCTCGGTCTTATTGTAGCCGTGCGGAAAGCCGACAACGGTGGTTGTCTTGATCTCGGTTCCCTCAAGGAGCTTCTTGACTAATGCCACTTCAGATGGTCGGCAGCAGACGGTAGCAACTCCATACTTCTTCGCAATCTCACAACCTTTCCGAACATCTTCTTTGGTCAGCTCAGGCCGCAACACCGAATGGTCAATCATCTTTGCGATATCATAACAAGTATAGTCCATAATCTTCTCCTGATATGTTACAGTTTGACCATCGTTTCGCGCTGGCCTATAACGGTCCCGACCGGGCCAGCCCTCTCCAAATGTCCATCCCGGCCCTCGCACGCGACATATTTAGCCCCCAGGCCATGATCTTACCTGCCTATAAGGCAGCCCTAAGCGGAACCCAAAAATCGCCGTACTACGGCGACCACATTATACCCCACCCCCGCGGTGGGCGTAACTCCAAAATCGCCGTCCCAACGCCGGCCGTGTTCACCCCCACAACCCCCCAATCTCTCCGCTGCAACCCCAATTCCGCTGCATCCCGCCCTCTTCCACCCACCGCCCGGAAACTCAACATCTCCCCGCAAATTGCCTCGCCATCGGAGAAAGAACACTCTACAGAAAAATTAAAGAATATCATCTTTAAACATCGCCCGTTGCTCGTCGCACCGCACCGCGACGCATATTTAGCCCCCAGGCCTCGCCTGGGGGGCATTCAAACAATCCGCCCTCGCCCCGCAACCCCTTCGATATTCGTCATTCCTTGTTCGATATTGGATATTCCCTTCCCTCAATCCTCTAATTCTCTAATCGTCTAATTCTCTAAAATTTTCTTTGCCTTTTCCCTTCTTTTGTGTTATTTTCTGCAACTAAAGGCTTGATTTACAACTGCGACTATCGACTAAATTGGAGATACAGAATTCTTTGGCGGGAATGGCGGGTTTGGTGCCTCGCCAGATGTGTTGAACTACTCCAGCAACTGACGAAGCCAGTTGTGAAAAGAAGATGGAAACATTTGCATAACGTACAGAATGTTATGATTGAAGTCCCAACTGTTTTAGTTTTAGGTGCCGGTGCAAGCATGCCTTTGGGCTTTCCTTCCGGTAGGAAACTTGTTGCTTTAATTAGTGATATACTTAATGGTCACTCAGAAACAGTTAGCCTTTTAGAGAAGCATGGCTATGATAATGAGCAAATTTGCGAATTCAGAAAGAATTTGCTTTTGTCTGGACGCTCTTCGGTTGATGAATTTCTTGAATATCGCACCGATTTTATTGATGTAGGCAAAGAAGCAATTGCTGCGGCATTGTTGCGTTTTGAGCAAACAACAAACCTTTTTAATGTAAATAAGGACAATAATTGGTATCAATATCTTTTCGGCCTGCTCAATACTTCATTTGATGAGTTCTGTCAAAATAAACTTGCTATTATTACCTTCAACTATGATCGGTCGTTTGAGCATTATTTGTTTACGGGCTTGCAACATGCTTATAATAAAAATGACGAGGAATGTGCTGAGAAATTAAACAAAATTCCAATAGTTCATGTATATGGTAAACTCGGACGACTTCCGTGGGAACAAACACGCTATTCGTTAGTTCCCTATGATGCAGCAACATATCCCAATAAATTGGGATTATACGTTCGCAGAGGTGGTGAAAATATAAAGATTATACATGAGGACATCGAAAAAGATCCGGAATTCAATCAAGCTTTCGAATTGCTTATTGCTGCCAAACACATCTATTTTTTAGGCTTCGGATTTAATGAAACAAATCTGAAAAGATTACGAATTGAATCATTGTGTCACCCAGATATACCTGACAAAGTTATATGCGGCACTTCACATGGCTTATCCCGAAGACAAAAGCAACTGGTAGAAGGGTACAGAAAAACTCCGAACCGCCTTATAGATCTCTACCAGCAAAAGATTTACGATTTTCTTTATGATAATCCTAACGCGAGTTTAGGATAAATATCCTCTATGTAAAGTAAATTCCGCCGGGTAGGGTGTGCAGCAGGCTTGCCTGTGCCTCAGGTACTTGTTTGCACACGCGGATACTTCTTATCATCACTTTACTTTACCAAAAATAATTAATCAACAAAAAGCTCATGCCGGTTCTATTTGCTGTCCTCCACTTCCACAATTTGGACATCTCACAGGAGAACCCTGCAGTCCTTTATCCTGCGCCTCGCCTTTTTCGAAAACTTCTACAACAAATATTTTTTTGCATCTTTTACAGAAATATTTTCTTTCTACCATTTGTGACACTCCTATGATAACAATATTAGGTTAAGGTTCATAATATAGGCCTTCTGCTTTATAGGCTCTAACTATTAAATTCATTAACTCTTGTGAAAGTTTTTGTGTTTCTATCAGTTTAGCGAAAGCGATCTTAAGCGGCTGCTGGGGAATCACGAGGGGATTTTGTTGATTTTCGAACCCCATGCCAATACTCATTGAGTTCGGAGGAAAAGACGGTCTTTTACCTAACTTCTTTCCCTGTTCATTGAACAGAGCTACCGTAGTATACAGGCTGAAAATAGGCCTTTTATTAGCGCTAAGTCGTTGGTAAAACCATGAAGCGTAACAGTAAAAAGCCGTTAATTTACTTTGCAATTTTCTCTCGTCGATAACATGGTAGTCGAAAAGATTATAACCTTGTCCTTGTTCGTTATCAAGACAAGACATCCACGCTAACGTTCCATCTGGATGAAATGCGAGTATGGTGTAGGGTTTGTCATCTGATCCAATTTGACGCAGTTCTAAATGTTCACGTTCATCAACAAAATCAAGTCCTCGTCGCAGTGAAAAAATAGCAGTTTCTCCAAAAAGAGCTGCTTGCTGAAACGTCTCTTTTTCTTCGTTTTTAGACAGTTCCATTGTGGAAATATATTGTTCTCTTTGGTCAGAAGGCACTACGACAGCAACAAGATAAGAAGCACAGGAACCTGTTGATTTTAAGAATTTGATATGTTTCTGTATATGAGATGAAGATTGGGACGTAGTTATTGATATGTCTGTAGTAGAGCTATGCTGCGAAACTGATTCGGTTATTTGGCGAAATACTTTGTCAGTTGAATCAAAGAAACTTACAAAGTAACCTTCCTCGTAGCTGGTAATGCGCTCCCTAAAGGCCTCTTGTTTCTCATCACGCTCACAGTCTTTAATAAAGATAAAAATGGGTAGACCCGCTTGTCGTGCTTCGTCAAATTCCTCTTCGCAGGGTGATTTACCCGAACCTGTTTCATCTCCATATCGGTTCCCAAGTATAGCTAGAAAAATATCACTTTTTTTGACTCCCTGCAAGCAAGCGTGACGCGGGCTTAATGGCTGAGCACCAAATTGTTCCGCCATTATAGGAAGAAGGCCCAGACTTTTAATAGCCGATTCTGCTGCTTGACGTTCATTTGTAAATCCCTGTATTATGCTACTTATGAATACTCTTTTCATTTTTTCTTGCCACCTCGTGATTTCTTGATTGTTTCACTTACAGTTGTACGTGGATGCTTTTTAACATGACTTTTTTTTACAAATCTTCCTGTTATCGCACTTCGCCCTCTTTTACCTGAACCCTTCTTTGCCATTTCAAACTCCTTTCGTACATAAATAAGATTTCAAGCACACTGCGCACTCTTTTCACATCAACAATCAACAAGGGAAACCGAAGAGTGGTATTTTTTACGCGCTCTCGGCCACCAGTGCCGATAGCATATATTTAATGAATTTACAATGAGCAAAACCCGTGCCAGAACACCAATTCTCACAAAACGCCGAATTTCACCCATTATCGCTATATGTAGTATTGTCGTCTGCTGATTTGGCACATACAGTATGTTTCTTTCTGTCAATTTGGCGTATTTTGAACTTCATCGTATCAGAAAGGCTGGCAATTTGGCTTAGGCCCATTCCACTATGCTCAGGGTGACCAAAAAGTGGTTTTTTGGTCATTTTCTTGTTGACTTTTGTTTGAAATTATGTTAAAATACCCGCATGTTTGCCACTAAGCAAACACAAACCGCCCGCAGGCGCCGGATATAGCGGAGAACCGCACGTTTTCGTATCAGCAGATACACGCAATACAAAATGCGACATACGATATACCAGATACGAAATACGAAAACCGGAGGTTTAAAATGTCCACCCAACCCCAAATACTCGCCAACCGTCGTAACGCCCAAAGATCGACCGGCCCCCGCACCCCTACCGGCAAGGCCGTCGCATCGCAAAACTCCCTCAAACACGGCCTATTAGCCAACCAGCAGGTGATCGAAGGCGAATCCCAGGCCGAATACGACCTTCACACCGACCAAATCCTCCACGAGCTAAGCCCCGTCAGCCCCATGGAATCAATGCTCGCCGACCGAATCATTTCCCTCTCATGGCGGCTAAAACGAACCGTCCGCATCCAGAACCAGGCCATTGACGCCCTGCTCCACCCCAATACCTCCAGCCGCCTGGCCGGCCTGGTCCCCCGCAGCCTGCTTGACCGCATAAACAACGCCCCACACCCCCAAAACGACCATCTCGCCCTCGGCCGCGCCTCTATAAGCGACCTCTCGAACGCAAGAGTCCTCGAACGCCTCCTCATGTACGAACGAAGAATCGAGCACAGCCTCTACAAAACCATACTCGAGCTTCAAAGACTCCGCCTAATCCGAAAGCTCGACCCGCTCACCCCAACCGATGAACAAACCGCCTATACAGCCCTCCTCGCAGGGAAAGTATAAAATACACTGCTCTCGATATTTACTACCTTTCAAGGGTACGTTATGCAAAACAAACCCCCAATCAAACCTCCCATCCCAATGATCTTATCTGCCTATAAGGCAGCCTCGCGATTCCGCAATTTTGCATTTTGCACTTTGATTTTTGCATTCTCTACCGCCGCTCTACTTATGTCGCGGAGTCTCTACACTTGTCGCGAGAACTCTACAAATCACCCCCTTTTTATGCAAAACGAACCCAATTTCCACCGAGGCAAAAACGAACCTAACCCTATATATAAAAAAGGTTTACGAAAATTTTATACCCCCTCGGACAACGAAAAACGAACCCAAAACGAACCCAATTTCCGAAAAGCCAAAAATGAACTTAAACTTCTATTCGACAAAGGATTATGACAATAAACCACGCCTCCGGGCTCGAAAAAACGAACCCAAAACGAACCCAATTCAAACCCAATTTCCCCTCCCCCAAACTCCCCATCCATCCCAATTACCCACCCCCCCCAATACGCGATCTTGCCCTGAGCGAAGTCGAAGGGACGACATGCGCAATACGACATACGAAATTCAAAATCACGCCCGGCAGGACTCGAACCTGCGACCTACGGATTAGAAATCCGTTGCTCTGTCCGCCTGAGCTACGGGCGCAACACTCTGCGTAACAAGCACGTTCTGACAATTCCCCACTTACCCTACACAAGACGGGCCAATATTGCAAGAAAATCAAAGGCAAACTGGAGGGGGCGTAAAATTGACAAATGTCAGGTTTGTGACAAGAGATTGGTCGGGAATCCGGACTATTGCGGCGGATGCCGGAGCGGAATATAATCTACATTTGGTCCGAGCGTGCGACTTTTTTTTGCGCGTGATATGGCGCAGATGATGTGCAATATGGAGACTTTAGGTTATTGCGGACCTTTGACATACGTTTGAATTGAAAGGAAAGTCGTCATGAAAAAGAAAGGCCGATTCTTTGTGACTGTTGTCTGTTTTGTGGCGATGTCATGGGTCTTGTTAATGGCAGGGTCTCAGCAAAAGGCACAAGAGCAGGAAGCCGGGCATATCCTGGAGGCCACAGGTGTTAAAGGCGGGCTTGTGGTCCATATTGGCTGCGGGGACGGGAAGCTGACGGCTGGTCTGCATGTCAATGACAGCTACCTGGTGCATGGATTGGACAAAGACGCAAAGAGTATCGCCAAGGCACGTGATTACATAAGCAAGAGAGGCCTTTACGGAAAAGTCTCCGTAGAGCAGTGGTCGGGCAAGAGCCTGCCCTACACCGATAACGTAGTCAATCTGCTTGTGGCCGAGGATGTTGGCGATGTTTCTATGGATGAAGTTATGCGCATCTTGTGTCCGAAAGGGGTTGCTTATCTCAAGGACGGCAAGAAATGGAAAAAGATAGTGAAACCGTGGCCTGGCGAGATAGATGAATGGACGCATTTTCTTCATGATGCGGACAATAATGCGGTCGCAAAGGACACAAGGATAGCAACGCCCAATCATCTACAGTGGCAGGCCGAACCCAAGCGTACGAGGGACCACGACGCGCAGGCCAGTATAAGTGCGATGACATCGAGTAACGGGCGGATTTTCTACATACTCGACGAAGGGCTGACATCGCTTATTCATCATCCGGCAAGATGGAAGCTTATCGCCCGCGATGCCTTTAACGGCAAGCTGTTGTGGAAGCGTGAGATTGATTCCTGGATAACGCATCTACACTATTTCCGCACCGGCCCGGTCCAATTGCCGCGACGCCTCGTCTCGATTGGGAACCGTGTGTATGTGACGTTAGGATTTGACGCCCCGGTGACGGCACTGGATGCAACAACGGGCAAGACGGTCCGGACATATAAGGGCTCGAATAAGGCCGAGGAGTTTATATGTGACGGCGGAGTTCTACTTGTGGTTGTCGGAGAGCCGCAGGTCTGGAATCTCCACGCGCCGGTGATAGACAATTATTGGGAATTCTATGACGAGGATGGTCCCCGCCCGACTAAGCTCATCGTAGCATATCAGGCCGATACGGGCGAACGGCTATGGAGGATAGAGGGAGAGAATCTTGTCCGCCTGGCGCCATTGTCGCTGACAGCCGGCAACAAGAAGGCTTTCTACCTGGATAACGAGAAACTCTACTGCGTTGACCTGGCAAGCGGAAAAGAGTGCTGGAATGTGCCGTTTGCTACTCGTGGGCTGTTTCTGAGAAACTATGCGCCGACTGTAGTGCAATACAAGGACACAGTTGCCTGTCTTTCATTGGACAGACTTGCCGTCTTTTCGGTCAAAGATGGACATAAGCTCTGGGAAAATAAGGGATATGCGGGGTTTGCGGCGCCCGGTGATCTGTTTGTGATCAACGATGTTGTATGGACCTTTCCCGGTACCCAGGCAATCAAGGTCAAGCCCGCCGATGTCCCGGGTGGCGGTAAGGAGTTTCTGGCCTTTGACCTGTACACCGGCCAAGTGAAGAAATCGCTGGTCAAAGCGGATGTGTGGCCGGGCGGACACCATCATCGCTGTTACCGCAACAAGGCGACAGAGCGATACCTTATCAGCAGTCGGCGGGGCCTGGAGTTTGTTGACCTCGAGGGCGATGAAAACACTATCAACTGGTGGGTCAGGGCCGTTTGTCAATATGGCTTTATGCCTTGCAACGGACTGATCTATGCGCCGCCGCATCCCTGCCAGTGTTTCAACGACATCAAGTTTGACGGGTTTCATGCTCTGGCCGCCGAGGCAGTAAGAAGTGACAGTGATAGTGGAGGGAGGTTAGCGAAGGGCAAGGCATACGGGGAAACAGCGTTGAACAATGAACACCGGAGGCAGAAGACTGCCGGGGCGCAGTCGAGGGACGTAATCTGGGCGCCGCCGGTGCAGAACGCCGATCTGCAGGAGTGGCCGACGTATCGTCACGATATTACGCGCAGCGGTTGTGCGAGCACAAAGGTTCCGGTTGACCTTGAGGCCAGGTGGAAGGCTAACATAGGCGGCAGGCTGAGCAGTGTGGTTGTGGCCCGGAACAAACTGTTCGTCAGTGCGGTCGATGAGCAGACCGTCCACTGCATTGATGCTGATACCGGCAGCGAGCTGTGGAAGTTCATCGCCGAAGGGCGTGTTGATTCGCCGCCGACTATATACGGCCCGATGGCGATTTTCGGATGCCGCAATGGTTATGTTTACGCGCTGCGGGTCTCTGATGGTCAGCTAATTTGGCGTTTCCGGGCCGCGCCGGTTGACAGGCGTACTGTGGTCAGGGACAGACTGGAATCCTTGTGGCCGATACACGGCAGCACACTGGTTGTCAACGGCACAGTCTATTTTTGCGCGGGGCATACTTCATACCTTGACGGCGGGCTCCGGCTGTATGGCCTCGATGCCGAAACAGGGGCGGTCCGGTGCAGTACGACTTTAAGCTCGGAGGGGGCCGGTAGAGACGGGACCTTGCCGGACATCCTTATTTCGGATGGGCGGAGTATTACGATGCGCCAGAAACGGTATGATTTGTCGCTGGAGGCAAGTGGAGGGCCGAGAGCCGCTACAATAATGGCGAATACCGGTCTGTTGGAGGATTGCTGGGGGCACAGGTGGAACTGGCAATTAGGGGCCGGCGATACATTCGGCAAGTTGTTAGTGTTCGACGAGGCGATGGCTTACGGCGTTCAGACATACTACACGTTCCTCAAGCACGACAAATCAATGCAGCCCGGCACACATACCGGCCACCTGCACCAGAAATACGCCAGATACACGCCGGAGCAGTTCCCAACAGGGACCCGGCTTTTCGCACGCCAAAACACAAAACAGACGATGCAACAAGCCGACAGAAAGCAAAGACGAATGCTGGATGCTAACAGCCACAAGTGGAACGAAAAGACTCTCGTTCAGTTCCGCGCAATGGTACTGGCCAATGATCTGCTCTTTGGCGCCGGGTGGAAGGACTCGGCTAAGGTGTTTGAGAAGAATCCTTATAGTGAGCACGACTCGGTCCTCACCGTCATCTCTGCCGGTGACGGCGAGAGACTCAAAGAGTATCCGCTCAAAGCCGAACCGGTCTTTGACGGCATGGCCGCAGCCTACGGCAAGCTGTATCTCGCTCTCAACAACGGGACAGTCTTGTGCATGGGCCCGCGTCGCTAAAAAGAACGGCGCACGATGATTGTATGGTCGATGGCTGATGGTCATCGCGGGTGTGAAATCATTTTCTGCCATTTAGCCATTCACCAATAGCGACGGATGTAAGGAATATGGAATCGCCTTCGGCGAGTACGTGTTTAGCCGGGGCCAATTTGATCGTGGCACGGCCATCTTGGCCGTGGTTTCACGCCCTTCAAGCCTGTGCCCTCGCAGCAAGCCACTGACTCTGTCCTCTGCCTAAACACGTACTGGGCCCATGCTCTCTGTCTATCGCCGCCTCGCCCTCATTAGCCCATGCTGGCTATCTTGCCCCAATGTCATCCCCTTGACCCAAAAAAATCTGCCCCAACCTGTCCTGAGTTTGTCGAACGGATCCCCGCAGTCCGCTAAGCGCAATAGGCAATACGCAATATTTATCCGGCTCTGACGGACGCAAACCCCGACGGTCGTCGAAAGTACGACGCCACCACAAGCAACGAAGGCGACAATGGGTAGGGGTTAAACGAATGTTTAGCAAAAAAGGGGTCCGCGCTTAACATAATGTGCATCCATGTCTCATTATGCTAAGCGAGTACCCATGCAAAATGACACAACCTCTTACCAGACAGGCTTTTAGCACAAATTCGCAAAAACTCGTGATAAACTCACGCTAGCAGGTGAAGACCTCGCTCACTGTAATAAGGTGTACAGATGAGCCCTTTAGCTGCTCCGGCAAAAGCATCCTTGATTACCTCTATGCCCGTCTCGTAACACTTTATCATAACATCTATCCCCGACAGTAATCGGCCTTTGCTCGTTGTCTATGAATTACACTCTACGTCCCCGAACACACAACCGCAAAATGTGGGAAGGGCGTTGAGAGGTGCCCCTCACGCAAAAACGTTAAAAAATCCCTTGTTGCGGGCGTGTTGTGGTTGTAGTATCATAGGTTTTGGAGATACCCGAACCGAAACGTGTAAAGAAGGTTTTTGGAGACTGAAAAAGTGGTTAGTACCGCCGACATTCGTAATATCGTTCTTTTGGGGCACGGAGGCAGCGGCAAGACATCGCTGACTGAGGCGGTTTTGCACAAGACCGGGGCGACGAACCGGCTCGGCAGCGTCGATGAGAAGACCAGCGTCTGCGATTTCTACGACGAAGAAAAGGAGCATCAGCATTCGATCCAATCGTCTATCGTTCACGTCGAGCAGGCCGGCAGGCTCATAAACATAATCGACACGCCCGGCTACCCCGACTTCATCGGGCCTGCCATAAAGGCTATTCCCGCCGCTGAAACCGCCGTAATTGTCATAAGCGCCGCGGCCGGGATCGAAACCAACACGCGCAAAATGTTCGAGCTGGCCGACCAGGCCAATATGCCCCGCGTCATCGTCATTAACAAAATGGACGCAGAAAACGTCGCATTCGGCGAGCTCATAAAGGGTGTCCAGGAGGCATTCGGCTCCCAATGTCGATGTGCCAATCTGCCCGCCGCAGACAAGGCATCCGTCATCGACTGCATCGAGAACGAAACGGGCGATTCACCTGTTATGGACGTCGCCCAGGCACACACGGACTTTATCGAAAGCATTATCGAGGCCGATGACGACCTTATGGAAAGCTACCTCGGAGGCGAGGAAATCCCACCCGAAAAAATAGCGTTGGTCTTCGTCGAGGCCCTCAAGTCGGGAACCATTATCCCAATTGTATTCACCGACGCCCGCAATGAAATCGGCGTAACCGAGCTTCTTGACCTCGTTGCAAAGTACACGCCCTCACCGGCGCAGGCAAGACTTGCAGAGCTAAAAGACGGCGAAACCTCGACACAGTTGAATGCCGACCCCACCGGGCCGCTGGCCGGATTGGTCTTTAGAGTCGGGTTTGACCCACGCTCAAATATGAAGTATTCCACAATCCGAATCTTCAGCGGGACTATCAAGTCCGACGCAAATATCCTGCGAAACGCGGAAAAAAAGAGTATTCGCCCCGGGCACATCCTCAAATCTCAGGGCGGTGAAAACAAAGAGACCGACGCCGGTATTGCCGGTGACATCATAACCCTCGCGAAAGTCGATGAGTTGAAAACGGGCGACCTCATTCACGACGGCAGGGCCGCCGGCGCGTTTGAAATCCCCGCCGTCCCGGAGCCTATGTTCTCGCTGGCGCTCGAGCCCGCATCGAGAGGAGATGAGCAAAAGATCAGCGCCGCTCTCGAAAAGCTCTGCGAGGAAGACCCCTGTTTCAAAATAACCAGAGATATGCAGACCAAGGAGCTCGTCGCAAGCGGCCTGGGTGACCTCCGTCTGCGAATTACGCTCGAAAAAATGCTCCATCGCTCAAAGCTCGCCGTAACAACAAAAGAGCCGAAGATTCCCTACCGCGAGACAATCACGGCCAAGGCCGAGGGCCATTACCGACACAAAAAGCAGACCGGTGGGGCCGGCCAATTCGGCGAGGTTTACCTCAGAGTCGAGCCGGCCGAACGCAACAGCGACCCGCCGCTACAGTTTAGCTGGGACATCTTCGGCGCCTCAATACCCGGGCAGTACGAGCCCGCCGTCGCCAAGGGAATCAACGATGTGATGCAGACCGGCGTGGTAGCCGGCTTTCCAATGCAGGATATTATGGTCTCGGTCTATGACGGCAAGCACCACCCGGTCGATTCGAAGGAGGTCGCATTCCGCGCGGCCGGCAAGGGTGCGTTTGTCGATGCCGTTCAAAAGGCAAAGCCCGTCCTGCTCGAGCCGATAGTAAACATGGAAGTGACCGTCCCCGCCGAGAACATCGGGGACATCACCGGCGACCTCGCCTCCAAGCGGGGCCGAGTCCTCGGTCAGGACATGCTCGCGGGAAATTTCATCGTCGTCAAGGCGCAGGTCCCGCTCGCGGAGGTCAAGCAGTACAACAGCCAGTTGAAAAGCGTCACGGGCGGCCGAGGAAGTTACTCAATGACCCTCAGCCACTACGAGCTCGTCCCGCCAAACGTCCAGCAGCAAATAGTCGCCGCCCACGCAAAGGCAAAACAAACCGACTAACCGGCATTTCTCACTGCCGAGAACGCTGCTAATCAAGCACGGAGCGGAAGAATAGCCGTTAGTTAATGGCCAGTGGTGATCGGACCCCCGCTATTTTGCCCCTTTTCGTATAGCCAAGTGCACGCACAACGATTCGGTAGAAGAGATAGGCCCGTCAGTTGAAATAATTGGATGCAAACAGGTCTCCTTCGGCTGCCGCATTGATCAATCGGGCCTTTTGAGCAGCACTGGCGGCAGGTAGGGATCTCCGGCTAACACGCACGGTCTTTTGCTGATAAGGTCGTGACTGAAGTCGAAACTCCTTTATGTCTTTGAGCTGCACACCTGAAAACACCACCTGAGTACATCGCAACTTTCGGTCTAAACGCCGCTCTACGGTCCTTTCACCGACCCGTATTCGCCCCCCTTGGTCAACGGCGACGATTCTAAATTCTACGTTCTCACACAGCCTGTCACCCATACGAATCCGTACTTGTCCGCCCAATTGCTTTGGCGGACCGACCACCACAGTCCCGCCGGGACACCCACCGACCGTTCCGGCTTCGTTAATGCTTCTTGTTTGCCAGCCATCAGCGTCCGGCGAAGACCCACAACCGACACCAACAACCGCTATAATTGTCAGGACAACCACACTTTTAGATTTGCTTCTCGCCGTTTCGATCCACATCTTCTCGGCTCCTTTCATTTCACTCTATGAGAGTTCCAATATTTTGCTCTATCTGCTATCACAGACGAGATGAGTCGGTCCACGGTTGACAAACGAGACTGTAAAACTTCTGTAAAACGACAACACGAATGCACAGAACGCAGAGGCAAGATGCAAAGAATTCTGCCGCGAAGGCACGAAGGAACCCTACCGCGAAAAGGCCCAGAAGACGCAAAGGAATTCAATAACCGTTCAGGGGGTATAAACTGAGTTTTTGTGTCATTGCGAGGCCTTTTTCAAAGGCCGTGGCAATC